>CANQWH010000001.1 GCA_947627495.1 uncultured Clostridia bacterium
TTAATAATTACAATAATAGTAATGTTAATACTGGTGGGAGTAACAATAAATTTAATACTTGGAGAAAATGGAATTATAACAAAAGCTGGAGAATCTAAAGAAGCAACAGAAATTGCAATGGAAAAGGAAGTATTAGGAATTGCTTCTTTAACAAGTAGAATAGATGATGGGGGAATGAACCAAGATAACTTGCAAAAAGAATTAAATGGTATGAAAGAAAACACAGAAGTAGAAGATATGCAAGATGGTACTTTTTTAGTAGTATTTCCGAGTAAAAGGGCATATGAGGTAAAAGAAGATGGAAATGTAGAATACTTAGGGAAAAAAGGAGAAATAGATAGAATAGTTGTAACAGTAGATAAAGAAAGTGATTTAAGTAGAAAACAAATACAAGAAGTAGAAATGACAGTTAAGAGATATAATCTAAATGAAGATAAAAATATTTCATTACAATATGCATGGAATACAAGTAAAACAGAAGCACCAAAAATCTATAAAAATGCTCAGTTTGAAGAAGATGAAGATGGTGAAGAAGAAACAATAAGCATAAATAAAATGGCATTAATAGATAGTGGTGATCAGAAAACAGGAAATTACTATTTATGGATAAGGGTAAAAATGGGAAATGATATAGTAATGGAAAAAGTATATGGGGAATACTATATAGAAGAGTTTATGACACTAGTTCGTACAATTAATGAAAATAAATCAACATCTGGATTTTTAGGAAATGATAAAATACAAAGAGGAAGAATAAAAAGTATAATAATAAAGGATACAAGGGAAGGAAAAACAGTTGAAAATGATGAAAATTGTTGGGATGTTGGTACAAAAAAAGAAGGAGTTATTTTAGCTTGGTATGAAGAGGAAACAGCATCAGATGGAGAAAAATGCTATAATGTAACAATAGGACAAGATGGAGGAGTAGTAGCACATACCTATTCAGATTATCTATTTAGTAATATAGGAAGTGATTTAACAGAAGAAATAACAATAGATGGTTTAGAAAACTTAAAGACTGATGAAATAATAGGAATGGGGCATATGTTTGAAAATGATAATGGATTAAAGACATTAGATTTAAGTAGTTTTCATACAAATAAAGTTATATCTATGAGCAATATGTTTTATGGTTGTAGCGGATTAGAAGCATTGGACTTAAGTACATTCGATACTAGTAAAGTTAAGAGTATGCGTCGTATGTTTGAAAGTTGTAGTGGATTGAAAAATTTAGATTTAAAAAGTTTTGAGACAAATTTGGTTACTGACATGTATTGTATATTTTATGAGTGCAGTAATTTAAAGAGTATTAATGTAAGTAGTTTTGACACGGGTAATGTTAAAAGTATGGGAGGAATGTTTGCTGGCTGTTCAAATTTGCAGGATATAAATGTTGATAATTTTAACACAGCAAAGGTAAGTAGTTTTTATGCGATGTTTGCTAGATGTACATCTTTGCAAGAGTTAGACTTAACGCACTTTAATACCTCAAATTTATCAAATATGTATGCCATGTTTACGCGGGTGCAGTAATCTAACAAGTTTAGATTTAAGTACGTTTAATACTAATAAATTGATGAATTTAACGAATGCTTTTAATGAGTGTACATCACTTAGTAATTTGAATTTAAAAAATTGGATGATAAATAGCGAATGTGTTGGAGCTAGAACATTTAAAAAATTATCAAGTAATTGTACTATATTAGTAAGTACTGATAAAATGAAAGAATGGCTGTTAGAGCAAAATAAGAATTTTACAGATATTCGAGTTGAGAATATATAGGCTTTGACCTAAATTTTGAAAAAGCCTCTTGACAAAAATAAAAAAGGTGCTATAATATCTTATAGTGTAAGATAAAGGAAGTGAAGAAAGTGGAATATAATTCTTTAGCAGATGAACTTTTTTATATATTAGCACAATTTTCTAAAAATCCTTTGCAAGAGCATCCAAGAAATTTTGCAACAGGAGAAATGGCAATATTATATTACTTAAATACAATACGAAATGGAGCAACTGCTGGTGAAATATGTAATTATATGCAAGTAACAACAGGAAGAATTGCAAGTGCATTAAATAGTTTAGAAAAGAAAAAATATATTGAGAGAAAAAATCATGATGATGATAAAAGAAAAGTTATAGTATATATTACAAAGCCCGGGAGAGAATATATAATAGAAAATTATGAAAGTGGAATTGTTCTTGCAAAAAGTATATTAGATAATTTAGGGGAAGAAGATGCTAGAGAATTAATAAGATTAATAAGAAAAAGTTTAAATATGTGAATATAGAATTTTAGTGAGTTATTAATAATTCTGTTATTATTCACGGCTTGTACTATAAAGTCCGCCAAATCTCGTCGGAGTTATATATTTATTCTAAATTGAACCCACGAGGGCGATTGCCTTCGATGCTTTTCGGGGGTCTTCAATTTTTAATAAATATATAACTCCTGCGTTTGGCTACTTTGTACATATAATAGGCTGTTAATTGTAACATAATTCTATATGTTGTATTTAGATATTATGTAAAAAAAATGCAGGTAAAATCTGCATTTAAAAAAGATAAATATCTAACACTATAAGATATTAAAAAAGGGGGTATTTTATGAATAGCCAAAAGTTAACACAAAAATCAATTGAGGCCATACAAAAAGCACAAAGTATAGCTGTGGCAAATGAAAATAGTCAGATAGACCAAGAGCATTTACTATACGCATTATTAACGCAAGATAGTAGCTTAATAAAAGAATTACTAAAGAAAATGAATGTAAGTGATGAATTTGAAAATGCTATAAAAAGAGAAATAGATAATAAGCCTAGAATGCATTCAAATTCAAGGGCTATGGACCAAATATATGTATCAAGAGATGTAGATGAAGCATTAACAAAAGCAGAAGAAACTGCAGAACAAATGAAAGATGAATATATTTCAGTAGAGCATATTATGCTAGGTTTAATGGATAAAGCAAATTCAAAATTAAAAGAGTTATTCAGAACATTTAATATTAATAAAAATGAATTTTTAAAAGTTTTATTAGAAGTAAGGGGGAATACAAAAGTGACAACAGATAATCCAGAAGATACTTATGATGCATTAAAAAAATATGGTACAGATTTAGTTGAAATGGCAAGAAAACAAAAACTAGACCCTGTTATAGGTAGAGATGATGAAATAAGAAATGTAATAAGAATTTTATCTAGGAAAACAAAGAACAATCCGTGTTTAATAGGTGAGCCAGGTGTTGGAAAAACAGCAATAGCAGAAGGTTTAGCTTTAAGAATTGTAAGAGGAGATGTTCCAGAAGGATTAAAAAATTGCACAATATTTTCACTAGATATGGGAGCATTGGTTGCAGGAGCTAAATATAGAGGCGAATTTGAGGAAAGATTAAAAGCAGTTTTACAAGAAGTAAAGAAAAGTGATGGAAGAATAATTTTATTTATAGATGAGCTTCACACAATTGTTGGTGCAGGTAAAACAGAAGGTGCAATGGATGCTGGAAACTTACTTAAACCAATGCTTGCAAGAGGAGAATTACATTGTATAGGTGCAACAACTCTAAATGAATATAGACAATATATAGAAAAAGACCCAGCATTAGAAAGAAGGTTTCAACATGTATTAGTTGATGAACCAACAGTTGAAGATACAATTTCAATATTAAGAGGTTTAAAAGAAAGATATGAAGTATATCATGGTGTAGAAATAAGCGATAATGCAATAATTTCAGCTGCTACATTATCACACAGATATATTACAGATAGATTTTTACCAGATAAAGCAATAGATTTAATAGATGAAGCTTGTAGTATGATAAAAACAGAAATGGAATCTATGCCAATAGAATTAGATGAAATATCACGAAAAATAATGCAACATCAAATAGAAGAAACAGCACTTAAAAAGGAAAAAGATGAACAATCTCAAAAACGTTTAGCAGAAATTCAAAAAGAAATTGCAGAAATGCAAGGTAAATTTAATGAGATGAAAGCAAAATGGGAAAACGAAAAGGGAGCTATTTCAAAGGTACAAAAAATTCGTGAAGAAATAGAGAAAGTAAATAGCCAAATAGAAAAAGCAGAAAGAGAATATGAGCTAAATAAAGCAGCAGAATTAAAATATGGTAAATTGCCAGAATTACAAAAGGAATTAAAAAAAGAAGAAGAAATTGCAGCAAAATCAAAAGAAAGTAGTTTATTAAGAACAAAAGTTACAGAGGATGAAATAACAAGAATAATAGCAAAATGGACAGGTATACCAGTTACAAAATTAATGGAGAGTGAAAGAGAAAAAATATTAAATTTAGGAAGCATTTTGCATAAAAGAGTAATTGGTCAAGATGAAGCAGTAGAAAAGGTAACAGATGCAATTATTCGTTCAAGAGCAGGAATTCAAGATTCAAGAAGACCAATAGGAACATTTATGTTCTTAGGACCAACAGGTGTTGGAAAAACAGAACTTGCAAAGGCATTAGCTGAAAGTTTATTTGATGATGAACATAATATAGTAAGAATAGATATGTCTGAATATATGGAAAAATTTTCAGTTTCAAGATTAATAGGAGCACCTCCGGGATATGTAGGATATGAAGAAGGTGGACAATTAACAGAAGCAGTAAGAAGAAAGCCATATTCAGTAATATTATTTGATGAAATTGAGAAAGCCCATCCAGATGTATTTAATGTATTATTACAAGTATTAGATGATGGTAGAATAACAGACTCTAAAGGAAGAACAGTAGATTTTAAAAACACAATTATAATTTTAACATCAAATTTAGGTTCAGAATATATATTAGAGGGAATAAATGAAAAAGGTGAACTAACAGAAGAAGCAAAAGAGCAAGTTCAAAAATTATTAAAACAAAGTTTTAGACCAGAATTTTTAAACAGGCTAGATGAAATAGTATTTTATAAACCTTTAACACAAAATGAAATAGGTTCAATTTTGGATTTATTAATAGTTGACTTAAATAAGAGGCTTTCAGACCAAGAAATTACAATAGAATTAACTGATAAGGCAAAACAGTATTTAATAGATAATGGATATGACCCAGTATATGGTGCAAGACCACTAAAAAGGTTTGTTCAAAAGAAACTAGAAACTTTAATAGCAAGGCAAATAATAGCTCAAAATATATTACCAAAACAAAATGTAACAATAGATTACAACGGAAATGAACTAGTAAGCCAGTAATTTTGTGTCAATGGGTTAATAGGGACGGAGATTATTAACAATCTCCGTCCCTATTAACATAAAATTATTTTAACTTATTTTCTATTTCTTTCCAAACAGTTTGTGTATAAGTTTTCTTTTCAGAAGAAAATGGCAAAAATTTTAAATCTTTTAATGGATTTAATTCGTTTTGTAAATTTTCAACTGCTGCATCAACTTTAGAAGGTGCAAGTTTATCTGCTTTATTTGCAAGTACAATGCAAGGAAAACCAGTATTTATAATATAGTTATACATCATAACATCATTTTCAGTAGGAGAGTGGCGAATATCTATTAAAAATATAATTAATGCAATTTGATTTCTTGTAGAAAGATAATGTTCAATAAATTCTCCAACACGAATTTGCTCTTCTTTAGACATCTTACTAAAACCAAAACCAGGTAAATCCACAAAATAGAAATTGTTATCTATGTTATAAAAGTTAATTTGCCTAGTTTTTCCTGGTTCACTACTAGTTCTAGCTAAATTTTTTCTATTAACCATTGTATTTATAAAAGAAGATTTACCAACATTGGACTTACCAACTAAAACAATTTCTGGCAAATTTGTTTTAGGGTACTGTTTTTCAGAAACAGCTGAAATTGCAAAATTGGGATTTTTAACTATCATATATATTTCTCCTAACTGTAGCATTGGTTTATAATAAAAATTCTTTAGTTCGTTTGTCTAACATCCAGTTCGCAGAAGTTCTATGTATCTTTTTTGGCACCCTTTCAAAGTAAATTTGAACTATTTCCAAAAAATCTACTTAGAACTTCTTGCTCCTTTCGTTAGAACCACTTCACTTGCAGAATTTTTATTATAAACCAATGCTACTATATAAATATTAATTATATTTAATATTAATTTATACCAATTACAGTTTTTCCGCCCATATAAGGTCTTAAAGCCTCCGGTATTCTTATGCTACCATCAGCATTGTAGTTATTTTCTAAGAAAGCTATAAGCATACGAGGAGGAGCAACAACTGTATTATTTAAAGTATGTGCAAAATAATTTCCTTTTTCACCTTTTATACGAATACCTAAACGTCTACTTTGTGCATCTGTTAAATTTGAGCAACTTCCAACTTCAAAATATTTCTTTTGACGAGGAGACCATGCTTCAACATCACAAGATTTTGCCTTTAAATCTGCTAAATCTCCAGAGCAACATTCAAGAGTACGAACAGGAATATCTAAACTTCTAAATAATTCTACTGTATAATTCCACATTTTATTATACCAATCGTAGCTTTCTTCAGGCTCGCAAACAACTATCATTTCTTGTTTCTCAAATTGATGTATTCTATAAACACCACGTTCCTC
Organism: uncultured Clostridia bacterium; assembly: GCA_947627495.1. Taxonomy (GTDB): domain Bacteria; phylum Bacillota; class Clostridia; order TANB77; family CAG-508; genus UMGS1781. The sequence continues at coordinate 6,545 of CANQWH010000001.1, forward strand.
AATGCCATGCGCACCTTTTTCTTTTCTAAAACATGGAGAATAAGATGTCATAGTGTATGGAAGATTTTGTTTTTGTAATATTTGATCTTTAAATTTACCAATCATTGAATGTTCACTTGTACCAATTAAATATAAATCTTCACCTTCAATTTTATACATCATAGCATCCATTTCTTCAAAACTCATAACGCCAGTTACAACATCACTTCTAATCATAAAAGGAGGGATGCAATAAGTAAATCCTTTATTAATCATAAAATCACGAGCATAACTAATAACTGCAGAGTGAAGGCGTGCAATATCTCCAATTAAATAATAAAAACCATTACCAGCAACTCTACGAGCAGAGTCTAAATCTATACCAGATAGCTTTTCCATAATTTCTGTATGGTAAGGAATTTCATAATCTGGAACAACAGGTTCACCGTATTTTTGAACTTCAACATTTTCAGAATCATCTTTTCCAATAGGAACAGATGCATCTATAATGTTTGGAATTTTCATCATAATTTCTTTAACTTGTGTCTCTAATTCTTGCTCTAATTTTTCATTATCAACTAATTCTTGATTTATTTCATTTACTTTTGCTTTTATTTTATCTGCTTCCTCACGATTTCCACTTCTCATTAAATTACCAATTTGGCTACTTAAAGAATTTCTGCTAGAACGTAATTCATCGCCTTTAAGTTTAACTTCACGATTTTTCTTATCTAATTCTAAAACTTTATCAACTAATTCTAATTTATGGTCTTGAAATTTCTTTTTAATATTTTCTTTAACCATTTCTGGATTTTCTCTAATTAATTTAATATCAATCATTAAAATTCTCATTCCTTTCTCTTGGTAAGATTTTTTCAACCCTCCAAAGTATTTTACTATAATTTAATAAAATTTGCAATAATTTTTCAGCTATTAACATAAAAAATGTAACTTCTTTTGAGTTCAAAAATTTAATCCCAAATAGCCAAACGCAGGAGTGATATATTTAGAACAAATTGAAGACTCCCGAAAAGCATCGAAGGCAATGACAAACGTGGGTTCAGTTTGTAAAAAATATATAACTCCTTTCGAGTTTGGCGGACTTTAATAGTACAAAATAAGAAAAAATTTTACAAAAATATATTGCAAAACGAATAGTTATAATACAAAATAAAATTATAGAATAAAGAGAGAAAAAAGTATAAAAGAAAAGATGGTGAAAAAGAATTGAAATTTGGTTTAAATTGTGATATAGTTTTTATTACATATTATTTGTATAGAAAGGGAAGATAAAATGTTTAATTTTGATAGAAGAACACTATATATTATATTAGGAGCAATGGTATTAATGAATGTGCTAAATGGAGGGAGGTCAATAGAAGGATTAATATATTCATTGCCAGGTGTAATAGTAGCAATGACATTCCACGAATTTGCACATGCTTGGGCAGCTACTAAATTAGGAGATGATACACCTAGACTACAAGGTAGACTAAATTTAAATCCAATGAGCCATATAGATCCAGTAGGGATAGTTTGTTTAGCATTATTGGGATTTGGATGGGGAAAACCTGTACAAATAAATTCTAGAAATTTTAATGGAAAGTATTCTTTATCAAAGGCAGAGGCAATAGTTTCTGCTGCAGGACCAATTATGAATTTTATAATTGCATTCTTATTTGTTGTAATTTATGCGATAATGGCTATTACAGTAAGAACTATAACAAGACCTATTATAATATTACAAACAATAATATCATCAATAATATTAGTAAACCTAGGCCTAGGAGTATTTAACTTAATCCCAATATATCCACTAGATGGTTCAAAAGTATTAAATCATTTTTTACCATATAAAGCTAAAGAGTGGTTTGAAAACAATCAATTTATACTATCTATTATTGTATTTATATTAGTATTTGGAACAAATATAATATCATATATTTCAGCATGGATATTGACTGGAATGGAATATTTAGTAGGATTAGTAATAGGAATTTTTATTTAAAATTTTATAAATTAGATATACACTTAAAAAATTAGAGTTTTTGTCTAACTTTTTAAGTGTATTTTTTGCAAAAGAATAAAAAATATATATTGACAAAAAAATGAGTATAATATAGAATATATGAAGAAAATACTAAGGAGATAAAAATTGGAAAAAGATAAATTTATTTCAAAATTTAATATAAAAGATTATAATAATCAATTAGAAAAAATTTTATCTAAAAAGACTTTTTCTGAAGATACTAAAAACTTATTATTAAGTATGTTATATAAAGTAGAAAATGCATATGATGATTATAATTTAGTAACACAAGATGCAAAAACAAAAAGAGAAATACTAGAAGAAATATTAGAAATAATAGAGAAAGATTGTGACAAAATAGATGTTATTAAAGAACAAAAAAGTAGCAGTAATATAAAAGAAAAAAAGATTATAACATATTTAAATGCTAGAAAAATGTTATATGAGATATATCAAATAAAAACTTTAAAGTTTAAAATTCTGGAACAATACAATATAATAAAAAATTCTTTAGAACTAACACTAAATCAAGGCTATAGTATAGCTTCTAATGAAATAATTAGAGACTTCGATGGTTGGACTTGGAACATAGAAGTACAAGAGATAGAAAATTTAAAAGCAAATTTAGTATATCAAACATTAAAAATATTAGTAGGGCATCAGTTTTTAGATGAATGGCAGAAGAGCAAAGATGATGATGATTATATCATAAATTTACAAGATAAATTGAAAGAAAAGTATGAAGATGAATTAGCAAAAGAATTATTTAAAGTGATAAATCAAATAGCATTGCTAAATTCTATAGAAGCTGATAATAGTGAAAAAGATATATTACTAAATAAGCAAGAAATATTGCAAACTGAATATGATAAATTAGTTAATAAAAAGAAATATCTAGAAGAATTGGGAACAAAGAAAAAACAAATAGTAAAAGAAATAAAAAAAATAGATCAGATTATATGTAGTGATAGAATATTAAAAGAAGAATTTATTTCAAGAAATGAAAAGTTAGATATGGATCATAGAATATTTAGCTTAAGTGATTTTGTAGATTTATTAGAAGAAGATAGAAGTAATCTAATAGAAAAATTAAATATGTTTAGTAAAATGATGGAACCTTTAATATTTATAAAAACAAAAACTGAAGTAGAAAATAAATTACAATTAATTAAGGAATTAGACTTGCAAAATCTAAATCAAAAGATATATAATACAAAAGTAAAAGAATTAGTACAATTAGTATTTAAAGCGATAAAGATACAAATAGATAATGCAGTTGAAAAAGAAGATATAAAAAAGATAATATATAAAATTAGATATTATACTTCAATATATGTAGATAAAAACAAACAAATAAAGGATATAGTAAATACGGATAATATACAAAAAGAAGCGGTAACAAAGGCATGTAAGCAAAGATATATAACAATATTTAGCCCAGACATAAAAGAAAATTACAAAATAATAAAAAACATATTTCAAACAGACATAATAGAATTAGAAAAAATATATTTTAAGTTTACACCTCAAGTAGATGGAATTGACTTAACTATGTATGATGAAGAAAGTACTTATAAAATAGTTAAATATAAGGAAATAAAAGAACTAAATGTTAAGTTTAACAAAAAAATAAAAGTTTTTATTTAGGTTGAAAATTAAAGCCATGATTAAGAGAGGAAGGTATTTATGAATATTACATTCTTAGGTGCAACAAAAACGGTTACAGGCTCTAACTTTTTACTAGAAGGAGCAGGAAAAAAAATAATAATAGATTGTGGATTATATCAAGGAAAAGCAAAAGAGGAAAGGGAAAATTATACAGACTTTGCGTATGATGTAAATGATATAGACTTTATGTTACTTACGCATGCACATATAGACCATTCAGGCAGAATACCAAAGTTATATGTAGATGGTTATAGAGGTCCAATTTATGCAACAAAGGCAACATGTGATTTATGTGCAATAATGCTACCAGACAGTGGACATATTCAAGAAATGGAAAATGTGTGGCAAAATAAAAAAAGAACAAGGGTAGGGAAAAAAGAACTTCCACCGCTATATACAGCACAAGATGCTGTAGATTGTTTAGAATTATTTAAACCAGTTTCATATGATGAAATAATTGAATTAGATGAAAATATAAGTGTAAGATTTAATGATGCAGGTCATATGTTAGGGTCAAGCATAATAGAAGTATGGGTTAAAGAAAATGGAGAAACTAAAAAAATAGTATTTACCGGAGATTTAGGAAATAATGATATACCATTATTAGACTCACCAACAATGATAGATAATACAGACTATTTAGTAATGGAATCAACATATGGAGCAAGACTTCATAATAGAAATGATGATAAAGCTGAAATGTTTTTAAATATAGTTGCAGAAACTTTAGATAAAGGTGGAAATGTAATAATTCCATCATTTGCAGTAGGAAGAACCCAAGAAATTTTATATGAGCTAAATAAATTAAAAGAGGTAAGAACAGATGAAGAATTCTTGAAAAAATACGAAACTTTAATGAAAGCACCAGTATATGTAGATAGTCCTCTTGCAATATCTGCAACAGAAGTATTCAATCAAAATATGGATTTATTTGAAGAAGAAGTAAGAGAAGAGATAAAGAATGGAGATAATCCATTAGAATTTCCAGGGCTACAATTTACAAGAACTCCAGATGAATCAAGAGCATTAAATGATGATCCACATCCACATATAATAATATCTGCAAGCGGAATGTGTGAAGTAGGACGTATAAAACATCATTTAAAACATAATTTATGGAATCCAAATAATACAATACTTTTTGTTGGATATCAAGCACCAGGAACTTTAGGAGCAAAAATTGTATCAGGTGAAAAAAAAGTAAAAATTTTTGGTGAAGAGATTGCAGTAAATGCTAGAATTGAATATATTGAAGGGTATTCAGGTCATGCTGATCAAGAATGGTTATTAAATTTTGTATATTCATTCATAACAAAGCCAAAACATATATTTCTAGTACATGGTGAACCAGAAGGACAAAAGGTATTAAAAGAGAAATTAGTTGAAACAACGAATATTCCAGTTACAATACCAGATTATGGAGAAAGTTACAAATTAGAAGAAACTATTAAGGTAGTATCAAAATTAGATGATAATTATAAATATAGATTCTTAAGATTAGAAGTAATAGATAGATTATCAACATTAAAAGAAGAGTTAGACGAAATGTCTGATATAATAAAAGAAGATATATTTGATGAAGATACTCAAGATGAACAAATAGAAGAAATAAACAATAAAATTAAAGAATTAGAGCAACAAATAGTTAAAGTTATATCATAGGAAAGGAAAAAAACAATGGACAAATATTTTAATGATGCAATAATAGGAAATCAAAATATAGTAGCAAGTTATACAAAACAGGGAGAGCTATTAAGGATATTTTATCCTAACAGAGACTACAAACAAATAATAGATTTTTTTCATGTAGGATTAAAAATAAATGATTCAGGGATAGTATATTTACATCAAGATATAAATAATATTTATGAACAACACTATGAGGAAGAAACAAATATATTAAATACAGAAATACTAAACACATATTTTAACTTAAGAGTAATACAAACAGATTATGTGTCAATTAAAGAAAATATTATAGTAAAAAAATACAAATTTATTAATGAAAGCAGTATTGATTTGAATTTAAACCTAATAACACATTCAGGTTTAATATCTTCACCCAATAATAGAGTGAGTGGATTATGTAAAAATAGTACATTAATGCAATATAATCATGAATATACTGTATGTACATTTTCAAAACAACAAATAATGAGCTCACAAATAAATAATACAAAAGCAAATATTAATGATGGTCAAATTTGGGATAAAGATTATGTTGGAATGTCTGCTGATTCTAGCATAAGCTATGATTTAGGTGTAATAAAACCACATGAATCAGAAACCTTTGAACTATATATATATATTGATGATAACAAAAATGGTTTAGATTATTTAGAAAAAACAATAGAAAGAATAAGAAAAATAGATTTTAGAGTAGAATATGAAGATGCAAAAAAATATTGGAAAAAATACTTAAAAACACATGATACATTAAACCTAAATTTAGCAGAAACACCAAAAAACAATAGAATAAAAGAAATATATGTAAGAACAATATTATTATATTCATTACTCGTAAATAATGAAACTGGTGGAATTTCAGCGGCAGTTGAAATAGATGAAAATTTAAGTCAATCAGGTGGATACGATTATTGTTGGCCAAGAGATGCAGTATTTATAACCTATGCAATGGATATATTAAATATGAAAAAAGAAGTAGAAAAATTTTATAAACATTTCTGTAAAAATACACAAAGTAGAAATGGAATGTGGGAACAGCGTTTCTTTACAGATGGAAGATTAGCACCATGTTGGGGTTATCAAATAGATGAAACAGCCTCTGTAGTATTTGGTTTATATAATCATTATTTGCAAATAAAAGACAAAAAGTTCTTAAAAGATAATTTAAAAATGTGTGAAAAGGCAATAACATTTTTAAAAAAATATATAGAAGATATATTTAACGAAAATTCAAAAATGCAAGTAAGTTATGATATATGGGAAATGCATGAAGGAATAAGTTTGTACTCAATAGCAAGCATATTTGCAGCAAATACAGCCATGATAAAAATATATGAAGAACTAAAAGAAGAATTTACAAAAAATAGAGTAAAACAAGAAAATGTAAATAAAGAAAAAGAAAATTTAAGAGAATTAAATACTAAAATAAGAGAATACATATTAAAAAATTTCTATGATGAAAATAAGAAAAGTTTTGTTAGAAATTTAGAAGATAAAAATATGGATATAAGTATTTTAGGAGCTGTAATACCATTTGAAATATTTACAGTAAAAGAAAAGAAAATATTAAATACAATTGAAAGAATAAATATGACATTAAGAACATACACAGGTGGTTATACAAGATTTGAACAAGACCATTATATGGGAGGAAAGCCTTGGGTAATAGCAACATTGTGGATGGCGAATTATTATATAGAATTAGGCGAAGAACAAAAAGCAAAAGAATGTTTTGATTTTGTTATAAAAACAAGTACCAAACATGGATTCCTTGCTGAACAAATAAATAATGAAACATTAGAACCAGCATGGGTAATAGGATTAGGTTGGTCACATGCCATGTTCATAATAGTTTTAAAGAAGATGTTAGATAAAGGTTGTATATAAGGTTACATATGGTTGCTTTGTGCATATAATGGGTAGTAAATTGCAACAACCAAACTTGGTGCCTAAAAAAAAATGGAGCAAAGTATTGACATTGCTCTATTTTTTTGGTATAATTTACAAGTTGAAAAATACGCACGCAAGATTTAGTGTAAGGTTGTGCTTAAAATAAATTTTAAGTGTCCTTAAATGCAAAGAGATTTTGCGGAGGAAAATAACAAGGAGGAATGAAAAATGGCAGTAGTTGCAATGAAACAATTACTTGAAGCAGGTGTACACTTTGGACACCAAACAAAAAGATGGGATCCTAAAATGGCTGAATATATTTATCAAGCTAGAAATGGTATCCATATAATTGATTTACAAAAAACATCTAAAAAGATTGATGAAGCTTATGCATTCATTAAGGAAATCGCAGAGGAAGGTCAAGATATCCTATTTATAGGAACAAAAAAACAAGCACAAGAATGTGTAAAAGAAGCAGCTGAAAAAAGCGGTATGTTCTATGTTGACCAAAGATGGTTAGGTGGAATGCTTACAAACTTTAAAACAATTAGAACAAGAATTGAAAGACTAAAAAAATTAGAAGCAATGCAAGAAGATGGAACATTTGATGTTCTACCTAAAAAAGAAGTAGCAGCATTAAAAAATGAAATGGAAAAACTAGAAAAGAACTTAGGTGGAATTAAAGAAATGACAAAACTACCAGGAGCAATATTTGTAGTAGATCCAAAAAATGAAAGAATAGCTGTTTTAGAAGCTAAAAAATTAGGAATACCAGTTGTAGGATTAGTAGATACAAACTGTAGTCCAGTTGATGTAGATTATCCAATTCCAGGAAATGATGATGCAATTAGAGCAGTAAAATTAATTACAGATGTAATGGCAAATGCAATTATAGAAGGAAAACAAGGAGAAATATTAGAAGATAATACAAATACTGAAAATGCAGAACAAGCTTCTGAAGAAGCACCAACAGACATGGAAGAAGTAGTTGCTGAAAGTGCTGAATAATATATAGGCACGATAAAAACGTGCCTAACTGAATGTACAAAATAAGATAAATTAATATATAAAATGATATTATTCATTTATATAGATAGGAGGAAAATAGATGATTACAGCAAGTTTAGTTAAAGAATTAAGAGAAAAAACAGGTGCAGGAATGATGGACTGCAAAAAAGTTTTAACAGAAACAGATGGAGATATGGAAAAAGCAGCAGAGTTATTAAGAGAAAGAGGAATAACAAAAGCTGCTAAAAAGTCAGATAGAATTGCTGCAGAAGGTTTAGTATATTGCTATGTAGCAGATAACAATAAAACAGGTGTTGTATTAGAAGTTAATGCAGAAACAGACTTCGTTGCTAAAAATGAAGAATTTAGAAAATTCGTAGCAGATACAGCAGCTCATATATTAGCAAAAAATCCAGCATCAGTAGAAGAATTATTAGAACAAAAATCTGTTAATGATGAAAGCAAAACAATAAAAGATATTTTAACAGATAAAATTGCAACAATAGGTGAAAATATGACAATAAGAAGATTTGCAAGATATGAAACAAATGGATTAATTGAAACATATACACATGGTGATGGAAAAATAGGTGTTATGGTTGAATTTGCAAAAGGAACACCAGAAGTTGCAAAAGATGTATGTATGCAAATTGCAGCAGCAAGACCAGAATATTTAAATGAATCAGAAGTTCCAGCAGATGTTGTAAATCATGAAATGGAAATATTAAAAGCACAAGCTATGAATGAAGGAAAACCAGCTGAAATAGCAGAGAAAATGGTAAAAGGTAGAATAGGAAAATTCTATGGTGAAGTTTGCTTAGTAGACCAACCATTTGTAAAAAATCCAGATATAAAAGTAAAAGACTTATTAAATCAAAATGGAGCAGAAATAGTAAAATTTGTAAGATTTGAAAAAGGTGAAGGTTTACAAAAAAGAGAAGAAAACTTCGCAGAAGAAGTTGCAAAACAAATTAAGTAATTTATTAAAATAATGACTTAAGATACTTTAGGCAGGCAAAAGACCTGCCTAAAAATATGTTGTAGTATTTTGTTATGTAAAATGATGAGAAACATAGAATTATACTATGATGAAAGTATAAGAATAAAAGAGAATAAGTTTATATATTAAAAGTACAAGTTTAAACATTGGAAAAGGAATGATATTAGAAATGAATAACGAAAAAATTAGAAATGTAGCAATAATTGCACACGTTGACCATGGAAAAACAACATTAGTAGATAGCTTATTAAAACAAAGTGGAACATTTAGAAGTAATGAGCAAGTTGCTGAGAGAGTAATGGACTCAAACGATTTGGAAAAAGAAAGAGGAATAACAATATTGGCAAAAAATACATCAGTTATGTATAATGATGTAAAAATAAATATAGTAGATACTCCAGGACATGCAGATTTTGGTGGAGAAGTAGAAAGAGTTTTAAAAATGGTAGATGGAGTATTGCTTTTAGTAGATGCTTTTGAAGGTGCAATGCCACAAACTAGAGAGGTATTAAAAAAATCTTTAGCATTAAATTTAAAACCAATAGTTGTAATTAATAAAATAGATAGACCAGGAGCAAATCCAGCAAAAGTAGTTGATGAAGTATTAGAATTATTTATAGAATTAAATGCAAATGATGAACAACTTGATTTTCCAGTAATATATGCATCAGCTAAAAATGGTATTGCAAAAATGGATTTAAATGAAGAATCAGATAATGTAAAATGCATATTTGAAACAATAATAAATACAATAGAACCACCTAAATGTGATATAAATGGAACAGCACAAATGTTAGTTTCAAACATTGAATATGACGATTATTTAGGAAGAATGGCAGTAGGAAGAATAGAAAGAGGAAAAATTCAAACAGGAATGACTGTTGCGGTATGTAAAAACGAAAAAACAATTCAAGGAAAAGTTGCAAAATTATTCACATATAAAGGATTAAAGAAAATTGAAGTAGAAGAAGCAGAAGCTGGAGATATTGTTGAAATATCTGGTATTGCAGATATAAATATAGGCGATACAATATGTGATGTAAATAACCCTGAAAAAATACCATTTGTAGATATAGATGAACCAACAGTATCAATGACATTTTCAGTAAACAATGGACCTTTAGCAGGAAAAGAAGGAGAATTTGTAACATCAAGACATATTAGAGATAGATTATTTAAAGAGCTAGAAAGAAATGTAAGTTTAAGAGTTAGAGAAACAGAAACTCCAGATAGTTTTGAAGTATGTGGACGTGGAGAATTACACTTATCTGTATTAATAGAAACAATGAGAAGAGAAAACTTCGAACTTTTAGTATCTCGTCCAAAGGTAATAATAAAAGAAATAAATGGTGTAAAATGTGAACCAATAGAAAGACTAGTAGTAAATGTTCCAGATGAATCAATAGGAACAGTTATTGAAAAACTTGGAAGAAGAAAAGCTGAAATGGTAAATATGGAACCAGCAGAACTAGGTCATACAAAAATAGAATTTAAAATACCTGCAAGAGGTTTAATTGGATACAGAACAGAATTTTTAACAGATACAAAGGGAACAGGAACAATGAACAGCATATTTGATTCATATGAGCCATTTAAAGGTGAGGTTCAATCAAGAACAAGAGGTGTTTTAGTAGCATTTGAACCAGGAATTTCAGTAACTTATGGTTTATACAATGCACAAGAAAGAGGAGACTTATTCATAGGAGCAGGTGTAGAAGTTTATGAAGGAATGATAGTAGGCTTAAACTCAAGAAATGAAGATATATCAATAAATGTTTGTAAAGAAAAACACTTAACGAATACAAGAGCATCTGGTTCAGATGATGCATTAAGATTAGTTCCACCAATACAAATGTCATTAGAAAAAGCAATAGAGTTTATAGAAGATGATGAATTGGTTGAAGTAACACCAAAGAATATAAGATTAAGAAAGAAAATATTAGATACAAAAACAAGAGAAAGATTAGCAGCAAGAGCAAAAAAAGAATAAATATTATAAAATATAGGTAGGGCGGAAGGAATTTATTGCTTCCGCTTTAATAAATAATGGTTCCCTGTTTTATAAATAATTTTGCAAGTGAATATGCACAAAGTAGCCAAACGCAGGGGTTTTATATTTTTTTTCGAAAGAAAATAATCAAACAGCCTGCTGCTCACGGATTACCAGCGTAGCCATTTTGATTTTTTCTTAAGAAAAAAATATAAAACCCCGACGAGATTTGGCGGACTTTATAGTACAAGCTGTGAATTGTAATTTCAAATTTACTTTGAAAGGGTGCCAAAAAAGATACCTAGAACTTCTGCAAACTGGACGTTAGACAAACGAACTAAAAAATTTTTTTAAAAGTAAGAAACAAATCGATAATATGTTATAGCAAAAAAGAAGGGAATGAAATTTTTTATGGAAATAATAGAACAAATAAAGCAAAAAGCATTAGAAGAACATATACCCATAATAATGGATGATACTCTGCAAGAAGTAGGAAAAATATTAGAAAAAATAAAACCAACAAAAATATTAGAAATAGGCACAGCAGTAGGATATTCAGCAATAAGATTTTCAAAGTATTTGTCAGAAAATGGCTATATAGATACAATTGAAAGAGATGAAGAAAGAATAATAGAAGCAAAACAAAATATAAAAAATCTTAATTTAGAAAGCAAAATACACATATTTGAAGGAGATGCAGTTGAAATATTGCCAACATTAAATGATAAATATGATGTAGTATTTATAGATGCAGCAAAAGGAAAATACCCAATATTTTTAAACGAGGCTTTACGAATGTTAGCTGATGGTGGTATAATAATAGCTGACAACGTTTTATACAAAGGTTATGTAATGAGCGATTATAACAAACATAAGCAACGTACAGCAGTAAGAGGGCTTAGGGAATTTTTAAAAAATTTACAAGAAAATGAAAATTTAAGCACAGAAATTTTAGAAGTTGGAGATGGACTAGCAATAAGCAAGAAAAAATGTTAGACATGAGAAAGTGAGGAAGAAAATGGATAAAAAAAACAACCCATGGAGAGTAGAGTTAACAGAAACTCCACCAAATGAGATGGAGAAATATTCACTATATAGTGATTATACAACAGAGCAAAAGGCTGGATTTATTGCTCTTATAAGGATGATATATGAATGTATACAAGAGCTACAAGAATATGGAGAAATTACTGAAAATGTAAAAATAATGGCTAGAATAAAATCAGCAGAATCAGCAATTAAAAATGATGATAAAGAAGATAAAGCATTAGATGATGTATTTGGAATGGAAATAGTGGCTGGTAATGATACAGCATTAAATAAAATAATGAAAAAAATAGAAGCATACATGAACATTTTAAGAGAAAAGAAGCATAATAAAGAAAATGGCTATAAAGCAACTCATAGAGTAATGGAAATAAAAAAAGAATGTAAAGATAGACTAAAATTAGGAGAAGGAATTGAGTTAGAACAAATACCTATGATAGAAATTCAGTTTAAAACTTTTGAGGTTAAGGAAAACTGTATTTCAGGACCAGCAAGACATAGTGAATATAAAGATGAAAGTCCAGAAAAAATTCAAAGAATGTATGATAACAATGAATTAACTGAACACAATTTACCAATTATGTATACTATTGATAATACAGGTACAATTAGAATATTAAATAAAATTGCAACAATTAGAGAAGTGTATCCATTTGTAAGATTACATAGTAAAGGAAAAGGGGAGCAAAGATAGATGAAAAAACCAGAATTACTTGCACCAGCAGGTTCATTTGAAAAAGCAAAAGTTGCATTTGAATATGGAGCAGATGCAATTTATTGTGGCACATCTAAATTATCATTAAGGTCAAGAGTAGAAATAGATGATACAGGATTAGAAAAAATAATTGAATATGCACATGGTATAAATAAAAAAGTATATGCAACATTAAATATATATGCAAGAGATTATATGTATGATGATGTAAAAGTACAAATAGAAATGCTAAATAGAATAAAAGCAGATGGTGTTATTGTATCAGATGGTGGAGTTATGGATATGGTAAAAGAAATAGCTCCAGATTTACCAATACATATAAGTACACAGGCAAATACTGTAAGTTACCATACAAGTAAATTTTGGTACAATAATGGTGCAAAAAGAATAATTTTAGCAAGGGAATTAAATAAAGAAGAAATAAAAGAAATTATAAAAAACAAACCAGAAGATTTAGCAATAGAAATGTTTATACATGGTGCAATATGTTATGCATATTCAGGTAGATGCCATTTAAGCGATTTTTTAGCTGGAAGAGGAGCAAATTTAGGAGACTGTGCACAAAGTTGTAGATGGGCATATAATTTATATTTAGAGGAAAAGAATAATCCAGGTAATATGATGCCAGTAGAACAAGATGAAAATGGTACATATATATTATCTTCAAAAGATATGTGTTTAATAAAAGAATTACCAGAAATAATTGAAATGGGTGTAGATAGTTTAAAAATAGAAGGAAGATTAAAAACAGAATATTATCTAGCAACTATAATAAATACATATAGAACAGCAATAGATGATTATATGGCAAATCCAGAAAATTATGATTTTACAAAATATCAAAATGAATTAGAAAAAGTAAAAACAAGAGGACTTACAACATTTTATTTTAACGATAAAAATAATAGAGATTTCCAAGAGTATGAGGGAAAACAATACAATCCAAATTATGAATTTGGAGGAAAAGTGAAGGAATATTCTAAAGAAAAGAGTATAATAGAAATAAAGAACAGATTACAAATTGGAGATACATTTGAATTAATTATACCAAATGAAATAAAACCATATAAATTTACAATAGATAAATTATGGGATGTAGAAACAGATGATGAAATTGAATTTGTAAATCCAGGTAAAGAAGGACAAAGCGTTAAATTACATATACCAGTTAATGCAAAGGAAAATTGGATTTTAAGAAGGCAAAAAAATAACAGTTCTAAATAACCTTGCATTTAGAAAGGAAGAAAAATGTTAGAAAGAGTATATTTTTATACAGAAGACCAAATAGAATTAGTAGGTTTATTAGAAACACCAAGTAAACCTACAAAAAAAGTTGTAATATCAATACATGGTATGCAAAGTAATTGCCTAAAGCAAAGAGAAACCATATTATCTCAAAACATTGTAAATGCAGGAATAGCATATTTTGCATTTAATAATAGGGGCGCTGAAGTAATGACATATACGAAAAAAATAACAGGAGAAAAGATATTAAATGGTGGAGTAGTATATGAGGATGTATTAGATTCATATTATGATATAAAAGCTGCAATAAATAAAATGCTTGAATTAGGATATGAAGATATATATTTACAAGGACATAGTTTAGGATGTACAAAAATAGTATATTCATATAATAAATTGAAAAAAGAAAACAACGTAGCAAATATAAAAGGTGTAATTTTATTATCATTAGTAGATATTCCAGATTGTCAAAAATATGATTTAGGGGATAAATACGAATCAATGTTGCAGTATGCAGAAAACAAAGAAAAAGAAGGAAAACTAAATGAATTAATGCCAGAAGAAAGTTTTGACCATCCAATAAGTGTAAAATCATATTTAAGATATTTTAAATATAATAAAGAAATAGATTTTGCAAGATTTAGTGATGAAAATTACGATTTTAAGGAAATAAATAATATACAAGTACCATTATTCTTAAGATGGGGAAATGTGCATGAACTTGTAATACAGGACTTAGATGAATTAGTTAAATTTTTAAAACAAAAAATTAAAAATGATAAATTAGATATAAATTATATAGATGGTGCTGACCATGGATATACTGGAAAAGAAAAAATATTAGCAAGCCAGATAGTAAATTTCATCATTAAATAACACAAGAAAAAGGGATATTACTTAGAAAGGAATGAAAAGAAAATATGACAGATAAATTAATAATAGTGGAATCACCTGCCAAGGCGAATACAATAAAAAAATTTCTAGGTGGAAATACAAAAGTTGTGGCTTCAATGGGACATATAAGAGATTTACCAAAATCCAAACTAGGCATTGATGAAAGAACATTTGATCCACAATATATAAATATTAGAGGAAAAGGCGACTTAATAAAAAAATTAAAAAAAGAAGCAAAAGATGCAAAAAAAGTTTACCTTGCAACTGACCCTGACCGTGAAGGTGAAGCAATTGCATGGCATTTAGCATATATTTTGGGAATAGACCCAAATGAAATATGTAGAGTAACATTTAATGAAATTACAAAAGAAGCGGTTAAGAATGCAATTAAAGAGCCAAGAAAAATAGATATGGACTTAACAGATGCTCAGCAAGCAAGAAGAGTATTAGATAGAATAGTAGGATATAAAATAAGTCCAGTATTATGGAAAAAAGTACAAAAAGGATTGTCAGCAGGAAGAGTTCAATCAGTTGCAGTAAAACTAATTGTTGAAAGAGAAGAAGAAATAGAAAACTTTGTACCAGAAGAATATTGGAACATATATGTAAAATTAAAAGAATTAGAAAACAAAAAATCTTTTCAAGCTAAATTTTATGGAAAAGATAATAAAAAAATAGATATTCATTCAGAAGAAGAAGTAAATAAAGTTGTAAGTGATTTAGAAAAAGCCAAATATATAGTAGAAGAAGTAAAAAATGGTAAAAAGAAAAGAACACCTGCTCCGCCATTTACAACCAGTACAATGCAACAAGAAGCTTCAAGAAAGTTAGGCTTTGCAATTAAGAAAACAATGTCAGTTGCACAAGGACTTTATGAAGGTGTAAAAATAAATGAAAAAGGTACAGTAGGTTTAATTACTTATATGAGAACAGACTCAACAAGAATATCAGAAGAAGCAAGAAAAGCAGCAAAAGAATATATTGAAAAAGAGTATGGAAAAGAATATTATGAAAATAGATATTATAGAACAAAAGCAGATGCACAAGATGCGCACGAAGCAATAAGACCAACATATATAGATTTATCACCAGAAAAAATAAAAGCAGAACTAACTGCAGATCAATATAAATTATATAGACTAATATATAACAGATTTATAGCAAGCCAAATGTCAGCAGCAATATATGATACAGTTTCAGTTAAAATATTAGCAGATGGATATAACTTAAGAAGCAATGGTCAAACATTGAAATTTAAAGGTTTTATGACTCTATATGTAGAGACTTTAGACTTTGAAGAAAAGGAAGAATTTGAAACAATTCCACCATTAAAAGAAGGGGAAGAACTAAAAAAAGAAAAAATAGATTCAAAGCAAAGCTTTACAGAGCCACCACCAAGATATACTGAAGCAAGCCTTGTAAAAACATTAGAAGAAAAAGGAATAGGAAGACCAAGCACATATTCACCAATTATAACAACAATTTTAGCAAGAAGATATATAGAAAAAATACAAAAACAGCTTCATCCAACAGAACTTGGAAAAATTGTAAACAAATTATTGGTAGAAAATTTTACAGATGTAATAAATGTAAAATTCACAGCAGACATGGAGGAACAATTTGATAAAATAGCAGATGGCAAAGAAGAATGGAAAAAAGTCATAAAAGAATTTTATGGACCATTTGAAAATGTTGTAGAAAAGGTAGAAAAAGAATTAGAACATGTTAAACTAGAATATGAGGTATCAAATGTACCATGTGAAAAATGCGGACGTATGATGGTTATAAAATATGGAAAATATGGAAAATTTTTAGCTTGTCCAGGTTATCCAGAATGTAAAAATGCAAAACCATTTATAGAAACAATTAGTGAACCATGTCCAAAATGTGGTGGAAAAATACAAATTAGAAAGACTAAAAAAAGAAGAAACTACTATATTTGTGAAAACAACCCGGAAAAATGTGATTATATATCTTGGAACAAGCCAGGTCAAGAAGAAAAAAAGACTAGCAAACCAAGAAGGACTAATAGAAAAAAGAAAAAATAAAAAAGGAAGATAAATTTTATGGTAAATTTTAAAAGAGAAATAGCAAAAGCAATATCTAAAATTACAAATATAGATGAAAAGGAGCTTGAAACATATATAGAAATTCCACCTAATAGTGATTTAGGTGATTATGCATTTCCATGCTTTAAACTTGCAAAAACTTTAAGAAAGGCACCTCCTATTATAGCCCAAGAAATAAAAGACCAAATAAGTTTAGGTGAAAATATACTAGAAAAAATAGAAATAGTTGGTGGCTATTTAA
Source organism: uncultured Clostridia bacterium (assembly GCA_947627495.1). Taxonomy (GTDB): domain Bacteria; phylum Bacillota; class Clostridia; order TANB77; family CAG-508; genus UMGS1781. The sequence continues at coordinate 24,006 of CANQWH010000001.1, forward strand.
ATATATATATAAATAAAGAAGAACTAACTAAAAATGTATTTTGTGAAATAGCAGAAAAAAAAGAATTATATGGTTCAAGTAATATTGGAAATGGGAAAAATGTTGTAATAGATTATTCAGCACCTAACATAGCAAAGCCATTCCATATAGGACATTTACGTTCAACTGTAATAGGTGGAGCTTTATACAAAATATATAACTTTTTAGGATATAATAGCATAGGAATAAATTATTTAGGAGACTGGGGACTTCAATTTGGTAAAGTAATGGCAGGATATGATATGTGGAAAGATGAGTATGATTTTTCTAAAGACGAGATTCAATCTATTTTAAAAATATATATTAGATTTAACCAAGAAGAGAAGGAAAAGCCAGAATTAACGGAGAAAGCAAGAGAATATTTTAAAAGATTAGAAGATGGAAATGAAAAAGAAGTTAAAACTTGGAAGTGGATAAGAGAAATAAGTTTAGAAAATTATCAAAAAACTTATAATTTATTGAACTCAAAATTCGATTCATATAATGGAGAATCATATTATAATGATAAAATGGATGCAGTTGTAGAAGAACTAAAAGAAAAGAACTTATTAAAACAATCAGAAGGTGCTGAAGTAGTAGATTTAAGTGAATATGATATGCCACCATGTATTATAATAACATCAGCAGGAACAACAATATATGCAACAAGAGATTTAGCTTCATTAAAAGATAGAATAAATAAATATAATTTTGAAAAAGCCATATATGTAGTAGGAAATGAGCAAAGGCTACATTTCAAACAAGTTTTTAAAGTATTAGAATTAATGGGATACCCAGAATATGCTGAAAAATGCGAACATGTGCCATTTGGACTAGTAGTAGATAAAGATGGTGAAAAAATAGGTTCAAGAAAAGGAAATTCAGTTTTCTTAGAAGATTTATTAAAAGAAGCAATGCAAAAAGTAGAAAAAATAATAGAAGAGAAAAATCCAAATCTTGAAGATAAAAAAGAAGTAGCAAGAAAAGTAGGAGTAGGTGCAATAATATTTAATGACTTATCAAATAGCAGAATAAAAGATGAAATATTTGATTGGGATATGTTATTAAATTTCCAAGGAGAAACTGGACCATATATTCAATATATATATGTAAGAACAAAAAGTTTATTAGAAAAAGCTGGATACACACCAGAGATAGAGAAGGTAGATTTTAGTAAATTGCAAGAAGCAGAAGCAATTCAAACAATTAAATTATTATATAGATTTAATGAAATAATAGAAAATTCTGCTTTAAAAAATGAACCTTCAATAGTTGCAAGATATTTAATTGATCTAGCACAAAGTTTTAGTAGTTTTTATAACGAACATAAAATAATAACAGATGATAAAGCAGTTCAAGATGCAAGACTTGCTTTAACTTATTGTGTAGGAACAGTTCTTAAAACTGGTGTAACATTACTTGGAATGGAAATGCCTAACAAAATGTAAATTCTCAAATTTTAATAAAAGATATTATGATAAGAATAAATTATAATAATTCACTAATTTACAATAAAAATTTTTTAGCTTGTTTGTCTAACTCCTGTTCGCAGAAGTTTTATGTATCTTTTTTGGCACCCTTTCCTTTGGAACTTTTTCCAAAAAATCTACTTAAAACTTCTAGCTCCATACGTTAGAACCACTTCGCTTGCAAAATTTTTATTGTAAATTAGTAAACTAGTATAATAAATAAAAAAATAGGAGGAATGTAAAATGAAAGCAATCGAACTAAAACATCCATTAATTGAACACAAACTAGCTATATTAAGGGACAAGAAAACTGGAACAAAGGAATTTAGAGAGATAATTTCGGAATTGGGAGAAATGCTTTGTTATGAAGCAATGAAAGATGCAAAAACTTATGAAACAGAGATACAAACCCCTATGGAAAAAATAAAAGTTAGAAAAATAGATGAAGATAATTATGCATTTGTTCCAATTTTAAGAGCAGGAACAGGAATGTTAGATGGCATAATAAATGTTGTTCCGAATGCAAAAATAGGACATATAGGAATGTATAGAGATGAAGAAACTTTTAAACCAAATGTATATTTCTTTAAAGTTCCAAAAGATATTGAAAAAAGAGAAGTTTTAATATTAGATCCAATGCTTGCAACAGGTGGTTCTGCATTAGATGCAATTGAGCTATTAAAAGAAAAAGGAGTAACAAAAATAAAATTCTTGTGTATAATAGCTGCACCAGAAGGAATAAAAGCAGTAGAAGAAAAATATCCAGATGTGCAAATCTTCTGCACAGCAATAGATAGACAATTAAATGAAAAAGCATACATACTTCCTGGTTTAGGAGATGCAGGAGATAGAATATTCGGAACAAAATAGTGTTAAAAATCTTCTATAATATATTGATAATTATTACAAAATAATGTATAATATAACAAAAATAAAACATATTTGTTACAGATATGTTAAAAATATTAAATTATTATTACATTTTTAAAAATACTCTTGACATATATTAAAAAATGAATAAAATATATGTAAGAAATAAAATGAGGATTGTATGAGGGTAATTAGCGGAAAAGCTAGAGGAAAAAAACTAGTATCTTTAGAAGGATTAAATACGAGGCCAACTCTTGATAGAGTAAAAGAAGCATTATTTAATATAATACAATTTCAAATAGTAGATAAGAATATATTAGATTTATTTGCAGGAAGTGGAGCAATAGGTATAGAGGCAATAAGCAGAGGAGCAAAATCAGCAACTTTTTGTGATAATTCAATTGATGCAATAAAAATAATAAAATCTAATATAGATAGTACAAGAAGTACTGATAAATCTATAGTAATACATAAAGATTATAGTTTAGCACTAAAGTATCTAGCTAATAACAATAAGCAATTTGATATAATTTATTTAGACCCTCCATATAAAACGGATTTCGCAAATAAAGCAATAGATGAAATCATAAAATTAAACTTATTGTCAAAAAATGGAATTATAATATTAGAAACAGACGATGACAAAAAAGAAAAAACAATCGAAAAACAAGGAATTGAAATTTTTGATAGAAGGAAATATGGGCGAGCCATACTCATATTTATTCGAAAGGAGTAAAAGCATGGAGATTTTTACATTATTAGAAACATTAGAAGACATATTAGAAAGAAGTAAATCTGTACCATTCACAGAAAAAGCAATTGTAGATAAGGAAGAGGTATTAGAGATAATAAAAGATATAAGATTGAAACTTCCAGATGAATTAAAACAAGCAAAATGGGTAAAAGAGGAGAGAGCACGTATATTAGATGAAGCTAAAAAAGAAGGAGAAAATATAGTACGAGAAGCAGAAAATAGAATTATATCAATGATTGATGAACATGAGATTACAAGAAAGGCATATGAGCAAAAAGCTGAAATAATTGAAACAGCAAACGAAATGTCTAGGGAAATTACAAAAGGAACAAAGGATTATGCAGATGGAATACTAGAGAATTTAGAAAATGCAATAAATAATATTAATGCATCTATAAGTGAAGCATTAAAGACTATTGAACAAAATAGAAGCGAACTAAAATAAAGAAGAACAAATAGACTAAAAACTTTGTAATACATAAAAATAATATCTAAAAGTCAGAAACGTCTCAAGAATGTTCTGGCTTTTTATTGTAAAACAATGAAAAGGAATGAATTTGATATGGGAAGAAAAAAGAAAAAACAAAAAAGCAACTTAGATATACAAGTAGTAATTTTATTTATAGTTAGTATAGTTTTAGGAATTTTAATATATGGAAAACCAGGATATGTAGGACAAAATATAATTCCACAATTAGAATATGCAATTGGTTGGATAGAGTATTTAGTACCAATTGCAATATTTGCTGCTGCAGTAAATCTAGCATGTGAAGAGGATAAAAGAACGATAGCTATAAAACTAATGCAATATTTAGGATTAGTTTTGGCTATAGCGGTTATAATAACAATTTTCCATGGAGACACAGGAATTGTAGGAAAAAGTATAACAGATTATTTTGTTGGATTAGTAGGTAAGGCAAGTACAGTAATTATTTCAATTGGATTAATAGTAATTCTTTCAGTTTTTATGTATGGTATAGAACCTGCCGAAAAAGTCAAGGAAATAGTAGAAGAAAGAAAAGGTAAAAATATAGAAAAGAAAGAAAGAAGAGGAAGAACAAGAAGAGAAGACGATGATGAAGATGACGAGGAAGATGATGCAAAAGAAGTATCAGTAGAACCTAAAATTTCAGGAATTAAAAATAATATAGAGAAATTAAAGGAAAAACAAAAGAGTAAGAAAGAACTTAAAGAATTAGAAAGGAAAGAGGCAGAAGTATTAGATAACCAGCTAAACATAAAGATGGCAAATGAAGATGGATCAGGAGAATTATTTAAAAAACAAGAAGAAGAAAAAGTAGATAAATCAAAAGAGGTATTAACGCTAGAACATACATTAACAGTGGAAGATCAAAATTATGAATTTCCACCAATAGATTTCTTAAAAGAGGGTAAGGCAACAGCTAAAAATAGTAAAAAAGCAATAACAGATACAGCTAGTAAATTACAAAGAACATTACATAGCTTTGGAGTATCTGCAAAGGTAGAAAATGTTTCAGTTGGACCAACAATAACACGTTATGAATTAAAACCAGCAGAAGGTGTAAGAGTAAGCAAAATTGCAAATCTTGCAGATGATATAGCACTTAACTTAGCAGCAGAGAGTATAAGAATTGAGGCTCCAATACCAGGTAAACAAGCAGTAGGAATTGAAATACCAAATAAAGAAAAAGATATGGTTGTTTTAAGAGATATAATATCAGATAAAAAATTCCAAGAAGCAAAATCAAAATTATCATTTGCAGTAGGAAGAGATTCAGCAGGAGAAGTAATAGTATCAGACATAGCAAAAATGCCACACGTTTTAATTGCAGGAAGTACAGGTTCAGGAAAGAGTGTTTGTATAAATACACTTATAACAAGTATTATATATAAAGCAAAACCAAGTGAAGTAAAATTGGTAATGGTAGACCCAAAAGTAGTTGAATTATCAGTATATAATGGTATTCCACATTTACTTATACCAGTAGTAACAGAACCTAAAAAAGCAGCAGGTGCATTGTCATGGGCTGTACAAGAAATGGTAAATAGATATCATTTATTTGCAGAGAAAAATGTAAGAGACATTGTAGGATACAATGAAGCTTTAGAAAGTGAAGGAATAGAAGAAAAACTTCCACAAATAGTAATAATTATAGATGAGCTGGCAGATTTAATGATGGTTGCAGCAAAAGAAGTTGAAGATGCAATTTGTAGATTAGCACAAATGGCGAGAGCAGCAGGAATGCACTTAGTAATAGCAACACAAAGACCTTCTGTTGATGTAATAACAGGTGTTATAAAAGCAAATATAGCAAGTAGAATTGCTTTTGCGGTAACATCAGGAGTGGATTCAAGAACAATATTAGATTCAATAGGTGCAGAAAAATTATTAGGAAAAGGGGACATGCTATTCTATCCATCAGGTACAATAAAACCTCAAAGGGTTCAAGGTGCATTTATATCAGATGGAGAAGTTGAAAAAATAGTTACATTCCTAAAGAATAATGGAGGTCCATCATATAGTGATGACATATTAGAGAAAATTGAAAAAGCAGATACAACAGACCAAGAGATGGATAGCGATGAAGAAAATGATATGGATGAATTCTTAATGGATGCAATAGATATGGCAGTTGATATGGGACAAATATCAGCATCAGGGTTACAAAGAAGATTTAAAATAGGTTATACAAGAGCAGGTAGAATAATAGACCAAATGGAGGCAAGAGGAATTATTTCGGGATATGAAGGAAGTAAACCAAGAAAAACGCTAATATCAGAAGAAAGATGGCAAGAATTAAAAATGGCAAAACCACCAGCTTCAGCAAATTCACAAGAAGATTCACCTAATGAATAAATGTTTATTGTAAATATGAAATTTAATTCTTTTTAAAGTCAAAATTTTTAAGAAAAGGAGAAGAAAATGCAAAAAAAAGTAGCATTCTATACTTTACGGTTGTAAGGTTAATCAATATGAAACAAATGCAATAATACAGCAATTTATAAAAAAGAATTATCAAGTTGTAGACTTTGAAGAAAAAGCAGATATATATGTAATAAATACTTGTACAGTTACAAATATGGCAGATAAAAAGTCAAGACAAATTATAAGACATGCCAAACAACAAAATAATAATGCAATAGTTGTTGCAACAGGCTGCTATGCAGAAGTTAATAAACCAGAATTAGAAAAAATAGAAGAATTAGATTTAATAGTTGGAAATGCAGAAAAAGGCCATTTGATTGATATTGTAGAAAAATATTTTGAAAATATAACAAATAATTTAAAGAATGAAACAGAGAAACAAGATTTAATATATAAAATACAAAATGACATAAAAATTGAAGAAGAAAAAGAATTTTCAGATTTTGGAACAGTAACATATACAGAGAAGACCAGAGCTGTAATAAAAGTACAAGACGGGTGTGATAATTTTTGTTCATATTGCATAATACCTTATGCAAAAGGAAGAGTAAGAAGTAGAAAGCCAGAAAGCGTAATAAAAGAAGTAAGGGAAATTGTAAAAAACGGAATTAAAGAAGTAGTAATAACTGGTATTCATGTTGCATCATATGGTAAGGACTTCAAAGATGACACTAGACTAATAGATTTACTAGAACAAATAAATAAAGTAGAAGGACTAAAAAGAGTTAGATTAGGTTCTTTAGAACCTAATTTAATAACAGAAGAATTTGTAAATAGATTAGAAAATGTAGATAAGATATGTGATCATTTTCATCTATCTTTACAAAGTGGTTGTAATGAAACATTAAAAAGAATGAATAGAAAGTATACCGTGGAAGAATTTGAATATGGTGTAAATTTGTTAAGAAATAAATTTAATAATGTAGCATTAACAACTGATATAATAGTAGGTTTCCCTGGAGAAACAGAAGAAGAATTTAATACCACGTATAAATTCTTAGAAAAGATAAAATTTAGTAAAATGCATGTATTTAAATATTCCATGAGAAAAGGAACTGTTGCTGCAAGGATGAAGGAACAAATAAGTCCAGAGATTAAAGAAGTAAGAAGTAATAAATTAATAGAATTATCAAATAAGAATGAAATAGAATTTTTAGAGAAATACATAGGAAAAAAGTTACAGATTCTTTTTGAGTCTACAATTCACGATAATTATATACAAGGACATACAACTAACTATATAAGTGTAAAGACACAAGGAGATAGTTTAGAAAATACAATACAATCTGTAAATATTACTAAAAGAGATGGGTTAGAACTTGTTGGAATAGTAGAGAAAAAAATGTAATATTTTTGTAACATATATGTAACAAAAATGTAAAGAAAATATTGGCAAAAACTATTGATTATTGGAAAAAAATGTAGTATAAGTAATTATGAAGATAAAGAGAGATTAAACAAATTGAAAATTACTAAAGAAAATCTCAAAAATAATACTTTAAAAGGGAGGAAAAATAATGAAAGAAGTATCAAAATTTATTCCAATGGAGGGAAATGATGAGAACATAGGTGAAAATACAGGAATAGAGAATGCAGGAAATGGTGGAGTAGGAAATGGAAACTCTGCTTTTAGAGTATGCAGTACTAATGGCTCAAACTTACCAGCAAAACCTTCATTCTGGTCTAAGCTAAAAAGCATTTTAACATATGAAATAAAAGTTGAATTAACACCATATCAACAAAAAGTAGAAGATGAAATAAATGAATTTTTACACCAAGATATTACATGGCAAAGTTTCAAAAACTTCTTATTCCAAGATGTAACATTTGGAAAAAAGAAAACTAATGTATAATGAAAAATAAAAAACGAATTGTAGAAACATACAATTCGTTTTTTTGGTGGAGATGGAGGGAGTTGAACCCTCGTCCAATATTCTATTCATACAAACTTCTACGAGTGTAGTTTATTATTAAACATTCCCTTAAATTCTAGCAAATAAACACGCTTGAATTTTTGGTAGCCTTTTAATACCCATTATTCTCAAGGCAAAGAATAATTTTGTTTCCTACTTTAATCGACGCCTTATCTATACCAGTAGGCCTTATAGTAAGACGACGTTGCAACTAGGCAGCGTATGCTAATTCATTATCAGCGTTTATTTTTAATTTCGCTTTTTTATAGTGGCCAAAGCGACCATCCACTACTCGCTATCTATACTTCAAAAATACTGTCGAAACCAAAATACATCCCCATATACTTTAATATTATACAACTTTTTTAAAATATATGCAATAGAAAAATTTGCTACAATTCACCGCTACATATAAAAGTCCGCCAAACTCCTCAAGTTTGGCTATTTTAGGCATATAATAGGCAGTAAATTGTAATAAGAGTGTCCTGTAATTTACAATAAAAAAAACCCAAATATTTGGGCTTTGGTAGCGAGAAGTGGATTCGAACCACCGACCTGTCGGGTATGAACCGAATGCTCTAGCCAACTGAGCTATCTCGCCATGAACTATCTTATTATACATATTTTTCTCGCATTTGTCAATAAAAATTGCAAAAAAAATATATTTTATTGCACAAATAGCAAAAAAATATTGACAAGTAGCTATTTTTCCTATATAATTATACAAGTTATGGAAAATCCCAAATGAAAGCAAATCGAGGGGAGGGAATATAAATGGCAGAAATTAAAGTAAATAATGGAAATATAGAAGACGCATTAAAAAGATTTAAAAGGCAATGCGTAAGAAACGGTGTATTACAAGAGGTAAGAAAAAGAGAACATTATGAAAAACCAAGTGTTAAGAGAAAGAAAAAATCAGAAGCAGCACGTAAAAGAAAATTTTAAATACATATAAATGGAGGTTAAGAATAAATTTAACCTCTATTTTTTTATCAAAACTATTGAAAAAGAAGATAGTATAATTTAAAATAGAATAGGAAAAAATAAACAAAGCAAAAACAAGTTTATATATACAACTTAAAGATTGTAACAACTAAGGTGATGCCTAAATTATAAAAGCAGTAGTTATATATTTATTAAAAGATGAAAGGATGTTGTAATATGTCATACGAGATAAAAGAAATAAAAAATGGAATAAAAACCCATTTTATAGAAACAAATAAATTTAAAACAAATTTATTTGCCATCTTTTTAACAATACCAATAAACAGAGAAAGTGTAACACAAAATGCGCTTATACCAGCGGTTTTAAGAAGAGGAACAGAAAATTTAAAAACACAAGAAGAAATAAGCATAAGGTTAGAAAATATGTATGGAGCAAGCCTAGATTGTGGTATAGAAAAAATAGGAGATAATCAAATACTTAAATTTTATTTAGAAACATTAAATGATAATTTCTTACCACAAGTAGAAAATTTAAGTAAAAGAGCAATAGAATTAATGCTAGATGTAGTATTAAATCCTTTAAAAGAAAACAACGCATTTAAAAAGGAATATGTTGATGCTGAGAAAAAAACTATTAAAAGAATTATAGAAGGAAGAATAGATAATAAGGATTTATATTCTTATACTAGATGTATAGAAGAAATGTATAAAGATAAGCCATACGGATTATATAAATATGGATATATTGAAGATTTAGAAAAAATAAATGCAGAGAATTTATATGAAAGTTATCAAAAATTATTAAGTGAAGCAAAGATAGATATATTTGTTTCAGGAAATTTTGAAAATAACGAAATAATAAATGATATAGAGCAAAATGAAAATATCAAAAAACTAAATGAGAGAGAAGATAAACATGTAATAAATACAGAAGAAACTGAAAAGAAAGAAAAAGTAGAAGTAAATACTCTGCAAGAATCAAAAGATGTAACACAAGGAAAACTTGTTATAGGTTTAGATGTAGACTTTTATAAGCCAGATTCAAAATATGCAATATGTTTATATAATGTAATTTTAGGAGAAAGTGCTACTTCTAAGATGTTTCAAAATGTAAGAGAAAAAGCTGGACTTGCATATTCAGCAAGGTCAACATATTTAAGACAGAAAAATAACATTTTTATTAGAGCGGGAATAGAAATTGAAAACTATGAAAAAGCTTTAGATATAATTAAAGAGCAATTGGAAGACATGAGAAAAGGAAACTTTACAGATGAAGAAATAGAAAATGCAAAAAAATATATGGTATCTGGAATAAAAACAGTACAAGATGAACAAGACTCAGAAATAACATATTATTTAGGTCAGGAATTATCAGGAAGATTAATGAGCTTTGAGGACTATATGAAAAAAATATCTGATGTAACAAGAGAGCAGATAGTAGAAATTGCAAATAGTATAAATATGAATACAATTTACTTTTTAAAAAATTAATAAGGAAAAGGTGAGATTATGCAAATTATAGAAAATTCAAGAGTTAAAGAAAAACTATATGTAGAGAAACTAGAGAATGGTTTAACAATAATGATAATGCCTAAAGCCAATATTCAAAAAAAATATATGATATGGTCTACAAATTTTGGTTCAATTGATAATAAATTTGTAGCTCCAAATGAAAATGAAGAAACTTTTATTCCAGATGGAGTAGCACATTTCTTAGAGCATAAGATGTTTGAACAACCAAATGGAACAAATAGTCTGGATACATTAACTGCGTTAGGAGTTAATGCAAATGCTTATACAACAACAGACCATACTTGCTATTTATTTGAATGTACAGATAACTTTTTGCCAGCATTAGATGAATTAATGGATTATGTTCAGTCTCCGTATTTTACAGATGAAAATGTGGAAAAAGAAAAAGGAATAATAGGTCAAGAAATTAAAATGTATGATGATTATCCACAATGGGAAGTATATATGAATGCATTAAGAAACATGTATAAAAACAATCCAATAACAATAGATATAGCAGGTTCAATAGAATCAATTGCAAAAATAGATAAGGATGTATTATACAAATGTTATAACACATTTTATCATCCATCAAATATGGTAATGTGTTTCGCAGGGGACTTTGTACCAGAACAGTTATTAGAAGAGGTAAAAAAACGTCTTAAAAATACAGAAAAACATGGAGAAATAAAAAGAATTTATCCAGAAGAACCAACAGAGATTGTACAAAAAGAGATTACAAAGCAAATGGAAGTTAGTATGCCAATATTTGTAATAGCTATAAAAGATATTATAGATAGTAAAAATTGTAAAAGTGATAGTATTGTAAAAAAACATATAGCAATAGAAATATTACTAAATATGTTAATAGGAAAAAGTTCAAAATTATATAAAGAGCTATATGAGGGGGAATTAATAACAGAAGAACCATATTTAGAATATGAGTTTTCAAAGCAATATGCACATATTGCAATAACAGGTCAATCAAATGCTCCAAAAGAAGTATTAAAAAAATTACAAGAAAAAATTAAAAATATGAAAAATAAAGAATTAGATATTGAACATTTCCAAAGAATAAAAAACATGATATATGGTAACTATGTAAAAGAATATGATGATGTTGCAGAAATTTGTAGAATGTTTGTAGCAGATTATATGAAAGGAATAAATAGCTTTGAATATATAGAAAATTACAAACAAGTAACTTCAGAATATGCAAAACAAGTATTAGATGAAGTATTTAATGAAGAAAAAATGGTAATTTCAATTGTTGAACCAATACCAGAAAAATAAATTATGGTAACTTGACACGGGAAAAATTTAAGAATAAAATACATGTAGAAAAAATAATAGGAGGTAATTTTATGCCATTAGTAACAACAAAAAAAATGTTTGAAAAATCAATGAAAGAAGGCTTTGCAATAGGAGCTTTCAACATCAATAATATGGAAATAATACAAGGAATAGTAGATGCAGCAAGTGAAAAAAATTCACCAGTTATACTACAGGTATCTTCAGGAGCAATAAAATATGCTAGAATGCCATATTTAATTAAAATGGTAGAGGCAGCAGTTGAAACAACAAATATACCAATAGCTTTACATTTAGATCATGGACCAGATTTTGAAACTTGCAAAGAATGTGTAGATGCAGGATTTACATCTGTAATGATAGATGGTTCTAAATATAGTTTTGAAGAGAATGTAGAATTAACAAAAAAAGTGGTAGATTATGCTCATTCAAAAGGCGTAGTAGTAGAAGCAGAGCTTGGAAAACTTGCTGGAATAGAAGACGATGTAAATGTTGCCGAAGGTGATGCAATGTATACAGACCCAGACCAAGCAAAGGAGTTTGTAGAAAGAACAGGGTGCGATTCTTTAGCAATAGCAATAGGAACAAGCCATGGAGCATATAAGTTTAAAGGTGAAGCAAAATTAAGATTTGATATTTTACAAAAAATAAAAGAAAAAATACCAAATACTCCAATAGTATTACATGGTGCTTCAACAGTAATACCAGAGTTAGTAGAAATGTGCAATAAATTTGGAGGAGACATTCCAGGAGCAAAAGGAGTTCCAAATGAAATGTTAAAAGAGGCTGGAAGATTAGGAGTATCAAAAATAAATGTAGATACAGATATAAGATTAGCTATGACTGCCAATATAAGAAAAGTATTTGGAGAAAAGCCATCAGAATTTGATCCAAGAAAATACTTATCTCCAGCAAGAGATGCTATAAAAGAAATAGTAGAATTTAAAATTGAAAATGTATTTTGCTCAAGCAACAAAGCGTAAAACATAAAAATATGGAAGAATTAAACACTAAAGTAGCCAAACGTCGGGGTTTCATATTTTTTTCGAAAGAAAATAATCAAACAGCCTGCTGCTTACGGATTACCCGCGTAGCCATTTTGATTTTTTCTTAAGAAAAAAATATGAAACCCCGACGAGATTTGGCGGATTATATATCTACTCTAAATTTTTTTCACTTAGTTGTTTTCTAATTCTTATTTCCGCATCACGTTTAGCAATGTCATCACGTTTATCATAAAGTTTTTTACCTTTTCCAATACCAAGTTCAACCTTAACAAAGTTTCCTTTAAAATATAAACTTATAGGTATTAAAGAATAACCTTTTTGTTTAATTTGACCTACTAATTTATTAAACTCATTTTTATTAACTAACAACTTTCTATCTCTTAAAGGGTCTTTATTATATATATTTCCAAATTCATAAGGACTTATATGCATATTATAGATAAAAAGTTCGCCATTTCTAATTCCTGCATAGCTATCTTTTAAATTCACCTTCCCATTTCTTATAGATTTTATTTCAGTTCCATACAAAACAATACCAGTTTCTATTGTATCAATAATAGTATAATTATGTTTTGCTGTTGGATTTTTTGCAATTAACTTAGACATTTTAAATCACCTATTCTAAGTACATATAATACAATTACTCGTATTTATGTACGCTTTTTTAAATAAATATGAAAATATTATACCATATTTATTTAAAAAAGTGAAACTTTTATTCATCATGGTGTGTATTACTGTTTTGTGTACCATAGTACCAAACTAAACCAATTATAACTATTGCAGCTATTGCAATTATTAACCAAATCCATAAAGTATTTGCGTTATCAGTTGCAGCACCAGTAGTTGTTGTAGCATCAGCTGTAGTTCTAGTTGCAGTATAATCACCTGTAGTTGCCATTCCAGTATCATCAGTTACTCTGTCATTATCATCTCCGTGTGAAGGATCATCTTGTTTTTTGTCATCCATATTTAAAGCATCTTCAACACCGTTTTCAGCGTTTCCTATACCGTTACGTACATCAGAACCTAGGTTGTTAACACCATCAACTATTGCATTTGTAGTATCACTAACTGCATTTTTTACATCATTAGTAGCATAGACGAAACTTGAACATACGAATATAACGAAAAGAATTGCAGATACTAATATAAAACTTTTTTTATTCATTAATTTTACCTCCTATTTTTAGAATTCAATAATATTATTAAAAAAATAGGTAAAAAATATGCATAAAAAAATTGCCTTTTCATACATAAAAAGGCAAATAATTTAACGAATTTTTATTAATATGGCAATACTTAAAAATATTAAAACAATTCCAACAGAAATTAAAATTATGTTTATAATATCAGAAACAGTTAATTCAAAATTATCACTTGTTTCAGTTGTAGAAACTTTTGTAGGTGTAATTGGAGTTGTAATAGGATTTTCTATATTATTATCATTAGTATTATTAGTATTAACATAGTTATTAGAGAAAATATTTTGATTGCTATTGTTTATATTCATATCAATATCAACAGCAAGTACAGAAGATATATTAATTATAAATAAACAAGTTAAAATTAAAAAAATTCTTAAAAATTTTTTCATTTGAATAAATCATTCCTTTCATAAGTTGTTACAATTCAATGCTATATATAAAAGTCCTCCAAACTTGAAAGGAGCTTTCATATTTTTTTCTGAGTTTTGCTACTTTGTGCATATAATAGACTGTAAATTGTAATTATAAGTTCCATATATATAATACACAAAAAATTAAAGTTTGTCTAGTATAAAATAAAAAATATTTACACTTTAGTAAAAATGTGATATTATATATAAGGACTAGTTTACAGAAAATATGAAAGGAACGTGAATGATAATGTCATTTGCAACAGATATAAGAGATGAACTTTTAGCACTTAAGATGTGGGATACTAATAGTAGCATGCCACAAGATGAACAAATAGCAAAATTATCTATAAGAGAAGAATTTATAAAATCTGGTTTTATGAGTGATCCGAATAAAGAATATCATTTAGAAGTTTTATTTAAAACAAAGAAAAAAGCAGAGGAATATAATGAACTCTTAAAAAGATTTAATATACAAGCGAAAATAACGAAAAAAGGGAATGGTTACATAATATATATTAAAGATGGAGAAGTAATTGCGGAATTTCTTGCCTTCCTTGGTGCGAATAATGCAGTTTTAAGGTTTGAAGAGATACGTGTTTTAAAAGATGCAAGAAACAATGTAAATAGAATAGTAAATTGCGAAACTGCAAATCTTAATAAAACATTAGAAACAGCAAAATTACAAATAGATAACATAAAATACTTAAAGGAACATAAAAAATTTGAAACATTACCAGAAAGCTTAAAAGAAGTAGCTTCATTAAGATTAAAAAATCCGGATTTATCTTATGAAGAGA
Organism: uncultured Clostridia bacterium; assembly: GCA_947627495.1. Classification (GTDB taxonomy): domain Bacteria; phylum Bacillota; class Clostridia; order TANB77; family CAG-508; genus UMGS1781. The sequence continues at coordinate 39,131 of CANQWH010000001.1, forward strand.
TTGGAAAAATGTTAAAGGAACCAATGAGCAAATCATGTGTAAGTCATAGATTGAATAAAATAAACAAAATAGTAAAAGAGCTAAAAATAGGCAAAATATAAATTAATAAAGTACAGTAGGAAGTAATTATAATAAAATTTATGTGTATACTTCCGAACAAAGCAAGAAAGGACAGATTTATAAATGGAAAAAAGAGAAGTAGGAATATATGTTCATATACCATTTTGCAAACATAAATGCTATTATTGCGATTTTACATCATTTGCTAATAAGGATAATTTTATAGAAGAGTATATTGAAAGATTAAAAAAAGAAGTAAAAGAATACGAATTAAATAAATATGAGATATCAACAATATATATAGGAGGAGGAACACCATCATATATAGATAGTAAGTATATTGTAGATATTTTAAATACCATTCGGAAAGTTAGGGACAGAAAGCACAATAGAAGTAAATCCAGGAACTGCTACAGAGGAAAAACTTCAGGATTATTATAATGCTGGTATAAATAGATTAAGTATAGGTTTGCAATCTACATGTGATGTGTTATTAAGCAATATTGGAAGAATACATAATTTTAAGCAATTCCTGGAAACATATAATTTAGCTAGAAAGATAGGCTTCAAAAATATAAATGTGGATTTAATGATAGGATTACCAAATCAAACAATCTCAGATGTTGAAGAAAGTATCAAACAAATTTTAGATTTGCGTCCTGAACATATTTCAGTTTATTCATTAATTTTAGAAGAAGGTACTAAATTAAAGGACATGGTTGATTCAGAAGAGCTAACATTGCCATCAGAAGAATTAGAAAGACAAATGTATTGGAAAGTTAAAAATATACTAGAAATATGTGGATATGAACATTATGAAATATCAAATTTTGCAAAAAAAGGTTATAGATCAAAACATAATACTGCTTGTTGGGATCAAAAAGAATATATAGGTTTAGGACTTGGTTCACATTCATATTTGAACGGAGTAAGATATTCAAATTCAGAAGAAATGGAAGAATACTTATATTCTAATAAAAGAACAATACATGAGGAGCAAGATTATGAGACCAAAATGAAGGAATATATGTTATTAGGTCTTAGAAAAATAGAAGGAGTAAATATACAAGAATTTAAGAACAAATTTATGCAAAATCCCATATATTTATATATGATAGAATTAAATAAACTATTTGAGGATAAACTAATTGAAATAGATACAGAATATATAAAATTAACTAAAAAAGGAATAGATTTAGCTAATTTGGTTTGGGAGGAATTTGTATGAATGGCATAAGGTATTTTGACCATGCAGCAACTACAAGTGTAAAAGAAGATGTTTTAAAAGCAATGATTCCATATTTTTGCATTGAATATGGTAATCCTTCTTCGATATATAGTATAGGTAGACGAAATAAAAAAGCAATAGAGGAAGCAAGAAAAAAAGTTGCAAAAGTTATTAACGCAAAACCGCAGGAAATATATTTTACTGGTTGTGGAAGTGAAAGCGATAATCTAGCAATTAAAGGTATTGCATATAGTTTAAAAGATAAGGGAAATCACATAATTACAAGCAAGATAGAACATCATGCTGTTCTTAATACTTGTAAAACCCTTGAGAAAGAGGGCTTTTATATTACCTATTTAAATGTAGATGAAAATGGTTTAATTGATTTGGAGGAACTACAAAATGTTATTAATGAAAAAACAATTCTTATATCTATAATGACTGCAAATAATGAAATAGGCACAATTGAACCAATTAGAGAGATAGGACAAATAGCAAAAAAGAATGATATATATTTCCATACAGATAGTGTTCAAGCTATTGGTAATATGAAGATAGATGTACAAAGTATGAATATTGATAGTTTATCTATGTCCGCACATAAATTTTATGGACCAAAAGGTGTAGGAGCATTATATGTACGAGAAGGTGTACCTTTTACTAAGATTCAAGATGGAGGACATCAAGAAAAAGATAAAAGAGCTGGAACAGAAAATGTTGCAGGAATTGTAGGTTTAGGAAAAGCAATAGAACTTGCTTATAACAATATAGATGAATATAATAAAAAGTTAACAGAACTTAGAGAATATTATATATCACAGGTAGAAAAGAAAATACCAGATGTAAAATTAAATGGACATAGAAATAATAGATTACCTGGGAATGTAAATATTTCATTTAAAAATGTTGATGGAGGAGAATTACTCTTAAAATTAGACGAGAAGGGAATTTGTGCATCAACAGGTTCTGCTTGTAATTCAGGCTCAACTCAGCCATCTCACGTATTAACAGCTATAGGATTGAAACCAGAATATTTAGAGAGTTCGCTTAGAATAACATTTGGAGAAGAAAATACAAAAGAAGATATAGATTATCTAGTTGATAATTTAGAAGAGATCGTAAATAAGTGTAGGCATGTATGAAAATTTTAAAATTGAAATAAAAAGGGTGTTTTCAAAATAGGAAACACCCTCAAAATTATTTAAACCTTCAACTTTTTTATATCCTTTAATTCTTGAGTAAGTTTAGCCATACATTCTTGTTTAGAAATATGAGCTTGTTTATATTCTTCTAATACCTGTTCAAAATTTTCCATATTTTCTCCATCAGCAAATAGCATTTTTATGACATTATCATAATAATCTTTATCTGTTTCTTTTTTAGCGTTATCCATTTTTATTTTATATTCTCTAATTTCTTCTAATCTTTTAATTTCTTCTTTTAAATATTCAATATATAAGTCTAAATTATAAATCTCATATTTTGTATCATCTATAATAACTTTTATTAAAGCTTTAACAGCTTTTGGGTTTACTTTACCTATTCTAGGATTTATATTTGGGTCAGGATGGGTTTGATCTATAAGTATTTTTAATGTATCGCAAACTCCAATGTGGGACTTATATTGCCTTTTACTAGTAATAGCATCAAATTCATCAGCAACTCTTATTATTTGACCTTCTAAAGGTAAATTGGGACTTGCGACTTTATTTGGATAACCAGTTCCATCAAGAGCTTCATGATGATATAGTGGCCCTGCTATATATGGTTTTAATTTTTCATCTTTCATGCATATTTTATAACCAAGAGTGGTATGAGTTTTCATAATTTCGTATTCCTCGTCAGTTAATTTACCATTTTTTTGCAAAATTGCAGGAGGAATAAATTGTTTCCCTATATCATGTAAATATGCACAAATAGTACAATATACAGTAAAATAATTTTTCATATGCATATATTCACAAATTCTACAAGTAAGGTTAGCAACATTTTCAGAATGTAATCTAGTAAAGACATCTAAACTATCTAGCATAGCAAGTTGATATCTCATACTTTCATTTAAATCATAACTTTTTAAACTAGTAGTACTATAAAAATCCATTTTTAATTCTTTCATATACAACACCTATATTTATTTTATAATGAATTAAAAAATTCGTCAATAATATTTTAAAAAAAGTATATTTAATTTATTTTTACTTTTAAAATATAAAAAATTATTATATAATATATATTCAGGAGTAGAGTAAAGATGGAAGAATTAAAAGAATGTAAAATTTGCCCACATAATTGCAGAGTTAATAGATTAGAAGGAAAATTAGGAAGATGTAAATTATCTAATAAGATTAAAATTGCATTAGTATCCTTACATAATTTTGAAGAACCTTGTATAAGTGGAAAAAATGGTTCTGGTACAGTATTTTTTTCAAACTGCAATTTGAATTGTGTATTTTGTCAAAACTATGAAATAAGTCAATTAGGAAATGGAAAAGAAGTATCAATTGAAGAACTTGCTGATATATTTATAAATCAGCAGAATAATAATGCAGAGAATATAAATTTAGTTACACCTACAATGTATATTTATCATATAATAGAAGCAATAAAAATTGCGAAAAGTAAGGGGTTAAAAATTCCAATCGTATATAATTCAAATGGATATGAAAATGTAGAGGCATTAAAAAAGTTAGAAGGCTATATAGATATTTACTTACCAGATTTAAAGTATAGCAATAATGAAATTGCATATAAATATTCTAATATAAGGAATTATTTTGAAAATGCAACTTTAGCAATAAAAGAAATGTATAGGCAAGTAGGAACACCTGTATTAGATGATAATGGAATAATGAAAAGAGGATTAATGATAAGACATTTAATTTTACCAAATCAATTAGAAAATTCAAAAGGTGTGTTAAAATGGATAAGCGAAAATTTAGATAATTATATATATGTAAGTGTTATGGCACAATATTTTCCAACATATAAAGCAAAAGAATTTCCAGAAATTAATAGAAAATTAACTAAAAAAGAATATGAGACTATTGAACAATATTTATATTCGCTAAATTTAGATAATGGTTATATACAAGAACTTGGAACACATGAAGAAGAATATGTACCAAATTTTAAAAGTTGGTATGGAAAAGAAGGGAGAGATGTTTTATGAAAGCAATTGTAACAGGAGCATCTTCTGGAATTGGACGAGATATGACAAGATATTTAGTTCGGCTTAGGTTATGAAGTATTTGCAGTTGCTCGAGATAAGAAGAAACTTGAAGATTTGCAAAATGAATTAGGAGATAAAGTAAAAATAATTATTGTAGATGTTAGCAATAAAGAAAATTGCATTGAACTTCATAATAATTTGCAAAAAGAGAATATAGATTTATTAATAAATAATGCTGGATTTGGAATATTTGGTAATTTTACTGAAACAGATTTAGAAAAAGAATTAAACCTTATAAATACAAATATTACGGCAGTACACATATTAACAAAATTATTTTTAAAAGATATGGTAGCAAGAAATAGTGGCAAAATTTTAAATGTTGCATCAATTGCAGGAAGTTCTCCCGGTCCATTAATGGCAGCATATTATTCTTCAAAAGCTTATGTATTAAGATTAACAGAGAGTATATATGAGGAGTTAAAAAAGCAAAATTCAAAAGTAACAATTAGTGTATTATGCCCAGGACCTGTTGCAACTAATTTTAATAATGTAGCAAATGTAAAATTTAGTTTAAAAGCTTTATCTAGCGAATATGTTGCAAAATATGCAATAGATAATACTTTAAAAGGAAAATTAATGATAATACCGGGAATAAAAATAAAAATTTTAAGAATATTAAGTAAAATATCTCCAGATAAATTAACAATGAAGGTTGTATACAAAAATCAAACAAGAAAGAAATAATGTAATAATACAAAATATAGGTTTAAATGATTTAATTTATGTTATCTATTATTAATTAAAATATCAAGATTTACAAATAAAATTGGTATTTATGGTTTTTATTGAAAAAAATATTGATTGTTTGTGGAGTTTTGTGATATATTTTAATTAGTAAAATTTTTCAAACTGGTTTGTGTCTTAGAAAGGAATGAGTTAAATTATGAGTATAATAAATTCTTATGATAATAGTGAAGAAATAGTAAAAGCAGAAATATTTACAAAGGAGCAACAAAAACTTTCTGAGAACGCGATAGTATGTTTTAAAAAAGAACTAATAGATGAAATAGAAAACATGGAAGAATTTGAAGAATATAGCAATATTGAAGTTTGTGGAGAAAAAGTAAAAATATATAAAACTAAAGTTTATGGAAAAGATGTTATTATATATAGAACTATGCTTGGTGGTCCAGCAACAGCAATGATGATGGAAGAAATTCATGCAAGGGGAGTTCAAAATTTCATATTTTTTGGTTCTTGTGGTGAACTTACTTCAGATTTAAAAAAGGGTGCATTTATTATACCAACAGCAGCCTATAGAGATGAAGGGACAAGTTATCATTATATGCCAGCTTCAGACTTTGTAGAAGTAAAAACAGCTACAAAATTAGAAGAAATTTTTAAGAAAAATAAAATAAGTTATGAATTAACAAAAACATGGACAACAGATGGTTTATATAAAGAAACTAAAGATAAGATGAAAAAAAGAGTACAAAGTGGTTGTAAAGTTGTAGAGATGGAGTGTGCATCAATTATGGCTGTTGCTCAAGCAAGAAACATAAATGCATATCAATTTTTATACTCAGATGATACACTTGCTGAAGCAAATTGGGATATAAGAACATTAAATGATAATAGAAGTCCACTATTAAAAGAATGTCTAAAAATCGCATTTGAAATTATTAAAGAAATATAAAAAAGGGAAAGAAAGATATATGGAAGAATTAAAAAAAATATTTAAAGAAATAGGTTATACAGAAGAAGAAATGAATGAAATAATAAATGAATATGGAATAAGAGACTTAAAACCAGAAACTTTATTAGAAAATGTAAAAAGAAATTATAGTTTCTTTTTATCAATAGGCTATAGCAAAGAAGATGTTATAAAAATGACAAAATCCTTGCCACAAATATATAGCTATAGTATAGACAATATGAAACAAAAAATAGAAGATATGGAAAAATTAGGCTATAGCAAAGAAGACGTTATAAAAATGACAAAAATTTTCCCAGCAATATATAGCTTGAGTATAGACAATATGAAACAAAAAATAGAAGATATGGAGAAATTAGGCTATAGCAAAGAAGACGTTATAAAAATGACAAAATCCTTGCCACAAATATATGGCTATAGTATAGACAATATGAAACAAAAAATAGAAGATATGGAGAAATTAGGCTATAGCAAAGAAAACGTTATAAAAATGACAAAGACATTGCCAGCAATATATAGCTTGAGTATAGACAATATGAAACAAAAAATAGAAGATATGGAGAAATTAGGCTATAGCAAAGAAGACGTTATAAAAATGACAAAAACTTTACCAGCAATATATAGCTATAGTAAAGAAAATATAAAACAAAAAATAGAATTTTATGATTCAATAGGCTTACACTCATTAGCAATAATAGATGCAAAACAATTAATGCAAAGTACAAGCTTAAGTTATGCAAGATATATGTATTATAAAGATATAGGAATAGATATAGATGAAACAAATTATAAAAAGTTATTTATTAACAAAAAAATATTTGAAAAACAGTATGGCATAACAAAAGAAGAATTATTAGCAAAATATAATTATCAGGAATACATGAGGAAGAAAAATACACAAGATTTAGGACAAGAAGTAGTAGATGTTTTGGAAAATACAGAGTATTTAGGAGATACAGAAGAAACAATAGGTGCATATGAAAAAGATGAAAAAATCAAATAAAGATAAAAAATGGAGGTAAATGAATGGAAGAAATATTAAAAGAAATAGGGATAAGCGAAAATACAATAAGTCAAATGGAAGAGTTATGTCCAAATATAAAAGAACTAAGCAAAGAAGAAATAGAAAAGAAGATAGAGAAACTAAAGGAAATGAAATGTGATGATATACAAGTAAGAAATATAATAAGTAGTAATGCTATATACTTAGATAGAAGCGTTACAGATGTGGACAAGCTAATAAACACGATGAAAGACTTAGGCTTTGATAACTTAAATATACTATTAGATGGAAATCCATACATATTAAATTTAGACGACTTTGAAATAAAAAATTACATAACAAAAAGAGAAGAAAAAGGAGAATTATTAGAAGACATAGTAGATGATATGAGTGCGAATCCATTCTTATTTGAAGAAATATAAAATAAAAGGAAAGAAAGATATATGGAAGAATTAAAAAAGATATTTAAAGAAATAGGTTATACAGAAGAAGAAATGAATGAAATAATAAATGAACATGGAATAAAAGAACTTAAACTAGAAACTTTATTAGAAAATGTAAAAAGAAATTATAGTTTCTTTTTATCAATAGGCTATAGCAAAGAAGACATTATAAAAATGACAAAGACATTGCCACAAATATATGGCTTAAGTATAGACAATATAAAACAAAAGATAGAAGATATAGAAAAATTAGGCTATAGCAAAGAAGAAGTTATAAAAATGACAAAATCCTTGCCACAAATATATGGCTTAAGTATATACACTATAAAACAAAAGATAGAAGATATAGAAAAATTAGGCTATAGCAAAGAAGATGTTATAAAAATGACAAAAAACTCTCCAACAATATATGGCTTAAGTATAGACAATATAAAACAAAAAATAGAAGATATGGAAAAATTAGGTTATAGCAAAGAAGACGTTATAAAAATGACAAAGACTTTGCCAAAAATATATAGCTATAGTATAGACAATATAAAACAAAAAATAGAAGATATGGAAAAATTAGGCTATAGAAAAGAAGACGTTATAAAAATGACAAAGACATTGCCAGCAATGTATAACTATAGTATAGACAATATAAAACAAAAAATAGAGGATATGGAGAAATTAGGTTATAGCCAAGAAGAAGTTATAAAAATGACAAAGACATTGCCAGCAATATATTGCTTAAGTATAGACAATATGAAGCAAAAAATAGAAGATATGGAAAAATTAGGCTATAATAGAGAAGAAGTTATAAAAATGACAAAGACATTGCCACAAATATATAGCTATAGTATAGACAATATAAAACAAAAAATAGAATTTTATGATTCAATAGGTTTACACTCATTAGCAATAATAGATGCAAAACAATTAATGCAAAGTACAAACTTAAGTTATGCAAGATATATGTATTATAAAGACATAGGAATAAATATAGACGAAACAAATTATAGAAAATTATTTATAGGACAAAAAAAATTTAAACAACAGTATGGAATAACAAAAGAAGAATTATTAGCAAAATATGATTATCAGGAATACATGAGGAAGAAAAATACACAAGATTTAGGAAAAGAAGTAGTAGATGTTTTGGAAAATACAGAGTATTTAGGAGATACAGAAGAAACAATATGTGCACACGAAAAAAATGAAAAATCAGTTAGAGAAGATGAAACACGTCAAAGTTCAGAAAACCAAAGTAAGTAGTGGCACTTATAATTTGAATTGGAGGTAAAACAATGGTAAATACCGAATATGCTAATGCATATAGTGAAGTTATTGAAATACTAAAATACATTTCAATAGAAGAATATAATAAAATTCCTAAAAGTAAAATTAGGTCATTTGAAGCCAATGCAAATAAAGAATATAAGTTTAAATATAATCCTAATTTAACATTAGATGAACAGGGTGTATCAAAAAGAGCAAAGGCAATTATAGCTATCCTATTTAGGGATTATTGGGCTACACCTATTCAAAGAGAAAAAATTATAGCAAAACAAAATTATGATAGAATGCAAATAGAAAAAGAAAAACAAGAAAAATATAGTAATGATAATATATTTAAAAACAAAGAATTAAATACAAAAACAATAGAAACAAATAATAATTCAATGATAAAATATAAACAAAGTTTTTTTAGCAAGATATTAAAAAATATAAAACAAATATTTAGTAAATAATATAGAAAAAATGATGAAAGATATGTAACAAAAATATATTTTTCATCATTTTTTTGTGCCATTTGGGACTTAAGAATATCAATACATCCATTGATATTACATTAAACTGACCGTTCATTCTAATGACTTTTAAGAAAAATGAGTATAAAATATTATAGAAGAAAGGATAAAGGGGATTGTGAATGCAGGAACCAATATATGAATGCTTAAAAATAACAGATTTAAAGGATATGCTAAATAAAACGAAAGAACTATATAAAAATAATATTGCATATAAAATAAAAATTGAAAAAGATAAATATTATACGATTACACATTTAGAAGCCAGAAATATGGTAGAAAGTTTAGGAACAGCTCTAATAGAAATGGGACTAAAAGGAAAAAGAATCGCAGTAATTGGAGAAAATAGATATGAGTGGCAGATAGCATATTTATCAATAGTATGTGGAACAGGTATAGTTGTTCCACTAGATAAATCCTTACCAGAAAATGAGTTAATGAACTTAATAGAACGTTCAGAAGTAGAAGCAATATTTTATTCATCAAAATATGAAGAGACTCTAAAAAGATGTGTTTTAGAAGGTGTAGGAAATTTAAAGCATCTAATATCAATGGACTTAAAAGAACACAAAGAAGGTATATATTCAGAAATAGAATTAATAGAAAAGGGAAAAAAATTATTAGCAAATGGAAATAAGAAATTTTTAGATGCAAAAATAAACCCAGAGGAAATGAGTATAATGTTATTTACATCTGGCACAACAGCAGCATCAAAAGTTGTAGCACTATCACATAAAAATATTTGTTCTAATTTGATGAGTATTGCTTCAATACTTGATGTTTCAGAAAAAGATGTAATGCTTTCATTTTTGCCATTGCACCATGTGTTTGAATGTACTGTGGGCTTTTTAATGGCTTTATATAAAGGAATGGAAGTAACTTTTTGTGATGGAATAAAGCATATTGTAGAAAATATGAATGAATATAAAATAACGTATATGGCGTGTGTTCCAGCAATTTATGAAAATATATATAAAAATATTTTAAAGAAATTGCAAAAGGAAGGAAGACTAGAAGAAACTAAGCAAAAAATAATAGATACAAAAGATTATAGTATGGAAGAAAAGAAAAAAGTATTTCAAGAGATACATAATATGCTTGGTGGAAATGTAAGGCTTTTAATTAGTGGAGCAGCAGCATTAAATGGTAAAGTAGAAGAAGGTTACAGAGATTTAGGTATAAATTTAGTACAAGGTTATGGATTAACAGAAACCTCGCCAGTAATAGGAATGGGAAACAATAGGTATCATAAGATAGGCTCAATTGGAAAAGCAGTACCAAATGTTGAAGCAAAAGTAGAAGATGTAAATGAAGAGGGAATAGGAGAGTTAGTAGTAAAAGGTCCAAATATAATGATAGGGTATTATGGAGATAAAAAAGCAACAAATGCTGTATTAAAAGATGATTGGTTCTACACAGGAGATTTGGCAAAAATAGATGAAGAAGGTTACATATTTATCTGTGGTAGAAAGAAAAGTGTAATAGTTTTAAAAAATGGAAAAAACATTTTTCCAGAAGAATTAGAGGGAATAATAAACAGAGTTGAAGGGGTAAAAGAAAGTTTTGTATTTGAAAAAAGAAATACAGAAGATGTAAATGATATAAAGATTTATGCAAAGATTGTGTATGATAGGAAAATAGTAGAAGAAGTTTACAAAACAAATAACGATACAGAAATATATAATTCAATAAATAACCAAGTAAAAGCAATAAACAAAAGCTTGCCACCATATAAAGTAATTCGTGGAATTATATTAACAGAAGAACCTTTAATAAAAACAACAACCTCTAAAATAAAAAGACAAGAGGAGTTAAAAACAATAACATGGAATTAGAAGGTTTAAAAACTAATTTTTTAGGACGAAATTTAATTTATTATGAAAGTATTGATTCTACACAATTAGAGGCATTTAGACAAATAGAAAACAACATACCAAATGGAACAATTATAATTGCAGATTTGCAAACGAAAGGTATTGGAACACATGGAAGAAATTGGTACACAAATGAAAGAAATAACATAGCGTTTTCGTTTGTTATCTATCCAAAATGTAAAGTGGAAATGTTAAATGGAATAACTAAAGAAATTGCACAAGATATGATAATGGTAATAAAGAACTTATATAATATAGAGTTAGAAATAAAAGAGCCTAATGATATAGTACACAATGGTAGAAAAGTTGGAGGAATATTAACGCAAAATAAGTTAAATGGTGAAATGGTTAAATGCATGGTAGTTGGAATAGGGTTAAACACGGTGCAGGAAGATTTTCTTAAAGAAATACAGAATATTGCTACATCAATAAAAAAGGAATTTAATGTTGAAGTAGATAGGATGAAGATTATAACTGAGTTTTGCAATTTATTTGAGACGAGACTTGAAGATTATTATTTAAAGTAATTACATTAGTTTAGATAGTTAAAATAAAAATTCTTTAGTTCGTTTGTCTAACATCCAGTTCGCAGAAATTCTATGTATCTTTTTTGGCACCCTTTCAAAGTAAATTTGAACTATTTCCAAAAAATCTACTTAGAATTTCTTGCTCCTTCCGTTAAAACCACTTCACTTGCAGAATTTTTATTGTAACTATCTAAACAGAATAATAAAGTTTAATTATTAATAATTAAACTTTAGCTAAGTGGACAGTAACAATTTTTAATAAATATATAACTGCTGCGTTTGGCTACTGAAGTATTTAATTATGATAAGAGAAAGGAATGATTGATTTTATGAAAATTGGATTTGTTTTTCCAGGTCAAGGTTCACAAACAGTAGGCATGGGAAAAGATATATACGAAAATTATGAAGAAGCAAGAAATATGTATAAATATGTGGAAAGTATAACAAATATGGATGTTAGTAAAATAACATTTGAAGGGACAGAAGAAGATTTAAGTAAAACAGCAAATACACAAGTGTGTATTTTAACAATGAGTTTAGCAATATTAGAGGTTTTAAAAAAACACAATATAAATGCAGAAATTTGTAGTGGTTTAAGTTTAGGTGAATATACTGCTTTAATTTATAGTAATATTTTAGGATTAGAGGAAGGAATAAAAACAGTACAAAAAAGAGGAGAACTTATGCAAAATCTTGTTCCAAGTGGAAATTGGAGTATGGCTGCAATTATTGGTCTAGAAAATAATCAGGTAGAAGAAGTATGTAAGAAATGCAAAAAAGGTTTTGTAGTTCCTGCAAATTATAACTGTATAGGGCAAGTAGCAGTTTCAGGAGAAAAAGAAGCGGTTATGGAGGTAATGGAAGAAGCAAAAAGAATTGGAGCAAAGAAGGTAGTAGAGCTTAAAACGTCAGGACCATTTCATACAGTAAAATTAGAAAAGGCAGCAGAGGAGCTAGGCAAGGAACTTGAAAAAGTACATATACAAAAAACAGAGAAAATAGTTATAAAGAACATAGATGGAACGCCATATAAAGATACAGATAACATAAAGGAGATTTTACAAAAGCATATAATTAGTCCAGTACAGTTTGAAAAAACAATAAGAACAATGATAGAGATGGGAGTAGATACTTTTGTAGAAATAGGTCCAGGAAAGACTTTATCAGGATTTGTAAAACGAACTAATAAAGAAGTTAAAATACTTAATATAAATGATGTAAAAAGCTTAGAAGATGCAATTTTGTTGTTAGAAAATAAATAAAGAATAAATTTATTAAAGTTTTACTTAATTTGCAATTAGTATAATAACAGCTTAATTATTGTTACTACTATTAACAGATTATACTATAAAGTCCGCCAAACTCGAAAGGAGCTTCTATATTTTTTCTAAATTGAACCCACGCCGGCGATTGCCTTCGATGCTTTTCGGGGGTCTTCAATTTTTAAAAAATATAGAACTCCTGCGTTTGGCTACTTTAGATTAATTAAGTGACTGTGAGCAGTAACTTAGTAATATATCAAATTATAAAAATAAAATGTAATGAAAGGATGATTTTTATGAGTAAAGTAGCATTAATAACTGGCTCAAGTAGAGGTATAGGAAAACAAATAGCAATTAAATTTGCAAAAGAAGGATATAACATTGTTTTAAACTATGTAAACAGAAGTGAAGAAGTAGATAAAACAATTGAAGAGATAAAGAGTTTAGGTGTAGAGGTATTAGAAGCACAAGGAGATGTTTCAAATTTTGAAGAAAGTGAAACAATAGTAGAATTAGCAATTGAAAAATTTGGACAGATAGATGTACTTGTAAATAATGCAGGGATAACAAGAGATACTTTAATAATGAGAATGAAACCAGAGGATTTTTCAAAAGTTATAAATGTTAATTTAGTTGGAACATTTAATATAACAAAAAATGTAGTGCCATATATGATGAAAAAAAGACAAGGAAGAATTATAAATATTTCATCAGTAGTTGGAATAAGTGGTAATGCAGGGCAATGTAATTATGCAGCATCAAAAGCAGGAATAATAGGATTTACGAAAAGTTTAGCAAAGGAACTTGCAAGTAGAAATATATTAGTAAATGCAGTAGCTCCAGGATTTATAGAAACAAGCATGACAGATGTATTGCAAGAAAGTGTAAAGGAAAGTATAAAGAAACAAATACCTTTGAACAGAATAGGAATGCCAGAAGATGTGGCAAATGTGGTTTATTTCTTAGCATCAGAGGAAAGTTCTTATGTTACAGGGCAAGTTCTACAAGTTGATGGTGGCATGTTAATGTAAAGTTTGAAAAATAAACTTCGTCTTGCGTCGTTATTATTAAACAAAAAATGCTCAACGTACCTTTGTACGCCTCCGCTTTTTTGTTTAATAATGCCTAGCAATACTCGTTTCTTTTTCAAACTAGAATGTATAATGAATAGGGAGGATTTTTAAGTAATGGAAAGAAGAGTTGTAGTTACAGGTATTGGAGCAATAACTCCAATAGGAAATAATGTAGAAGAGTTTTGGGAAGGAATAAAGCAATTTAAATGTGGTATAGATGAAATTACTTTATTTGATACAACAGGTTATAAAGTAAAGTTAGCAGCAGAGGTTAAAAATTATAATCCAGAAGAATATTTTGATAGAAAACAAGCAAAAAGAATGGATAGATTTACACAATTTGCAATAATTGCAGCAAAAGAAGCTTTTAAGAAAAGTGGAATTACTGCTGAAAATACAAATATGGAAAGAGTAGGTGTAATTATTGGTTCAGGAATAGGTGGATTAAGAACAATAGAAATGGAAAATCAGAAATTACAAGAAAAAGGTCCGGATAGAGTATCTCCAATGTATATTCCAATGGCTATTACCAATATGGCTTCAGGAAATATAGCAATAGAATTGGGAGCAAAGGGAGAATCTGAAACTATAGTAACTGCTTGTGCAAGTGCAACACACTCCATAGGTCAAAGTTATAGAATGATAAAACATGGATATGAAGATGTAATGATTGCAGGAGGTGCAGAAGCTTCTATTACTCCTTCAGGAATAGCTGGATTTACTAATATGAAAGCTTTAAGTACAACGCCTGATAAAACAAGAGCAAGTATCCCTTTTGATAAAGAAAGAAATGGCTTTATAATGGGAGAAGGTGCAGGAATATTAATATTAGAAGAATTAGAACATGCTAAGAAAAGAGGAGCAAAGATATATGCAGAGTTAATTGGGTATGGAGCAACATCAGATGCATACCATATTACATCTCCAGCACCAAATGGAGAAGGCGGAGCAAAAGCCATGATAAAAGCAATGGAAGATGCAAACATAAAACCAGAACAAATAGATTATATAAATGTTCATGGAACATCAACTTCGTTAAACGATTCATGTGAAACATCTGCAATAAAAACAGCATTAGGTGCTTCTGCAAAAACTGTAAAAATAAGTTCAAGCAAAGGAAATACAGGGCATTTATTAGGTGCAGCAGGTGGAGTTGAAGCAGTTCTATGTGTTAAAGCAATACAAGATAATTTCATACCACCAACAATAAATTATAAAGTGCCAGATGAAGAATGCGACTTAAATGTTGTTCCAAATAAGGGCATTGAGGAACAAGTAAACATAGTAATGTCAAATTCATTAGGATTTGGAGGACACAATAGTAGTATTATTTTAAAAAGGTATGAAGGATAAAAAAAGTGTAAAGAAGTCTATGAAAAAATAGAATATAAAAATATTATCTAAAAAAGGAGAGTAGAAAAAATGGAATATGATCAAATAAAAAAGATAATTGAAGATATGAGCAATTCAAAATTAAGTAGTATTGATATAGAATTTCCAGAAGGCTTAAAAATTAGCATGAAAAAAGATGGAATTTCTCAAAATACTTGTACTTCATTAACTCAAGAAGAAACTGGTAAATCAAAACCAGAAGTAAAGGAAGAACAAAAGGGACAGATAGTAACATCTCCAATGGTAGGAACGTTTTATTTAAAGCCAGAACCAAATGCAAATGATTATGTAGAAAAAGGCAGTGAAGTAAAGAAAGGTACTGTTCTTTGTATAATAGAAGCAATGAAATTAATGAATGAAATTGAGTCAGAATATGAAGGCAAAATAGAAGAGATATATGTTAAAAATGGAGAGGCTGTGGATTACGGTAAGCCATTATTTAAAATAATATAGACCATATAACAAATCACAGTTTTACAATAAAAATTCTGCAAGCGAAGAGGTTCTAACTTTCAGTTAATGCAATTCATAGCCAATTAATTAATTAAAAGTAGCCAAACGCAGGAGTTCTATATTTTTTAAAAATTGAAGACCCCCGAAAAGCATCGAAGGCAATCGCCCTCGTGGGTTCAATTTACAAAAAATATAGAAGCTCCGACGAGATTTGGCGGACTTTTTAGTATAAACTTTGAATTTGTAACGCCCTGTTTTTAGAATTTTTATTGTAAAACTGTGAGTAGTGGTATAAATAAAGTATAAAGAAAGGATTTTTATAAAATGTTAAATAAAGATGAAATAAAAAAGATTATTCCACAAAGAGAACCTTTTTTAATGATAGATGAAGTGGAAGCATATGTTCCAGGAATAAGTTGCACAGCATATAAGGATGTAAATGTAGAAGAACCATATTTTAAAGGACATTTTCCAGGAAATCCAATAATGCCAGGTGTATTAATTGTAGAGAGCTTGGCACAGGCAGGTGCGGTTGCAATTTTATCTATGGAAGAGAATAAAGGGAAGAATGCAATTTTTGGTGGAATTGATAAAATGAAATTTAAAAAAATGGTAACTCCTGGTGATAGGTTAAAATTAGAAGTTAATATAATTAAAAGAAAAGGACCAATAGGAATAGGAGAAGCTGTTGCAACAGTAGATGGAAAAGTTGCTGCTAAAGGTGAACTTACATTTGCAGTTGTATAATTAAAAACATATATGAGTAGAACATTAGCTAAAACTATATTCCATGTAAGCAAAGTAATATGTTTTTGAGAGGAGGAGAAAAATGCTAAAAAAAGTATTAATAGCAAATAGAGGAGAAATTGCTGTTAGAATAATAAGAGCATGTAAGGAATTAAATATAAAAACAGTTGCTGTATATTCAGATATAGATAAAGATAGTTTACATACAAAACTTGCAGATGAAGCAGTATGTATAGGAAAAGGACCTGCAAGCCAGAGTTATCTAAATGTAAAAAACATTTTAGAAGCTGCAAATATAACTGGGGCAGATAGTATACATCCAGGTTTTGGATTCTTATCTGAAAATGCTAAATTTGCAAAAATGTGTGAAGAATGTAATATAAAATTTATTGGTCCAAATTTTTCTGTAATAGAGAAAATGGGAGATAAGGTAAATAGCAAAGAATTAATGAAAAAAGCAGATATTCCTGTAATTCCAGGAATGGATTTAAAAGATAAAGATATAAAGGAAATAAAAGAGATAGCAAATAAAATTGGTTATCCAGTAATTTTAAAAGCATCTAATGGTGGTGGAGGAAAAGGCATAAGAGTTGTAAAACAAACAAAAGATTTAGTTGAAGCAATAAATATAGTAAAAAAAGAGGCAAAGCAAGCATTTAATAATGATGATATATATATAGAAAAGTACATAGAAAATCCAAGACATATAGAAGTTCAAGTATTAGCAGATGAATTTGGAAATATTATACATTTAGGAGAAAGGGACTGCACAATTCAAAGAAAGAATCAAAAAATATTAGAAGAAAGTCCATCAATAGTTCTAGATGATGGTTTAAGAGAAAAAATATCAAAATGTGCAATAAAAGCAGTAAAGGCATCAAATTATACAAATGCAGGAACAGTAGAATTTTTAGTAGATAAAAGCAAAAACTTTTATTTTATGGAGATGAATACAAGAATACAGGTTGAACATCCAGTAACAGAAATGCTTACAGGGGTAGACATAGTAAAAGAACAAATAAGAATTGCATCAGGAGAAAAACTTTCATATAAACAAAGCAAAATAAACTTTACAGGTCATGTTATAGAAGTAAGAGTAAATGCAGAAAATCCAAGCAAAAATTTTATGCCTTCACCAGGAACTATAACAGGGTTGAACTTGCCAGGTGGAAATGGAGTAAGAATAGATTCAGGAATATATTCAGGTTATACAATATCTCCATACTATGACTCAATGCTTGCAAAAATTATAGTACATGGAAGAGACAGAGAAGAAGCCATAGCAAAATTAAAACAAGCTTTAGAAGAATTAGTTATAGAAGGCGTAGATACAAATATTGACTTTTTGTTAAAACTTATAACAAATGATGATTTTAAACGAGGTAGTTACGATACAAGTTTCGTGGAGGAAAAACTTGTATAATAGTTTAGAATATAAAGTCCGCCAAATCTCGTCGGAGCTTCTATATTTTTTCTAAATTGAACCCACGAGGGCGATTGCCTTCGATGCTTTTCGGGGGTCTTCAATTTTTAAAAAATATAGAACTCCTGCGTTTGGCTACTTTGGTGTAAATAATAATTATTAAAATAAAGTTTTTAAAAAGGAGGGAGAACCTTGATAGTTGACAAAATACGAAAAAGCACTAGTACCGAAACATTAGTAGAACATAAAGTAGACATACCAGTAGGAAAATGGATAAAATGCGATAAATGCAAGGAAATAATATATAAAGAGACTGTAAATGAAAACTACAACATATGTCCGAATTGTGGAAACTATTTTAGGCTTTCAAGCAGAAGAAGACTTGAACACATAATAGATAAAGGTACATATAACGAATTTGAATTAAATATGCAGAATATAAATCCATTAAACCTTAGTGAATATCCAAAAAAATTAGAGGCATTGCAAAGAAAAACAGGTTTAACAGAAGCAGTAAGATGTGGAACTGGATGTATAGACGGTGAAAATGTAGTAATATGTATAATGGATAATAATTTCCTTATGGGAAGTATGGGAAGTGTAGTTGGTGAAAAGATAACATATTCTATAGAAAAAGCAATAGAACTTAAATTACCATTAATAATATTTTGCGTATCAGGTGGAGCAAGAATGCAAGAAGGGATAATTTCTCTTATGCAAATGGCAAAAACTTCTGCAGCACTTACAAAACTAAATGAAGCAGGAAATCTTTATATATCTATATTAACAGATCCTACATATGGAGGTGTAACAGCAAGTTTTGCTAGTTTAGCAGACATAGTTTTAGCAGAACCAGGAGCTATGATAGGCTTTGCAGGACCAAGGGTTATAGAACAAACAATAAGGCAAGAGTTACCACAAGGATTTCAAACATCAGAATTTTTACTAGAACATGGATTCATAGATAAAATTGTAGAAAGAAAAGAATTAAAGAAAACCTTAAGTAAAATTATAAAACTACATAAAGGAGGCGACTTTAAGTGGCAAAACAAATAACTGCGTGGGATAGAGTAACAATTGCAAGAAAACCAGATAGGTTAACATCATTAGATTATATAGAAAATATATTTGATGATTTTTTTGAATTACATGGAGATAGAAATTTTAAAGATGATAAAGCAATAGTATGTGGCTTAGGAACAATAGAAGATAAAACATATACCATAATAGCAGAGCAAAAAGGAAGAACAACAAAAGAAAATATAGAAAGAAACTTTGGAATGCCTAATCCAGAAAGTTATAGAAAAGCAATTAGATTTATGAAACAGGCAGAAAAGTTTAGAAGGCCAGTTATAACTTTTATAGATACAAAAGGAGCATATCCTGGTTTAGAGGCAGAAGAGAGAGGACAACGGTGAAGCAATTGCAAGATGTATATATGAAATGGCAAATTTAACAGTTCCTACAATAGTTGTAGTAATAGGAGAAGGTTCAAGTGGAGGGGCATTAGCAATAGGCGTTGGAAATTATGTTATGATGCTTGAAAATGCTATATATTCAATACTTTCACCAGAAGGCTATGCAAGTATAGTATGGAAAGATTCTAGCAAAGTAAAAGAAGCGGCTGAACAAATGAAATTAACAGCTAAAGATTTATATGAATTAAAAGTAATAGATAAAATAATAAAAGAAGATGATAATATATTTAATAATATAAAAAAAGAAATAATAAAACAAATAGATAAATCAAAAGAAAAAACAGGTGAAGAAATAAGAGAAGAACGATATCAAAAATTTAGAAATATTGGAAAACAATAAAAGGAAGAAAAGGGGAATGAAAATGTTATTGAAAGATAAGAAAATATTAATCATGGGAATAAGAAATAAATGGAGCATAGCTTATGGAATTGCAAAATCAGCATATCAAAATGGAGCAAAATTAATATTTACATTCATGGATACAGAAAACAGACAAAAGATAGAAGAGCTAATATCAGAATTTAAAGGTGCAAAGCTATATACTTGCAATGATGCTTCAGTTGATGAAGTTGTAAGAGAAACTTTTACAAAAATAAAGGAAGAAAATGGAAAAATAGATGGAATAGTACATTCAATAGCACATGCAAATACCGAAGATTTACATAGAGATTTTATATATACAAGTAAAGAAGGTTTTTCTCATGCAAATGATGTAAGTGCATATTCATTAGTTTTAGCAGCAAGAATGGTAAAAGAATTAGATATGTTAAATGAAAATGCAAGTATAGTAACACTTACATATTATGGTTCAACAAAAGTTTTAAGTGGATATAATGTAATGGGAATTGCAAAATCAGCATTAGAAGCAAGTGTTAGATATTTAGCAGAAAATTTAGGTAAAGAACAAATTAGAGTAAATGCAGTTTCTGCAGGACCAATAAAAACGTTGTCTGCCAAAGGAATAAAAGATTTTAATTCAATTTTAGATATTGTGGAAGAAAAGGCACCATTACATAGAAATGTCACAATAGAACAAGTTGGTGATGTTGCAACATTTTTATTGAGCAGTATGTCTTCAAGTATAACAGGGCAAGTTATTTTTGCAGATAATGGCTATAATATTATGGGCACATAATTATTTTAAAAAATAAATGGTTACTTTTTATAGCTTATACTGTAAAGTCCGCCAAACTCGAAAGGAGTTATATATTTATTTTAAATTGAACCCACGAGGGCGATTGCCTTCGATGCTTTTCGGGGGTCTTCAATTTTTAATAAATATATAACTCCTGCGTTTGGCTACTTTAGAATAATTAATTAGCTGTGAATGGTAAATAATAAGAATAAATTGTGAAAGGAAGGAAAAGGGTTTGAAAGGTATTAAAGTAGGAGATAAAATCTCCAAGTATCCAATAATTCAAGGTGGAATGGGCGTAGGCGTATCATTGCATAAATTAGCAGGTGCAGTTGCTAAAGAAGGTGGAATAGGAGTAATTTCAACAGCAGATATAGGTTATAAAGAGGAAAATTTTAATAAAAATCCATTAGAAGCCGATAAAATTGCTATTAAAAAGGAGATAGAAAAGGCAAGAGAAATAGCCGGAAAAAATGGAATAATAGGAGCAAATATAATGGTTGCTCTAAGTAATTATGCAGAGATAGTAAAGGAATGTGTAAAACAAAAAATAGACTTAATAATATCAGGTGCTGGTATTCCAAAAGAATTGCCAGAATATGTAAAAGGAACAAAAACAAAAATTGCTCCAATAATTTCATCTTTAAGATGCTGTAAATTGATAGTTAAACATTGGAAAAACAAATATGATTATACTCCAGATATGATAATTATAGAAGGACCAGAAGCTGGAGGACATTTAGGATATAAAGCAGAAGAATTGCAAAGTGAAGAAAATAAGTTAGAAAATATAACAAAAGAAGTGGTTGAATATATAAAAGGCGTAGAAGAAGAAACAAAATGTGAAATACCAGTAATTTCAGCAGGAGGAATTTGGGATTCAAAAGATATAAAGAAATTTTTGGAGCTCGGAGCGTCAGGAGTTCAAATGGCAACAAGATTTGTTGCAACAGAAGAATGTGATGCATCAGATGAATTTAAACAAGCATACATAAATGCAAAAAAAGAGGATATAAAAATAATAAAAAGTCCAGTAGGAATGCCAGGAAGAGCAATATACAATAATTTTATAAAAGCAACTGAAACAACAAAATGTAAAATAGAAAAATGCTATAAATGTATAAAAACATGTGATGCTGTAAATACGCCATATTGTATAACAAAAGCGTTAATAGAAGCGGTAAATGGAAATATAGATAAGGCATTAGTATTTTGCGGAAGCAATGTTTATAAAGTAAAAGAAATAATATCAGTTCATAAACTAATGAAAGAATTAGTGTATGAAATTTAGGTGTTAGAAGTAACACTTTAACTAATACAGTTAGAAATTAGAGTGATTCTTATATTCATAAGCCCAATCCATTTCAAATTGTCAGTATTTTTCAAATTTTCATCAATAGAATTTTTTTGTAACATTTGTTTCATAAGTATTTCAAATCTTTCTTTAGCTTGTGATTATTGATGATTTGAAAGTAAAAAGTAATTTTACAGAAGATATGAAAAATACTAATATGCTTTATTGGTTGGAAACGCTGAATGCAATTAAAGAGCAAGCCGAAAAAATTGCATATAATGAAATTATTTACAAATAATAATTTTAGAAAATTAACGAAAAGTATTAAAAAATAGTAAAATTTATGCTATACTATTTATAGTATAGTAAAGAGGTGTATTGATATGATACAAGTAACAAATATACAAGATTTAAAAATAGCAGTAAAAAAAAATGGAGAAATGGTTATTACTATGAATAATAACGATATTGTAATTATGAAAATGGAAGAATATAGAGAAAAAATATTAAAGGAAGATATAGAAGAACATCTATTAAAGGCAGAAGATGATATAAGAAATGGCAGAGTAAGAGACGCTAGAGAAGTTTTTAAAGAATGGAAAGAAAAATATGGAATATAGCATAAAATTAGCAAACCAATTTTTAGATGAGTTTGAAGAAATATGCGACTATATTTCTAATAAATTAAAAAATATAGATGCCTCAAATAGATTAAGAGAAAAATTAGGACTAAAATGGCAAATACGAGATAAAAGTGCAAAAAGATTATTGACAGAACACCTAGAGATTGTTATAATAGAACTACCGAAACCGATAAGACAATATAAAGAAAATAAAAAAGACGAAATAATAGAGTGAGCAAAATTTTTAGAAAATCCAAATAGTAGGGATGTATCGGCTATTATGGAAAGAATGAACGAAATATAGAAATAGCAAAAAATAAGATAAAAGAAAATGCTGATAAGCAATTTATAAGTAAAGTAACAGGATTAAGCATAGAATAAATAGAAAAACTTGGTAAGGAATGAAAAAAGTTGTTATAAAAGTCATTAGATTTAAGAATGTAATAGCGACAGTATTAATTTATTTTATAATGAGGTAAACTTTACTTTTAAACTTAAATTTAATTGCAAATTTTCATAAAACTACTGTAATCTAGAAAAAAAATATATTAAAATAATAAACAGTATTATTAGTAATATAAAAATTATTTTTTAGGAGGAGAATGTAAGAAATGAAGAAAGAAGAAATAACACTAAAAAACACAAAAACAGAAATACTAGAAGCTTTAAATGCTGCATTAGAGAGGGAAAAAAACATGTCTAGCATAAAGGCAAATCCAGAAAAAGAAGAAAAAGAAAGAAAAGTAGCAAAAGCAATAGAGGTATCAAAGGTAAATGTAGAACAAAAAATTTTTTCAGATGAATTAAATAATAAATTTAAAGATTTGGAAATAGCAATAGCTGCAGAAGAAGAAAAACTTAAAGAATTATACGGGATAGAGGAAGAATTGAATAATCTTACATTAGTTGTAAATGCAGGAAAGGACTGCCTTGTAGAAATTGAAAATAATAAGAAAATAAAAACAGAAGAGTTAAATAATAATATTAAAGAATTAGAAGAAACTTATAGAATAAAATCAGAAGAATTACAAAAAGATTATGAGATGAAAACAAAGAATTTGAAAATAGAGAGAGAAAGAGAAAATGAAGAATATACTTATAAAATAAAGAGAGAAAGAGAAATAAGTAATAATAAATGGGAAGATGAAAAAGAAGAAAGAGAAACAAAGTTGGCTAAGGCTGAAGAGGAAACTAAAAAACTATTAGATGAAGCAAATCAAAATGCAGAACATATAAAAGAACTAGAGAATAAAGTAAATGATATTCCAATGCTTTTAGAAAAAGAATATGCAAGAGGAAGAAAAGAAGCAACAAGTGAATTAGAAAAGGAACATAAATATGCTACAGAATTATTAAGTAGAGATTTTAAAAATACTATTGATAGACAAAATGATAAAATAGAAGCTTTAAAGGAAGAATTAAATAAGGTAAACACATTAAACAATGTGTTGCAAGAAAAAATGGATAAAGCATATGCAGAAATAAAAGAACTAGCTACAAAAACTGTAGAAGCAACGGGAGGAGTAAAAATAATAGGAAATAATCAAACAGATGTAAAATAATGACGATAAAATTTGTGAAAACGTGATAATTGGCAGTTGAAAAACTTATGATAAACCATCGACTGAAATTTATATATTCATTAAAATTTATTAAGTTTTAAAGAGACCACAGTAATGTGGCCTTTTTAGTGCAAAAAGAAAAATGTTTAGTTCTTGAATAAATGGATAAAATAGTGTATTATATATATTAGTTGTAAATCTTAAGTGTAAAGGAAGAGTATAAAGCATGGATTTATCAAATGAAAATGTTATTCATATAAAGAAAGAAGGAATAGAATATATACAATTTAGAAAACTTTTGGAATATAGCGATACTGTAATACATGCATTTACAATAGGTATAAACAATGATTATAAAATACCATTATATAATTCTAAACAAAATGTTTTAATACCTGAACAAATAGAGAAAAATAAGAATAGTTATAGAAAAATTTGCAATGCACTAGGAATTGAATATAATAATATAGTAAAAACAAATCAGGTGCATAAAGATTTAGTAAAAGAGGTAACGGGAAAAATAAATAAAAATGAGCCAGATTTTTCTGAACAAGTTTATGATAAAACAGATGGTTTATTAACTAACAAGAAAAATATAGCTATATGTGCAACAAATGCAGACTGTATAGTTTTAATGATGTATGATAGAAATAAAAAAGTAATTGCAAATGTGCATTCAGGTTGGAAAGGAACAGTTCAAAAAATAGCAATAAAAACTATAGATAAAATGCAAGAAATATATAATTGTAATCCTAAAGATATAATTTGTTGTATAAGTCCTAGTATAAGAAAATGCCATTTTGAGGTAGATGAAGATGTAAAAAACATGTTTGAAGATACATTTAAAAATATTGATGATGCAATACAAAAAAAACAGGAGAAGTGGAATATAGATACAGTAAAAATAAACATAGATATGTTAAAAGAAAAAGGTTTAAGAGAAGAAAATATAATAGATTCAAGAATATGTACAGTATGCAATTCAGATGTAATACATTCATATAGAGGAAGTAAACACAAAAATGGACTAGAGATGGGTATAATAGAATTAAAGGATAATCAAATTGAAAGGAAGTAATAACATTGGTTAAAGCAATAAAACATTTATGGTTAATTACAAAGCACAAATGGAGAGTATTTGTGCTTTGTGTAAGAGCAGGTATACCATTTAGAGGTTTAGTACATGATTTATCTAAATATTCATTAACTGAATTTATTGAATCTGCAAAATTCTATGTTGGAGATCATAGTCCAATTACAGAAGCTAAGAAGGCTAACGGATACTCAAAGGCATGGTTACATCATAAAGGAAGAAATAAACATCACTATGAATATTGGTATGATGCAAAAGCACCAGATAAAACACCAGTAATTCCATATAAATATGCAGTAGAGATGATATGTGATACTCTTGCAGCAGGAAAAACATATCTAGGAAAAAATTGGAAAAAGAGCAGTCAATTAGAATATTGGAATAGAACAAAGGATTTAGAATACATAAATATAAAAACAGCCAATTTTTTGGAGGCTGTTTATATAGAAGTAAGTAAAAATGGAATAGAAAAAACAATAAACAGAAAGAATTTAAAAAAACTTTATAAAGAAAATTGTGAATAGAAAAAATGATATCCGCCTATGACATTTTATGGTGTAGGTGGGTATCATTTTTTTTATTTTTTTTCTGCAGTTTTTTTAGTTTCGGGAATAATAATATTTTTTTTCTCCTCTTTAGGAGATGGTTTTGCTATATTAAGATGTTCATAAACAGGAGAAATTTCTAAATTTTCACCATTATCATCCATAACAACTTCAATATCATTATTTTTATTTTCTTCCATATATATCACCTTTTAAAATCATAACATAAAAGAAAAAAACTGTCAAATAATTTAACACAATTAATAAACATAGAAAATTTATCAATGTGGCAGATATAAAAAGAAATTCATAATATATATAAGAAAAATAGTATATTAAGCTAAGGGGTGGACAAATTATAAAAAAGATGGTATAGTATTTAAGTATGTTTTTTCAATAGGAGGACGTGCAATGAATAAAATAGATAAAGCAAGAGAAATACTAAAAAAATATAATCAAAATCATATTAAAAATATAGATGAGAAGTTAGCTGACCAAATATTAAAGATTGATTTTGAACAATTGCAAGAGTTATATGAACAAGCAAATAGTAAAACACTGGAAAGTGATATAGATAATATAGAACCTGTAAAAGCAATAAATCCAAATAAAATTTCAAAAGAAGAAATAGAAAATTATATAAAAATTGGAGAAGAAAATGTTAGGGCAGGTAAGTTCGCAGTAGCAATAATGGCAGGAGGGCAAGGAACAAGATTAGGACATAATGGACCAAAAGGTACATTCACATTAACATTAAACTTAGAACAGAAGTCTTTATTTCAGATAATAATTGAAAAACTACAAACTGCCCAAAAACAATACAATATAAAATTACCATGTTATATTATGACGAGTCCAGAAAATAATGATGATACAGTAAAATTCTTTGAAAAAAATAATTATTTTGGGTATCAAAAAGAATACATAAAATTTTTTGAGCAGGGAGAACAACCATTATTAGATAAAGATGGTAAAGTTTTAATAGGAGAAGATGGATTAATAAAATTAGCATCAGATGGAAATGGTGGAATATTCTGTTCAATGGCTAAAAATGGAATAATAGATGATATGAAGAAGAAAAGTATAGAATGGGTATTTATAGGTTCAGTAGATAATTTATTAGTAAAATATGTAGATACATTATTGCTAGGAATAGCGATAAGTCAAAATGTAAAAATTGCAACAAAAACAATTATTAAAAATAGTCCATATGAAAAAGTAGGGGTATTATGCAAAAGAAATGGCAAAGTTAAAGTAATTGAATACACAGAAATTCCAAAGAAAATGAGATTCGCAGTTGATGAATGTGGAGAGATGATATATGGAGAGTCTCATATAATGTGCAATTTATTTAATATACAAGCGATAGAAAAAGCAAGCACAAAAGAACTTCAGTATCATATAGCAGTAAAAAAATCAAAATATATGAATGAAGATGGAGAAATAATAGAACCAACAGAAGAGAACTGCTATAAATTTGAAAAATTTATATTTGATAGTTTTTGCCTATTTGATAAGATAGCAATACTTAGAGGGAAAAGAGAAGAAGATTTTGCACCAATAAAAAATGAAAGTGGACCAGATAGTCCTGAAACTGCGAAAAAAATGTATGAAGAATATATAAAAAGAAATGTATAATTTTTACAAAATTTCCTATAATATAAATAAAGTAAAATCCTATCAATGGTGATGAAGATTATTGACATGCTTTTTGTTTCCCTCAATAATTTCCGTCCCAATTGACAGAGCTATAAAGAGGTTTTTATGAAAATTAGTATAGGAAAAAATATTGTAAAAGCCAAAAAAATTACAATAGATTTATTAAAAATCACCATTGGAACAATGATTATGGCAATAGGTATAGATTTATTTTTGTTGCCTAATCAGCTTTCAACAGGTGGTTTTTCTGGTATAGGAACAGTTTTTTATTATCTTTTTGGAATATCTGTGGGAACTACAATGCTGTTATTAAACCTGCCATTATTTATATTATCATATTTCAAAGTAGGAAAGAGATTTTTCCTAAATGCTCTGGTAGGTACTGCATTATTATCTTATTTCTTAAATATATTTGAAAAGTTAAATCCAATTACAAATGATAGAGTATTAGCTTTTATATATGGTTCTATAATTGTAGGTATAGGTACTGCAATAGTGTTAAAAGCACGTGCCTCAACAGGGGGAACAGAGTTAGTTGCAAACATTGTAAAAGCATATAGACCACAATTAAAAACAGGAACATTAATTGTAATTTTTGATACAATAATTATTTCAGCAAACACAATATTTTTTAAAGATATAGAAGTAGCTTTATATTCAGCATTAGCTATATATATTATGGGAAAAATATTAGATATATTTTTTGAAGGTATAGATTTTGCTAAGATGCTTTTAATTATTTCTCCAAAATGGGAGGAGATATCTAATAAAATAAATACAGAAGTAAGAAGAGGAACAACATCTTTATATGGAGAAGGAATGTATAAAAAAGAAGAAAGGAAAATTCTCCTTTGTGTAATGTCTAGAAATGAAGTAAGAGAAGTAAGGAGAATAGTGGAAGAAATAGATCCATCTGCATTTATAATAATAGCAAATGCAAGGGAGGTTTATGGAGAGGGATTTAAGGAAGCTTAGAACCTCGCTCTTGCCATTTTATGAAAATCAAACACTTAATATATAATGGCGGTTGGTATATAGGTAGCATCAGGAGGATAGGTAAACTCATCAGCAGGTTTATCTATCTTCTTAATTTTGCTAATTTTAATAATAGGAATTTCACCATGATAATTTCCTTTAGAAATAACACCGGTTATTTCTACCCAGGTTCCATCTGCATAGCTTTTAGCATCATTATGAGTACATAAAAAACCAACAATTAGTTTTTCGGTACTACCCTCAACAATCATATCTCTAGCAAGCACAAATTGATTTTCAGTAAAATCTAAATTTCTATAAACATAACCAGAAAAACAAATTTTTTGCCCAACATAAGTGTCTATATTTTCATAAACACTTTTTAAAATATTTGTATAATTATCAGCTTGAATATAGGCAACATCAGGTTCTTTGATACTGTCTCTTACTTTAAAACTATTGTTAAATATTTTGTATAAAGAGAGTAAGAAGAAAATAACTACAATAATTGAAATTATAATAAGGGAAACTTTAACAATACTTTTACTATTAAATTTAATATTATAAATAAACATACACATACACCTCTTATAACAATTAAAGATATTAATTATAGTAGAGTAGCCAAACGCAGCAGTTATATATTTATTAAAAATTGAAGACCCCCGAAAAGCATCGAAAGCAATCGCCATCGTGGGTTCAATTTAGAATAAATATATAACTGCTTTCGAGATTTGGCGGATTTGAATATAATACATATCTTAAATCGTCATGTTTTTTATTAATTCTATGCCTACATATTGAAAGATATGATAATTTGTGATATAAATATATAGTTACTAAAAAAGAAAAGGTAGGTACATAAATGGGAATATTAAGTAAAATTTTTAAATCATATAGTGAGAAAGAAGTAAATAGGATAAGACCAATAGTTGAAAAAATTAATGGATTAGAACCAGATATTCAAAAACTATCAGATACGGAATTAAGGAATAAGACAGAAGAATTTAAACAAAGATTGCAAAAAGGTGAAACATTAGATGATATTTTACCAGAAGCTTTTGCAGTTGTGAGAGAAGCATCTAAAAGGGTCTTAGGGATGAGACACTTTGATGTTCAATTAATAGGTGGAATAATATTGCATCAAGGTAGAATAGCAGAGATGAAAACAGGTGAAGGAAAAACCTTAGTTGCAACACTTCCAGTTTATTTAAATGCACTTACAGGAAAAGGAGTTCATGTAGTAACAGTAAATGACTATTTGGCAAAAAGAGATAGTGAATGGATGGGAAAACTATATAGATTTTTAGGTTTAACTGTAGGTTTAATTGTTTCAAGAATGGAACCTTCAAAAAAGAAAGAAGCATATGCAGCAGATATAACTTATGGAACAAATAATGAATATGGATTTGATTATTTAAGAGATAATATGGTTATAAACAAAAACGATATAGTTCAAAGACCACTTAATTATGCAATAGTGGATGAGATTGATAGTATCTTAATAGATGAAGCACGTACTCCACTTATAATATCTGGAACAGCGGCAGAAAGTTCAAATTTATACAAATTAGCAAATGATTTTGTAAAACGTTTAAAACCAAAAACATTAGTAGAAGAGGATGCAAAGGATTTAGACCAAGCAGAAGATAATGAGAAATATGATTATGTAATAGATTTAAAAGCAAAATCTGCTTCACTTACAGGAAAAGGTACAAAAAAGGCAGAGGAATACTTTAAATTAGAAAACTTAAATGATATTAATAACTCAGAAATAGTTCATCATATTAATCAAGCACTTCGAGCACATGGAATAATGAAAAAAGATATAGATTATATAGTTAAAGATGGAGAAGTATTAATAGTAGATGAATTTACAGGAAGAATAATGTATGGAAGAAGATATAATAATGGATTACATCAAGCAATAGAAGCCAAAGAGAATGTAAAAATAGCAAATGAATCTAAAACATTAGCAACAATAACATTCCAAAATTATTTTAGAATGTATGATAAATTATCAGGAATGACAGGTACAGCAATGACTGAAGAATCTGAATTTAGAGAGATATACAATTTAGATGTTATATCAATACCAACAAATAAGCCAATGATTAGGAAAGACCAAAACGATGTTATATATAAAAATGAAAGAGCAAAATTTAGGGCAGTTGTAGAGGATATAAAGAAAAGTCATGAGAAAGGTCAACCAGTATTAGTTGGTACAGTTTCAATTGAAAATTCAGAAAAATTAAGTAATATTCTAAAAAAAGAAGGTATAAAACACGAAGTATTAAATGCTAAATATCATGAAAAAGAAGCTGAAATAATTGCACAAGCTGGAAAATATGGAGCAGTAACAATTGCAACAAACATGGCTGGACGTGGTACAGATATAATGCTTGGTGGAAATTCAGAATTTTTAGCAAAACAAGAAATGAGAAAACAAGGATATAATGAAGAGCTTATAGAACAAGCAAATGCACATAATGAGACAGATGACGAACA
This sequence comes from uncultured Clostridia bacterium, assembly GCA_947627495.1. Taxonomy (GTDB): domain Bacteria; phylum Bacillota; class Clostridia; order TANB77; family CAG-508; genus UMGS1781. The sequence continues at coordinate 70,165 of CANQWH010000001.1, forward strand.
AATATTAGAAGCAAGAAAGGTATTTAATCAATATCAAGAAAAATTTGAAGATGATATAAAAGAAGAAAAAGAAAAAGTAATAGCAGCAGGTGGATTAAAAATAATAGGAACAGAACGTCATGAATCAAGAAGAATAGACAATCAGTTAAGAGGAAGAAGTGGAAGACAAGGTGATATAGGAGAATCAAGATTTTACATTGCATTAGATGATGATTTAATGAAAATATTTGGTGGAGACATGATAACAAATGTGTATAATACATTAAAAGCTGATGAAAATATGCCAATAGAGATGGGATTACTTTCAAAAACTGTTGAAAATGCACAAAGAAGAGTTGAAGGAAAACATTTTAGTATTAGAAAACATGTTCTTCAATATGATGACGTAATGAATAATCAAAGAGAAATAATATATAAACAGAGAAAAGAAGTTTTAGATGGAGAGAACTTAAAAGAACAAATAGAAAAGATGATGCATTCTGTAATAGAGCAGATTGTTGAAACACATATGGAAGAAACAGGAATTAATAAAGAAGGAGTACTTACAGAGGCAAAGGCAATATTAAATTTAGATTTAGATGCAACAGATTTAGATGAAAAAGATTTAATAGAAAGCTTGTATAATAAAGTAATAGAAAATTATGAAGCCAAAGAAAAGGAAATAGGAGAACAACAATTAAGAGAACTTGAAAGAGTTGTAATGCTTAAGGTTGTTGACCAAAAATGGATGGATCATATTGATAGCATGGATGAACTAAAAGATGGAATAGGACTTCGTGCATATGGACAGAAGGATCCAGTAGTTCAATATAGAATAGAAGGATTTGATATGTTCGACCAAATGGTAAATGATATAAAAATAGATGTTGTAAAAATATTATTGCATTTACAAAGAGTTGAAAAGATAGAAAGAAAACAAACAGTAAGAATCACAGGAGAAAGTCTAAAAGGAGAGGAAACAAAAACTACAAATCAGCAGTCAGTAAATACAACAGTAAAAAATGAGGCTCCTCAAATAGGAAGGAATGACCCTTGCCCTTGTGGAAGTGGTAAGAAATATAAAAACTGTTGTGGTAAAAATCAGTAATATCAAGGGTTGCAAGACTTGATAATAAAGTAAAATCACTTAAAAACAGGTAAAATGTCCACGATTTGTCCACATAAATTTTATTTTTGAGATAAAAAGTGGTATAATGCTTGGAAATAAAGGGTTATGTTCGTGGACAAATTGTGTGGACAAAGATGTCAGCATTTAGTTGCTGGCATTTTTCTTTATTATTCGTTTACTAATTC
>CANQWH010000002.1 GCA_947627495.1 uncultured Clostridia bacterium
TACTAAAAGTACGAAGAAAAGCATTGCAGTTAGAATATGAAAACTGTAATGATACTTCGTAGGCTTTTAGTATGTCAACTTTTTGTTGCATATAAAATTTAATATAAAGATATAGTATTGTCCAGATTAAGTACAATAAAGTCCGCCAAATCTCGTCGGAGCTTTCATATTTTTTTCTTAAGAAAAAATCAAAATGGCTACGCGGGTAATCCGTGAGCAGCAGGCTGTTTGATTATTTTCTTTCGAAAAAAATATGAAACTCCTGCGTTTGGCTACTTTGGAGAATTAATTGTATTGTAATAAAAAAAATTTACAAGAAAGATATTGTAAAATAAAATTATAGAACAAAAAGTGATAAAAGTACAAAAGAAGAAGCAAAATAAAAAATAATCTATTAAATAAATAAAAGATAGGTTATAAAACTAAAAAACAAAAAATAAAGAGAGAAAGAAGGAGATAATATGAGAAGGAAAAAAGAAAGAGGAATAACGTTAATCGCGTTAATAATTACAATAATAGTAATGTTAATACTAGTAACCGTAACGGTAACATCAGCAATAAATGGAGGCATATTTAAAAAAGCAGGAGAAGCAGTAAGTAAAACAAAAGACAGCATGAAAAATGAGCAAGATGCAGTAAACCAATTATTAGCAGAAATGGAAAAATATCAGTCAGGAGAAAATCCAAATACTCAAACAGACCCAGATGGACCAAGCATAGATGAAATAAAAATAACAAACAAAACAAGTGAAAGTATAGAAATAGAAGTAAAAACAACAAATGTAGAAGAAGGAAAGTATAAATACTATTTAGATGAAGAAGAAAATGGAGAAGAAGCAACAGAAAATACTCATGAATATACAGATTTGCAAGAAGGAAAAGAATATACATTAAAAGTAGAAGTAACAAATAAGGGAGGAAAAACAGCAACAAAAAGTACAAATGTTAAAACAAAAGTTTTAATGACAGCATATACAACAACAAAGGATTATACAGACTCAAAAGGAAAAAACGCAAAGATACCACAAGGTTTTTCACCATCAAAAATACCAGGGGAAGATACGATAGATGGAGGATTAGTAATATATTTGATACCAAGTAAAGAAGAAGTAGACATAGAAGATGAAGAAGACATAACAAGAATGAAAAAAACCTATGACCAATTTGTATGGATACCAATAGAACAGACAAGTGATCCAAATGCACAAGATATAAACGATATGTACATATGCCAGGGGAAAATGGGAACGAATGGAGAATGTAAAATAACTGTTGTAGAAGAAAATAGAGTTAAAAAAGCACATTGTGAAACGCATGATAATGACAACATGGCAGGAAGGTTATACGCGAATAGTACAGGAGAAGAATTTGAACAAGGTACTACAGATGTATACTCAGCAGGGAGTGGACTAAGGGAGCCAGATGTAGTAACAGGAACATCAGGAACATATTATGATGGAAGTACAACGTATTTAGATCAAATGAATGGAATACTGGAAGAAAATTTTAAAAATGCAAGTGATTTTAAAGAATATTTACAAAAAGAATATAACGAAATAGTAAAGAGCGTATATGAAAATAAAGGATACTATGTAGGGAGATACGAGACTAGCGATATGGATAATAATGGAACATCAAGTACAACAGTAAAAGTAGTAGCAGGAACGACGACAGGAATAAATAAGGTAAACTGGTATAGGATGTATGCAGAGCAAGTAAAATATGCAGAAAATAAAGGATTAACAAGTGTAGGAAGTAGTATGATACAAGGGGCAGCATACGACCAAGAGATGAAATTTGTAGATACAACAAGTTATAAAGTAAAGACAGCAGAAAATGTAGGGCATAGTACAACAGAAATTGGACAAACTACTTTAGGAGTATATCAAACAGGAGGATTGAACTATCCAACTAGCTGTACTGTACCATATAAAGATTATTCAAAGAATATATATGACTTAGAAGGAAATGTAAAGGCATTTACGACGGAGGCTCTTTCTACTTCCAGCAGAGTGATTCGTGGGGGCTCCTACGACAATTTCTATTCAGCAAGTTGTCGTGTCTTCTTTATCGGTCCGGGCTCCACCAACGCCGACCATTGTTCGCAGCTTATGCTTTATGTAACGCAGTAAGCTGACAAGAAGCAAAATAAGAAGAACAAAAGTTATATGGCGATCGTGTCAAGATAAAAGTGTAAGTTTTATAAAATATTTAGAAGAAGTATAGTATACATAAAACTATACTGCTTCTATTATTGTAAAACAACAAGGTTCCCTAAGTACCCACCCACAATCTTTGATTGTGATGGTGGGTAGGGTTCTTATTTTTTGTCTATTATTAATTATTAAAATTTTATAAACTTATAAATTGCCTCTGCAAATCCACCTTTTTCTACAGGATTTACAGTAGTATAATTAGCAACTTGTTTTAATTCATCATAAGCATTAGCAACTGCAACACCAACTCCGGCATCTTTTACCATATCAAAATCATTTAAATTATCTCCAATAGTAAGCATTTCATCTGTTTTTATATTCAAGTAATCACCTAATATTTTAAGAGCAGTATTTTTATTTACATTTTTCGGTGTTACATCTATATACTCATATTCTTTATCTATAATATAATCCTTAAAATTTCCAAATTTACGAATAGTACTAGCAGAAACATCTAATTTATTAAGAATTTCAGCTTTTGCTTCAGCTGTAGATGTTTTACTAGAAATTACTAATTTACATACTTGAACATCATGGTTTAATATATATTTTTTTATATCATCAACTATTTGAAATTTCATAGAAGGTTCAGACTTAGTATATGTTTGTAATTTATAATTTCTTAAGTCTAAATAAAGAAGTTCTTCTGTTATTACATCTTTATCAGTATATACATGAACATGTAAATGATGTTTTTTGGCAATATCGATTGCGTCTAATATTTCAGATTTTTTTAATAAATTTTTATATATTTCTTTTCCTGTTTTTAAATCTATAATTTGATTCCCATTACCAAAAATACCATAAGAGGCATTGATTTTTGAACAAGTTTGTTTAATTATAGGATATGTTTTTCCTGTGCAAATTACAAAATTCATATTATTATTATTTAACTCTTCAATTGCTTTAAGGTTGTTTTCGTAAATATAATTATTTTTATCTATAATAGTGCCATCAAGGTCGCTAGCAACTAACTTAATCATATCTATTACCTCCAACTATTTAATTATAGCATATATACAAATAAAAGTAAAATGATAAAAATTGAATAAAACAAAACTATTGAATTAAGAGACAGTATGTGATAATATATAAAAAGCTAATAAATAAAAAAGGAGGAGAAGTTTTATGACAAGTAATATGCGAATTCTGTATCTATACATAGTAGCATTTATAACACTAGGAATGATTGTTGGTGGAGTTGTTTCAGCAGTATATAATTTTGCAAATTATGTTTGCCCAACAGATTATGTTTTTTTTCAAGAAGAAACCGAAGATGAAGATGATTACTATGAGTATAATTCCGTAGATTATGAAGAAGAAAACGAGAGAATTGAAGCACAAAAGAGAAATTATAAAAGACAATACATAAAAAATGGTATAGTTTCAGTAATAGTAGTTGCATTAGGAGGAGCACTTTATAAATACCATTGGGGCATGCTTGAAAAAGAAAGAAATAAAAAGGAGGAATAATATGGCTTTTTTGGAATTAACAATATTTTTAATAATATTAGGTATAATACCAATAGCAGTTATAGCATTAATTGTTACAGCAATTATAAAAAAGAAAAAAGAAAGTAATAATGATTTTGAAATTTCAATAAGAAATATATATTGCTATCTAATTTTAATCATAACATTGTTTATAATTGTAACAGGAACAATTAATACAATTAGAGTAGGATTAGATGTATTATTGCCAGAAGAAAAAATATCATATAGCTATTACTATAATGAAGAACAACAAACAAAAAATAGTAATATAGTAGAAATGTTATCAACATTAGCATTGGTAGTTACTTGTATACCGATATTTGTATATCATAATAAAATAACTAAGGAATTAAGAAAAGATAAAATTGCAATAAACCAATAGTAAAATAAAAAAGATTTTACCAAAATATTACAAAAATGTTACAAAAATATTTCATTTTAATAACATTCCTAAAAACTATTGACAATTTTAAAAAAATTTTATAGTATATGATATATCTTACGAAAGAGATTTTTATGGAGGGTATAGATAAACAAAATGCAATATTGTTTAAAAAAAACTATACCTTGGAAAGGAATGGATTGAAAATGGCAGTAGCAATTTTTAATAAGGTTTTAGATGCGTTAGGTTTTGCAAATGATAATGAACAAGATATGGATAATGAAGATGTTTATGAATATGAGGATGAAGGAGAAGGCGAGGAAGAAGTAGAAGAAAGAGGATTATTTGGTGGCAAAAAGAATAAAATAGTAAATATGCCACAAGTACAATCAGTAAAAATGGTTATAACACAACCAACATCTTTTGAACAATCTGAAGAAATATGCAATTATTTAAAAGAAAAAAAATCTATAATAGTTAATTTAGAATATGTAAATAAAGATGTTGCAAGAAGAATAATTGATTTTTTAAGTGGAGCAGTACATGCTTTAAATGGTCATATTCAAAAAGTATCAAATTCAATATTCTTAGTTGCACCAGTAAATTATGATATAGAAAGTGACTTAGCAAGAGAAGAATTAAAAAGTAAATTATCAGTATCATGGCTAAAATAAATAAAATAGGAGGACAAAGGTATGCTAACACCATTAGATATAGAAAATAAAAGATTTTCAAAACGAATGAATGGTTATAGTGTAGATGAAGTCGATGAATTTTTAGACGAAATAACTACAGACTATGAGAAACTATATAAGGAAAATAAAGAATTAAAAGATAATACAGAAGAATTACATAATGATGTTGGGCAATATAAAAATATAGAAGCAACACTTCAAAATACACTTGTAATTGCACAAAAAACAGCAGATGAAATACAAAGTGTAGCAAAACAGCAAGCAGATCAAATAATAAAAGATGCTGAATATCAAGCAAGAGCAAAATTAGACGAAATGAATACAATAATCATAGGAAAAGAAAAAGAACTAGATGAATTAAAAAAACAATTTAGCGTATATAAAGCAAAGATGGAATCTTTATTAATATCACAACTAGAATTATTAAAAGATATGAAAGGTGAAGAAGAATAAAATATATAAATGCAGGTATTAGACCTGCATATTTTTTTTACCCTAAAATATATATTATATAAAGAAAGGGATTGAAGTATGAAGGGTAAAAAAATATTAATATTAGTTGCAATTGTAATTGCAATTTTCTTAGGTCTTTTTTTAATGAAAAATAATTATAAATTTTCAAAAAAGGGAAATAATATAAGTAACAAATCAGCTGATGAAATTGAAAAATATATTTTAAATATGGATTCGTATAGTGCAGTTGTTCAAGTTACTATAAAGAGCAATAAAAACCAAAATATATATAAATTAAAACAACAGTATTTAAAAAAGGAGAATATTTATAAACAAGAAGCAATAGAACCACAAAACATTGCAGGAGTTCAGTTTTTATATAATAATGGTGAGCTAAAAATTGAGAATACAAAACTAAAATTAAGCAAGATATATACAGATTATAAATATATTGAAAGCAATGAACTTAGTTTAAATTCTTTTATAGAAGATTATATAGAAAGCGAAAACTCTAAATGTTATGAAAAAGATGGAAAAGTAATATTAGAAACAGAAATAAAAAACAATAATAAATATATATTATACAAAAAATTGTATATAAATAAAGCACAAGGAAATATAGAAAAAATGGAAATAGAAGATGAGACACAAAACGACAGAATTTACATATTATATAATGAGATAGAAATAAATAAACTAAAAAAAGAAGAAATATTAGCATTTTCATTAAAAACATTTGAAGAAGATATATAAACGTATGAAAAATTCTAATTCTCTATTACCTATATTTAAAATATAAACAAATACTTTAATATAGCAGGAGTGAAGAAAAATGGTAATAAAAAGAGGAGATATGTTTTATGCAGATTTAAGCCCAGTAGTAGGTTCAGAACAAGGAGGAATAAGACCAGTTTTAGTAATACAAAATAATACTGGTAACAAATATAGTCCAACAGTTATAGTATCAGCAATTACATCGCAATTAAACAAAAGTAAATTACCAACACATATAGAATTGGCATCAGATGAATTTGGATTAAAATCTAATTCTGTAATATTAGCAGAGCAAATTAGAACAATAGACAAAAGTAGACTAAAAGAAAAGATAGGTCATATAGATGATAATACAGTAATGGCACAAATTAATAATGCTTTAGGCGTAAGTTTCGGCTTAGGTGAATAAAACTTAAAACAAGCACTAGAGAAATCTAGTGCTAAATTTATGTAGTTACTATAAATTCATACTTATTTTAAAAAAACACTTTATTTTTATACATAAGTTGTGGTAAAATAGTAAAGGAAAAATTCGGAAAGGAATGAGAGAAAAATGGACATTGCATATAAACGTGTTTTATTAAAACTTAGTGGAGAAGCACTAGCAGGCGAAAGAAAAAATGGAATAGATGCTAAAACACTAGGAAACATATGTGATAAAGTAAAAGAAATAGTAGATATGGGAGTACAAGTCTCAATAGTAGTAGGAGGAGGAAATTTCTGGAGAGGTAGATATGGACATGAAATGGAAAGAACAACATCAGACTATATGGGAATGCTTGCAACAACAATAAACGGTTTAGCACTTCAAGATGCATTAGAAGCAAGAGGATTATTTACAAGACTTCAAACAGCAATTGAAATGCGAGAAATTGCAGAACCATATATAAAAAGAAAAGCAGCAAAACATTTAGAAAAAGGTAGAGTAGTAATATTTGCTTGTGGAACAGGAAACCCATATTTCTCAACAGATACAGGAGCAGCTTTAAGAGCAGCAGAAACAGATTCAGAAGTAATATTACTTGCAAAAACAATTGATGGAGTATATTCAGCAGACCCTAAAGAAGATAAGAATGCAGTAAAATATGATGAAATATCTTATTTGGATATTTTAAATAAGGATTTAAAAGTAATGGATTCAACAGCAACTTCTCTATGTAGAGATAATAATATTCCACTTGTTGTATTTGGAATAGATGATCCTGAGAATATTGTTAGGATTATTAAGGGTGAGAAAATCGGCACCCTAGTACGTTAGTTTGAAAAATGAACTTCGTCTTGCGTTGTTATTTTGCAACAAAAATGCTCAACATACTTTTGTACGCCTCCGCTTTTTTGTTGCAAAATGCCTAGCAATACTCGTTTCTTTTCCAAACTAAATTAGTGTAAAGTTTGAAAAATAATTGCCATTTGGCGTCGTTAAAATTTAGATAAAAGGAGATTGATAGTATGGATTTAAATAGTATTGAAGAAAAAATGGATAAGTCAATAAGTGTTTTGAAAGAAAATTTGGCAGAGGTAAGAGCTGGTAGAGCAAACCCAGCAATATTAAACAAAATAATGGTAAATTATTATGGAGTTCCAACACCTATAAATCAAGTTGCAGGAATTTCAGTTCCAGAGGCAAGATTAATAGTAATCCAACCATGGGATGCAAGTATATTAAAAGAAATAGAAAAAGAAATTCAAAAAGCAGAAATTGGTATAAATCCAAATAATGATGGAAAGGTTATAAGATTAGCATTTCCAGAGTTAACAGAGGAGAGAAGAAAAGAATTAGTAAAAGATATTAAAAAAATGGGAGAAGACGCAAAAGTTTCAGTTCGTTCAGTAAGAAGAGAAGGAATGGACTTAGCAAAAGCAGAGCAAAAAGAAGGAACAATTACAGAAGATGATTTAAAAGGAATGGAAGATAAAATACAGAAACTAACAGATGCAAAAGTTGCAGATATAGATAAAGCAATTCAAGATAAAGAAAATGAAATTATGAATATATAATAATTTGTAGAAAATGGGTGAAAAAAATTCATCCATTTTTGTTTTAGAAAATAGAATAATTTTATTATAAAAAATATTTAAATTAAGCATTTAGTGTAAAAGTAAAAATTTTTCAAGAAATATAGTTTAATATGATGAACTTTTTATAAAATTATAAAATTATTTTGAAAACAATATAAGATATAGATTTAAATTGTTAATGCATATATTTAAGTTAAAATAAAATGTTTACAGAAAGTCGAAAATTGTCGAAACGAAGCGAACGATTTTGCTTGATTTTAGTATAAAACTGGTGTATTATTTTAAAGTATGTTTTTACATAAAATCAAAGAAAGGGGAAGAATAGTGAAAAACTTAGGGACATATTATGGAACTACTTTATTACAAGAAAAAGATGCCAGAAATACTAATAATAAAAACAAAATCGAATTAGAATATTATAGGATAAAGAAACATGGATTTATGCTAACTAAGAGAAAAACTTTTTATGGTATAGCAGTTGTTAAAAAAGAATATGTAGAAGATAAAATAAAAATGGAAAAGAACATAATTAATAAAATAACAACGAGTGAACGTAAAATTGTGAATATAATAGAAAAATTAAAGAAATGTAAAGTTACACCAGTAGCATTAGAAGATGTATTAACAGATTTAATGAAAGAACCAGCATTTCAGGGAGAATAAAGTAAGTTAAAAATAATGCCAATTATGGCATTATTTTTTTAGACTTCTACGAACCGTATGTTAAACAAATGAACTAAAGAATTTTTATTTTAAAGCAGTAAACTAATACTTAATTTTTACATTGAAACTTCCAAAATCCCTTTACATTTAAAGGAAGATATTGTAAAATATGTAATATATTTAAAAGAAGGAGCAGGGATGTGTAATGAAAACTAATTGGTTTAATGTAACAGTAGATGAAACTGTAAAGCAATTAGGAACAGACCTTGAAAAAGGTATAACAAAAGAAGAAGTAAGTAAAAGACAAGAGGAATATGGGCTAAATGAACTAGCTGCAAAAAAGAAGAAGAGTACTTTTGTAAAGTTTTTAGAACAATTTAAAGACTTTATGATTATAGTACTTATTATTTCGGCCATAGTTTCTGGAGTAGTAGGTGTAACGAAAGAAGGAATTTCTGGAATTACAGATACTGTTATAATTTTAGTAGTAGTTATAGTAAATGCAATTATAGGAGTTTTACAAGAAAATAAAGCAGAAAAATCTTTGGAAGCTTTGCAAAAATTAAGTAGCCATGTTGCAAAAGTTGTTAGAGATGGTAATCTAGAAGTAATTCCATCAAGAGAATTAGTGCCAGGTGATTTAGTAGTTATAGAAACAGGTGATTATGTACCAGCAGACTTAAGAATAGTAGAAGCAGTAAATTTAAAGTCTCAGGAATCAGCATTAACAGGAGAATCTGTACCAGTTGAAAAAATGGCAGCAAAAATTGATGATGAGAAAATAGGTTTAGGAGATAGAATAAATATGCTATTTTCATCAAGTCTAATTACATATGGTAGAGGAAAAGCAATAGTGGTTGAAACAGGTATGAATACAGAAGTTGGAAAAATAGCAAACATTATAAACTCTGCAGAAGAAGGTTCGACACCATTACAAGAAAAATTAAACAAATTAGGAAAAACATTGGGAATAGTTGCTTTAATAATTTGTTTTGTAATTTTTGGAATAGGACTTCTATATGGAAAAGATGTAATAGAAATGTTTATGACAGCAGTAAGTTTAGCTGTTGCTGCAATACCAGAAGGGTTACCAGCAGTTTCAACAATAGTTTTAGCAATAGGTGTGCAAAGAATGGTAAAGAAAAATGCCATTGTAAAAAAATTGCCAGCAGTTGAAACCTTAGGAAGTGCAACAGTTATATGTTCAGATAAAACAGGAACATTAACACAAAATAAAATGACAGTAGAAAAAATTTTTTATAACAATAAATTAGTAGACTTAAAAAAATTTAAAAGAGATTTAGCAGATAGAGATTTGGACTTATTAGTACATACAAGTATGCTTTGTAACGATACTAAGATATCAGAAAGTAATGAACTTACAGGGGATCCAACAGAAACAGCATTAGTAGATTTAGGTTTCAAATTAGATTATGATGGAGCCTTATATGATATGTACCCTAGAGTAAAAGAAATTCCATTCGATTCTGATAGAAAATTAATGACAACCGTACATGATGCAAACGGAAAATACTTAGTATATACAAAAGGTGGAGTAGATGAATTATTAGCAAGATGTACAAAATACATAGTAAATGGAAATATAAAGGAAGATTTAGATGCTTTTATACCTCAAATTAGAAAAGTAAATGATGAAATGGCAAGTTCAGCATTAAGAGTTTTAGCAATGGCATATAAAGAACTAGACCATGAGCCAACAGATGAAGAAATGAAAAACATGGAAAAAGACCTAATATATGTTGGAATGGTGGGAATGATAGATCCGCCAAGATTAGAAGTAAAAGATGCAGTTGCAAAATGTAAAAAAGCAGGAATAAAAACTGTAATGATTACAGGTGACCATAAAACAACAGCAATAGCAATAGCAAAGGCATTAGGAATATTACAGAATGAAAAAGAAGCAATAACAGGCTTAGAACTAGAAGAAATGAGCCAAGAAAAACTAGAAAAAAATATTCGTAAATATTCTGTATATGCAAGAGTATCACCAGAACATAAAGTTAGAATAGTAAAAGCATGGCAAGCAAATGGTGAAATAGTTGCAATGACAGGAGATGGCGTAAATGATGCTCCATCACTAAAAATTGCAGATATAGGTTGTGCAATGGGCGTAGTTGGAACAGATGTTGCAAAAGAAGCAGCAGATGTAATATTAACAGATGATAACTTTGCAACAGTTGTATCAGCAGTAGAAGAAGGAAGACGTATATATGATAATATATTAAAAGCAATACAATTTTTATTATCAAGTAACATTGGAGAAATAGTAACGTTATTTTTAGCAATATTAATAACACCATGGTTATCATCAAAATTTGCCATAGATATTAACTTAATACAAACATTATTACCAATACATTTATTGTGGGTAAACCTAGTAACAGACTCATTACCAGCTTTAGCATTAGCAGTAGACCCTGCAGAGGACGATGTGATGAATAGAAAACCATTAAAACATAAAGGCGGAGTATTTACAAAAGGAATGACTTGGAGAGTAATATATCAAGGAATTATGATAGGATTAATAACACTTGCAGCATTCATATTAGGCTTAAGCACAAAAGGTGAAACCCCAGAAATGAGAGTTAAAATTGCTCAGACGATGGCATTTTATGTACTTGCACTATCAGAATTAGCACATATATTTAATGTAAGAAATAACCATAAATCATTATTCAAAACAAAGGTATTTAACAATAGCAAATTAATTCTAGCAGTTGTAGGTTCTGCAGCATTAATGTTTGTAATACTTGCAACAGAAAGCATTAGAAATATATTTAGCATAGCTTTGTTACCAGCAGAGCATATAGTAGAAATAATATTATTAGTAATATCTCCTATATTAGTAGTAGAATTATTTAAACTATTAAAAATAAATGGAAAAGAATAAAGATATAAAGATCTATCACACGTGTGGTAGGTTTTTATATATAATAATATTTTCCACAAATCCCACATATTTTACTTGACTAAGCGTAAAAATTAATGTATATTATATAGTGTATATTAAAGAAAGAAAAGGTGAAATATTATATATGTTATGTTCAGTATGTCATAAAAATATGGCAGTAATTTTTACAAAAAAAGTAGATGGAGAAAAAAATAGTAAAATGGAAGGATATTGTTATAGTTGTGCAAAAGAAAGAGGAATAAATCCATTAGAAGTATTAGTACAACAAGCAGGTTTAACAGATGAACAACTAGACAATATGTCTCATCAATTTGAATCAATGTTAAATGAAATATCAGAAGGAATAGATCCAAATGATTTAGAAAATTCAGAAAATATAGAAAATTGTGGAATTCCATTAGGAAATATATTTTCAAATATGTTTTCTGGTGATAAAAAGCAGGAGCAAAGCCAAGAACAATCAAGTAATAAAAAGGTAAAAACTAAACCAAGAGAAAAGAAAAAAAGTTTCCTAGATGTATATGGAACAAATTTAACAGCAAAAGCGAGAAGAAATGAATTAGACATGGTTATAGGAAGAAATAGTGAAATTGAAAGAGTTACGCAAATTCTAAATAGACGTTTAAAAAATAACCCATGTTTAATAGGAGAACCAGGTGTTGGAAAAACAGCAATAGCAAATGGTTTAGCTATAAAAATTGCAAAACAAGAAGTTCCAGCAAAACTTTTAAATAAAGAAGTATATTTATTGGATATGACAGCAGTAATAGCAGGCACACAATTTAGAGGACAATTTGAGGGAAGAATGAAAGCATTAATAGATGAATGTAGAGAATCTGGCAATATAATTTTGGTAATAGATGAAATTCATAATATAATAGGTGCTGGAGATGCAGAACATTCAATGAATGCTGCAAATATTTTAAAACCATCACTTGCAAATGGGGAAGTACAACTAATAGGCACAACAACTTTAAAAGAATATAGAAAATATATTGAAAAAGATACCGCATTAGAAAGAAGATTGCAACCAGTTATTGTTGAAGAGCCAACAGTTGATGCAACCATTGAAATTCTAAAAGAAATAAAAAAATATTACGAAGACTTTCATAAAGTAGCAATATCAAATGATGTTATAGAGCAAACTGTTAAAATGTCTGAAAAATATATACATGATAGATTTTTACCAGATAAAGCAATAGATATATTAGATGAAGCCTGTGCAAAAATAAATCTTAATAATAAAGAGTTATATCAATTGGAAATGCTAAAAAATAGACTAGCAAAAATAGAACAAGAAAAAGAAGAAGCAGTACAATTAGATTCAATTGAAGAATATCAAAAAGCAGCAGATTTAAAAACCGAAGAGTGTAATATAAAAGACAAAATAGAGGCACTAGATAAAAAATTAATAGTAAAAAATCTTACTGTTCAAGATGTTGCAGAAGTAATAGAACATGCAACCAAAATACCTGTTAAGAAAATAACAGAAGCAGAAGTACAAAAACTATTAAATTTAGAGCAAAACTTACATAATAGAATTATTGGCCAAGATGAAGCAGTAAAAGCAGTAGCAAAGGCAATTAGAAGAAATAGAGCAGGACTTCAAAGTTCAAAAAGACCACCATCATTTATATTTGTTGGACCTACAGGTGTAGGTAAAACAGAATTAGCAAAAGCATTAGCTTATGAAATGTTTGGTAGTGAAGACTCAATAATTAGAATAGATATGTCTGAATATATGGAGAGTCATTCAACAGCAAAATTAATAGGCTCACCTCCAGGATATGTAGGATATGATGATGCAGGTCAACTTACAGAAAAGGTAAAAAGAAAACCTTATTCTATAATATTGTTAGATGAAATAGAGAAAGCACATCAAGATGTATTTAATTTATTACTACAAATATTAGATGATGGAAAACTTACAGATTCTCAAGGAAATACTGTAAATTTTGAAAATACAATAATAATAATGACATCAAATGCTGGTTCTAATTTAAATAATAACTCAATAGGGTTTGGAAAGGAAACTATTGATAAAGATAAAACAGAAAGAGCATTAAGAGAAATATTTAGACCAGAATTCTTAAACAGAGTAGATGAAATAATACCATTCGATAGTTTAACAAAAGAACAATTATTGCAAATAGTAGACTTATTGTTAAAAAATACACAAAATGTATTAGATAATAAAAATATTAAATTACAAGTATCAGATGAAGCTAAAAAATATGTATTAGAAAAAGGAACAGATATAAAATATGGAGCAAGACCACTAAGAAGAGCAATTCAAAGATATATAGAAGATGAAATATCAGAAATGATATTAAAGGGAGAATTACAGCAATATCAAACAATAGAAGTAACATTGGAGGATGAGAAATTGAAATTTACTTCAAAGTAAGGGAGGAATTATGTTAAAACATATACCAAATGCATTAACAATATTGAGGTTTCTACTTATACCAATAATAATATTGGCATGTGCACAAAATAACTATATAGTAGCAATAATATTTTTAAGTGTATCAGGTTTAACAGATATATTGGATGGAACTATTGCGAGAAAATTTAACTTAATATCAGACTTTGGCAAGCTAATGGATCCATTGGCAGATAAAGCTACGCAAATAAGTTTATTAACTACTTTATTCGTAAAAGGCATAATACCCATATGGATATTAGTTATAGTAGTCTTAAAAGAATTCTGTATGGTATCTGGGGCATCTTTCCTATATGGAAAAGAGCTTGTAGTATCAAGTAAATGGTATGGAAAATTGGCAACAGTATTGTTTTATGTAGCAATGGTAGTATCATTGTTATTACAGCAAATAGAACCTGTAATAGAAAGAGATATAACTGCAATTGTAAAAGTAAATAATATAATTTACTACCTAGCAGTAATTACAACAATTGTATCATTGATATTATATGTAAAAGCTTTTTACGTACAAGGATATTTAAAGAAAAATAATGAATAGATAAAAGAGCGATTAAAACTCGCTCTTTAATTTTTCTAAAAGTTTTATATATAATATTGACAAATAAGCAATCAAATGATATTATATGGCTAATGTTAGAGGAGGTGAATGATATGTCAAAAGAACTTGAGAATGAAACGCAAAATCTTCAAGAGAGAACACTGAAATTTGAAAAAGAAATGAAAGAATTTAATTATAAAATGCAAAAATTTGAGGATGAAATTCGAAAAGAACTAAAAGAAAATCACAAATTTCAAGATGGAATGCTAAAAAAAATTGATGAAATAAATAGGAATATTGAAGATGTTAGTGAAAGAATAGAAAAAAAGTGTGAGCTAATATCAAAATCAGTAGTTTTACTTGAAGATGAAGTAACAAATAAAATTCCAGTATTGTTTGAGGCGTATACTATACATCAAGATAAAATAAAAGAAAGCGAGAAAAATGTTAATTCAATAAATGAAAAAATTGAAGAGCATGATATAAGAATTTCGTATTTAGAGGGAAAAATTGTATAATTCTTAAGTTAGATAAAATAGGGAAGAATGTACAAGAAGAAGCTTAAAAGTGTAATTAGAATTAATTATAGTTTTAAGCTTCTTTTTGCGTTAGAACGAAAAAATATGTAAACTTGCATAAACAAAAAAAATGTAATATATTATATGAGAGTAAATTTCTGTAAGAGAAAGGGTGGTTGTATGAAAATAGGTATAGATATAGGTGGAAGTCATGTAGGAATTGGACTAATAGACCAAAGAGGAAGTATTGTAGAAAAAGAAGAACAAGACTTATGTAATGATTTACAAGAAGAAAATTATGGTCAAAAACTAGTAGAAACAATAATTGAACTAATAACAAAAATACTTGAAAAGAAGCAAATAGATATAAAAGAAATAAGCTTAATAGGAATAGCAATTCCGGGAACAGTATCAAATACACATATAATCAAAGCAGATAATTTACATATAAAAGACTTTAATATAGTATCAGAAATTAATAAATACTTTAATATACCAATAGTATTAAGAAATGATGCAAAATGTGCAGCTATTGCAGAAAAAGAATATGGAGGATTAAAAAAATACGATGATGTAGTATTCCTTACAATAGGTACAGGAATAGGAGGAGCAGTTTATTTAGGAGGGAAATTATTAAAACCTAGTAAATTTGAAGGCTTTGAAATAGGACATATGGTAATAAAAAAAGACGGACTACAATGTAACTGTGGAAGAAAAGGCTGTTTTGAAAAATATGCATCAATGAGAGCTCTAAAGGATAAATTACAAAAAGAATTAAAAAATGAAAAATTAACAGGTGAGGAAATTAAAGAACTATTAAGCAGTAACAATAATGAAAGGGTAGAAAAGATAATAAATGAATATATAGAAAACTTAAGTATAGGTATTGCAAATCTAATAAATATATTTGAGCCACAAACAATATCAATAGGAGGAAGTTTTGTATATTTTAAAGATATATTATTAGATAGATTAGTAAAAAAACTAAGTGAGAAAAATATGTTATTTAATAACCAAGAACCTCCCAAAATGATTACAGCCAAATTAAAGAATAATGCAGGAATAATTGGAGCAGTTATAGAATATAAAGATTAAGATTTGTTAATAATTAAGATAGAACAAATAAATATATAACTCCTGCTTTAGTTAAAGAAAGGAATGATGAAAATGTTGTGTGATAATTGTGGAAAAAATGAGGCAGAGATAAGAATTACACAAATAATAAATGGCAAAAAAACGGAAATGATGCTATGCAGAGAATGTGCAAGTGAAATGGGAATAGCAAGTCTAGATTTTGAAATGCCAATAGATATATCTAATTTTTTAGGAGATTTCTTATTAGAAGATGAAAATGAAGAGTTTCATCTTCCTAATGTAAAAAATCAATTAAAATGTAATAAATGTGGTATGTCTTATGATGAATTTTTAAGTAATGGAAAATTTGGTTGTGAAGAATGTTATAAAACGTTTGAAGATAAGATAAATATAATGTTAAAGCGTATACAAGGAACGGATAGATATATAGGGAAAAAAGCAAATAATAAAGAAGAAAATAAAATAGAAGAAGTAAAAACAAATAATGTAGAAAAAACAAGTAGTAAGTTAGAAGAGTTACAAAAACAGTTAAAAGATGCAATAAAAGAAGAAAGATATGAAGATGCTGCAAAAATAAGAGATGAGATAAGAAAGGAAGGATTACAGTAAATGTCAAATTGGTATTTTGAAACTACAAATGAAGATACAGTTATAAGTACAAGAATTAGAATAGCAAGAA
The DNA here is from genome assembly GCA_947627495.1 of uncultured Clostridia bacterium. Taxonomy (GTDB): domain Bacteria; phylum Bacillota; class Clostridia; order TANB77; family CAG-508; genus UMGS1781. Next base: position 16,905 of record CANQWH010000002.1, read on the forward strand.
ACATATCTGGAATGCCATTTATAAACAAAATGAATAATGAACAAGCAATGAATGTTATAAAAATAATAGAAAATGCTATTCAAAATATAAATTATGGGCTAAAAGTAATGCTTTTAAAAGATATGGACGATATAACAAAATTATCTCTAGTAGAAAAACATATAATAAGTCCAGAATTTGCATTAAATAAAAATGAAATAGGAGCAATAGCAATAAATCAAGATGAAAATATATGTATAATGATAAATGAAGAAGACCATTTAAGGATACAAACATTTTCTGCAGGGCTAAATTTGGAAAGTACATTATCATTAGCAATGGAAATAGAAGAAGCCTTAAATAAAAGTGTAAACTACGCATATGACGAAAAACATGGATTTTTAACAAGTTGCCCAACAAATGTTGGAACAGCATTAAGAGCATCTGTAATGGTACATTTACCAGCGTTAACGAAAACATATAATATAGAAAAAGTACTAAATGCAGTAAATGGATTTGGAATGAACATAAGAGGAATATATGGAGAAGGAACAAATTCAAAAGGCGATGTATACCAAATTTCTAATAAACAAACATTAGGAATAACAGAAATAGAAACAATAAAAAATGTAAAAGCAATAACAGATAGAGTTATAGAACAAGAAAAACTCGCAAGACAAATATTAACAAAAAAGCCAATAGAATTAGAAGACGAAGTATATAGAGCGTATGGCTTACTTACAAATTGTAGAAAGATATCTTCAGATGAATGTATAATTTTACTTTCAGAAATACGTTTAGGAATAGAACTAGGAATAATAAAAGAAATAAAAGAATCAACCTTAAATAAAATTGAAGTTTATACTAAGCCAGCAAACCTACAAAAACAGATAGGACAAGTATTTGGAGGGTACGAAAGAGATATAAAAAGAGCAGAAATTATAAAACAAATTATTAATGAGTAAGGCAGGAAAGGAAGGATTTTTTTATGACATATAAGTTTACAAAAAAGGCAGAAAAAGCAATTGAAATTGCTGAAGAAATAGCAATAGAATTAGGGCATAATTATGTTGGAACGGAACATATACTATATGGATTAGTAAAAGAAAATACTGGAATTGCAAGTAAGGTTTTGGAAAATCAAAACATTACACCAGAAGCAGTTTTAGAAAAAATAGAAGAATTAGTAGGAATAGGAGAAACAAAAAGTAATGGAACAATAGGCTTAACACCTAGAACCAAAAGAGTAATAGAAAATGCTTTTAGAGAAGCACGAAGACTAAATTCAGAATATATAGGTACAGAACACATTTTAATAGGAATAATGAGAGAAGGGGATAGTGTAGCAGTAAGGATAATGCTTGAATTAAAATTGGATCCTCAAAAGTTATATAATGAAATAATAAAAGTGATAAATGAATACGAATCACCAGAACAAAATGGAATGGATCAAGAAAAAGTAAACAAGAATAGCTATAATGCAACTCCAACACTAAATCAATTTGGAAGTGACTTAAGCAAGCTTGCAAGAGAAGGAAAATTAGACCCAGTAATTGGTAGAAAAAATGAAATAGAAAGAATAATACAAATCTTATCAAGAAGAACAAAAAATAATCCATGTTTAATAGGAGAACCAGGTGTTGGAAAAACAGCAGTTATAGAAGGATTAGCACAAGAAATAGCATCAGGAGAGGTACCAGAAAATCTAAAAAATAAAAGAGTTGTAACATTAGATATATCAGGAATGGTAGCAGGAGCAAAATATAGAGGAGACTTTGAAGAAAGAATAAAGAAAGCATTAAAAGAAGTAAAAAAAGCGGGAGATGTAATAATATTTATAGATGAAATTCATACAATAGTAGGAGCAGGAGCAGCAGAAGGAGCAATAGATGCAGCAAATATTTTAAAACCATTACTTGCAAGAGGAGAAATACAATTAATAGGTGCAACAACTCTAAATGAATATAGAAAATATATAGAAAAAGATAGTGCTTTAGAAAGAAGATTTCAGCCAATTAATGTTGCAGAACCAAGCGAAGAAGATACAATATTAATTTTAAAAGGTTTAAGAGATAAGTATGAAGCACATCACAATGTAAAAATAACAGATGAAGCAATAATAGCAGCAACAAAACTATCTGCAAGATATATAAATGATAGATTTTTGCCAGATAAAGCAATAGACCTAATAGATGAAGCTTCATCAAAGGCAAAGTTAAAGACATATACAGAACCAACAAGTTTAAAAGAAAAAGAGGATAAAATACAAAAATTAACAGCAGAAAAAGAGGAATCAATTGCAACACAAAATTTTGAGAAAGCAGCAGAACTAAGAGACCAAGAAAGAAAAGAAAAAGAAGAATTAGAAAAAGAAAAGAAAAAATGGAAAGATAAAACAATAAAAAATGTAAGGCAAATTACAGAGGAAGATATTGCAGAAGTAATAAGTACTTGGACTGGAATACCAGCTAAAAAGATATCACAAGATGAAAATGAAAGATTAAAAAATTTAGAAAATGCATTGCATGAGAGAGTAATAGGTCAAAATGAAGCAGTAAATGCAGTTGCAAAAGCAATAAAAAGAAGTAGAGTAGGATTGCAGGACCCAAATAGACCAATAGGTTCATTTATGTTTTTAGGTCCAACAGGAGTTGGAAAAACAGAACTTTCAAAAGCACTTGCAGAAAGTCTATTTGGTGATGAAAATTCAATGATAAGAATAGATATGTCTGAATATATGGAGGCACATTCAACATCAAAAATGATAGGTTCACCTCCAGGTTATGTTGGATTTGATGAAGCAGGTGGTCTAACAGAAAAAGTTAGGAGAAAACCATATTCTGTAATATTATTTGATGAAGTGGAAAAGGCTCATCCAGATGTTTTAAACATGTTATTACAAATATTAGATGATGGAAGACTTACAGATTCACATGGTAGAGTTGTAAACTTCAAAAATACAGTAATAATAATGACATCAAATGTTGGAGCAAGGCTTATTACAGATAAAAAAACATTAGGATTTGCAAGTACAAATAGTAATGAAGAATCAAAAGAATATGAGTCAACTAAAAAAGAAGTATTAGCAGAACTAAAAAAACAATTTAGACCAGAATTTATAAACCGTATAGATGAAATAATAGTATTCCATAAGCTAATACCGGAAGAAATAAAACAAATAGCAGATATTATGCTAAAACAAATAGCAGGTAGATTAAAAGAACAAAACATAGAAATAACAGTAGAAGAAAGTGCAAAAGAGTTAATAGTAAAAAAAGGAACAGATAGTACTTATGGAGCAAGACCACTAAGAAGGGCAATACAAACAATGGTAGAAGACAAAATAGCAGAAGAAATAATAGATGGAAATTTAAAGAGTGGAGATAAAGCAAGAATTGTAGAGAAAGAAGAAAAAATAGTTGTGGAAAAGTAAGTGCATAATTTGGAGAAAAATATAAGTATTACAATATTTTCTCCAAATTATTTTTAATAGAAAGGAATGAAAATGGCTATGAAGAATAGACAAAGCAAGTTGCAAGTGAATGTAAATGCAATTCTAAGCAACTATATGAAGATTAAAGAATTACAACCAGACAAAAAAATATTGCCTATTTTAAAAGCAAAAGGTTATGGTATAGGATTAGAGACAATAGGAGTATTAATAGATAAACTAAATATAGATTCTATCGGGGTAGCAATAGTAGATGAAGGTATAGAATTAAGGGAAATTTTAAAATATGATAAAGAAATAATTGTTTTAAATCAACCATCAGTAGAAGAAATAGATAATATATTGGAATATAAAATAACAACAGGCTGTTGCTATTTTGAATTTATAAAAGAGTTAAATAGAAGGGCAAATGCTCAAAATAAAATTGCAAAAATTCATATAGAAATTGAAACTGGAATGGGAAGAACAGGAGTTCAATTTCAAAATTTAGAAAAATTTATAAGCTTAGTATTAGAATTAAAAAATATAGAGGTAGAAGGAATTTATACTCATTTTGCAACAAGTGATACAGACCTAGAATACACAAAAATTCAAATAGAAAAATTTGAAGAAGCAGTAGAATACATAAAAAGTAAAATTTCCACAATAAAGTATGTGCACTGTGGAAATAGTGGTGCAATAATACAAATTAAAGATTTACCTGGGAATATGGTAAGACCAGGAATAATGTTATATGGTTACTTGCCAGATGAAACTTTAAAAGATAAAATAAAATTAAATCCAAGTTGTATATTAAAAAGCAAAATAACATTTATAAAAGAAGTGGAAGAAAACATAAGTATTAGTTATGGAAGAAAATTTATAACAAAACGAAAATCTAAAATTGCAAATGTTCCAATAGGATATGCAGACGGAATGCCGAGAAGTTTAAGTAATAAGGGGAATGTAATAGTACATGGGAAAAGAGCACCAATAGTAGGGACAATTTGCATGGATAGTTTTATGATAGATGTAACAGAAATTGATAACCTACATATAGGTGATGAAATATATATATGGGATAATAAACAAATAACAATAGAAGAGATAGCAAAAGAATGCAATACAATAAATTATGAGATTTTATCTACAATATCAAATAGAGTAATAAGAGAAATTATATAAGTACTAATATTAGAAATAATAAGTGATTATAATAAAATAATAATTTAACAAAATCACTTATTATTTTTTGTTTTAAAAAAACTACAACACAATGTTCTAAAACATCTTTTAAAAACTAAATTTCATTATAATTTAAATATACCTTATATTTAAATATATTATTGAAAGGAATTGTAGTTATGGTAAAAACAAGAATAAGAGATTTAAGAGAGGATAGAGATTTGACACAAACAGAGATTAGTAAATTATTAAATATATCTCAAGTAGCATACTCATATTATGAACTTAATAAGCGTAGTATTCCATTAGAATCATTATGCAAATTAGCAGATTTTTATAAAGTTAGTGTCGATTACCTTTTATACAGAACAGAAAAAAAGAGTTCATAAAAAAATTCTAGTGAACATTCACTAGAATTTTTTTTCGTATATAAATTTTAAATTAAAAATAGAAAAAATTATAACAATTTGGTAGGAAAATTAATATAATATATAGTACTAAAAGAATTTTAATATCAACTGCCTTTTTCACACTAGATTCATGCAAGAAAGGAATGAAATTTAAAATGGAAGAAAATGAAATTATTGATGGAGAAATAGAATTAACTCCAGAAATGTTAGAAGTATTATCAAACTGTAAAGAGGAGGGAGAAGAATAATGGAAAAATCAAGCTTAGCAACTTCTGTAGTAGAAGCAAATGCTAGTAACTATACATCTGGAAGAAAGGGATACAAAATTAGTAAGATTACTCCTCATCATATGGCTAGTGTATTAACTGCAACACAATGTGGAAAAATATTTCAAAGTGCTAACAGAAATGCGAGTGCAAATTATGGAATAGGAAATGATGGTGGAATAGCTTTATATGTTGATGAAACTAATAGAGCTTGGACTTCTAGTTCTGTATCTAACGATTGTCAAGCAATTACAATAGAAGTATCTAATAGCTCTGTTGGGGGAGATTATCCAGTATCCCAGGCAGCATGGAATTCATTAATAAATTTATGTGTAGATATATGCAAGAGATATAATTTTAGACTAGTATATGATGGAACACCTAATGGTAGTTTAACAAAGCACAATATGTTCTCTAATACTCAATGCCCAGGAAACTACTTGGAAAGCAAATTACCAGAATTAGCAGAAAAAGTAAATGCAATATTAGATGGAACTGAAAAAATACCAGAAATTCCTTCATCACCTGTTTATGCTAGAAAAATAGGGGATACGGTAACCATAAATGGAGTATATGTTGCAAGCAACTCAAACAAAAAATTAAATCCAGCTAGAACTACTGGAACAATTACCAAAATAGTTGTTGGAGCTTTAAACCCATATTTATTAGATAATGGAAATTTAGGTTGGGTAAATGATAATGTAATTATTAGTTCTACTAAAACACCTTCTACAGAACCAGCAAAACAAGATATAAATGCAATAGTACAAGAAGTAATTGCTGGAAAATGGGGAAATGGAGTAGAAAGAAAAAATAAATTAACATCAGCAGGGTATGATTATAATGAAATACAAAAAATTGTAAATAACAAACTAAATAATACTTCTTCTAGTAAGAAATCAAATGAAGAAATAGCTAAAGAAGTAATAAAAGGTTTATGGGGAAATGGAGTAGAAAGAAAAAACAAACTAACATCAGCAGGATACGATTATAATGAAATACAAAAAATTGTAAACAAAAAATAAAACTACGAAATTTTCTATAATAGGACTATAAAAAAAAAAGTGGGATCAATTGCATATAAGTGCTTTTAGTTCCACTTTTAATTATTTTCTATTCACCGCAAATTGTTAAATTCACACTTTTGGAGCGGGTAGAGGGAATCGAACCCTCGCTACCAGGTCGGAAGCATGGAATTCTACCACTAAATTATACCCGCATATCAGTATAATTTTATCATATAAAACAAAAAAGTCAATAAAATTAATGAAAAAGATGTAAGATGATTAATAGTATCATGAGATAAACTGTACTACAAATTAAAAATATACAATACAGAAAAGCAATTTAACCATAAAATTATGTAAAATAAAAATATAAATAAAAAAATTTAAAAAAACTATTGCACACAAAGATATTTAATGTTATAATTCTATTAGTTTTTTTAGGGGAGGTTTAAAATGAAAAAAATAATTTCAATTGTATTTTTAATTGCAATGATTAGTTTATTATTTACAACAGTAGTAAATGCTGAAACAACAACATCTAATAATCTAGCAGATGAATTATATGAGTTGGGGGCTAAGTATGGATTAAATGCTGGAGGGAAAGTAGAAATCGAAAGATTTATTAGAACATATAATGTAACAGATAACCAAGCAGCAGAAATATATGCAAAAGCAACAGAAGCTGTTAGCGATTTACAAAATGCTGGAATAACAGATATTAAAGATGTAACACCAGAATTAAAAAGTCAATTAATAGAAATTGCTAATGAAGCTGCAGGTGTTGTTGGAGCAAAAGTAACATTAACAAATGGAAAAGCAGTAGTTGTAGGTAAAGATGGAAAAGTATTTACAACAGTTTCTTTTGATAATGGTACACTAGCTTATACAGGAGCTGATACATTAGCAGATGAAATTTATGCTATAGGAGCTCAATATGGTTTATCAGGAGCAAGCAAAGTTGAAATCGAAAGATTCGTTAAACAATATAAAGTAACAGATGACCAAGCTAATTCAATATTACAAAAAGCAAATGCAGCAGCTCAAGTTATGAAAGATGCAGGTGTTACAGATGTTTCAAATTTAAAGGAAGAAGAGAAAAATGAACTAATATCTATAGCAAATAGCGCAGCAGATGTTGTTGGTGCAAAATTAACATTTAACAATAATAATGTAGTTATTGTTGGAAATGATGGAAGAACATTTACAACAGTTACATTTGATAATGGTACATTAACTTACACAGGAAATAATGTAAACATGGTTTTAATTGTTTCTTCAATAGTAGTAATTGCCCTAGCTATAGCAATAGTAACAGTTGCAATAAAAAAGAGATTATCAGTTAATGCATAGTAATGTTAGAGAGACATTAAAAGCAACTATTATACATATAATAGTTGCTTTATTTATTACTGGAATAGTTATATGGGCAATTCATCTAATTGCAGGAAAACAAATAGATGGAACTATTTCATTAATTAGTAAGGTGTCAATAGATACTCCATATAAAGAACATGAACAAGAAATAAACTTAATACCTGAGAAAAAAAGATTAGATAGTTATCCTGAATATGGTACACAATATGCAACTATACAAATTCCAAAGATAGATGCAGATTTACCAGTATATTTTGGAGATACCTTAGAAATATTAAAAAAAGGTGTAGGACATTCAAGTGGTAGTTATTTCCCTGGAGAAGGTGGATCAATAATATATATGGGACATAATTCAGCAAAAGTATTTAGAAGATTTTCTGAATTAGAATTAGGAGATGAAATAACTGTAAAAACATCTTATGGTGAATATACATATAAAATATATGATATGCAATTAATACAAGAAACACAAACTGATATGCTACCAATTCAAGACGAAAAAGAAATATTAATGGTATATACATGTTATCCATTTAAAAATATTGGATATACAACACAAAGATATGTAGTATATGCTGAATTAGAACAATAGGAGGGAAAATGAAAGTACTTGGAACAATAATTAGATATGTTTTAGTTATGATCTTAACAGTTGCTCTTATATCAATTGCTTTCATAAATATTATTACTTCTACTATTTTAAATAAAGAGTATGTACTATCAAAATTAGATGAAACAGATTATTATAAAGGAATATATCAAGAAATACAATCTAATTTTGAAAACTATGTTGGCCAATCTGGATTAGATGAAGATATTATGAACGATATATTAACAGAAGAAAAAGTTAAAACAGATGTAGATTTAATAATTAGCAATATTTATGATGGAACAAATAAAACTATTGATACAACTGAAATTAGAACAAATTTAAACAGAAAAATAGAGAATTCTATAGATAATCCAAGATTATTAGTTATACAAAGAGATGCAATAGATACTTTTATAGATACTATTTGTAATGAATATACAAAAACAATAATTCATACAAAATATGAACAAAATATTAATAACATATATGTTAAAGTAGTAAAATACATAAAAATTGCTAAACAAGCATTACTAATAACTATTATTATAGTTGCTATATTAATATGTTTAATATGTTATAAAAACATATTTAAAGGAATAGCAAGTTTAGGTGTTGGAGCTACATCAACAGGTGTGTTTTACATAATTACGAATATATTTATTAATACACAAATAAAAATTAATACAATAACTATATTAAATAGTACAATTTCAAATTCATTACGAAATATAATTGATGATTTTATGGGAAAAGTAGAAAAATGTGGATTTGTTTTACTAGCAGTTGGAATTGTTTTGATAATATTAGGTAACTTGTTTAACAATAGAAAACGTGAAGCTAAAGGAAACTAATATAATTATAGAATTTATACAAATGAATTTTCTTGGAAAATATGTATATGATAAGATAGAATTATATGATTAATTTAAAAGAAGTATTGTAAATTTATAATTAAACATATATAATATTTCAAGGAGAGTTACGAAGGTGGAAGGAGAAAAATGGAAGAGTTAGATTTAAAAGAATTATTTACAATTTTTTGGTACAAAAAATTACAAATATTACTAATTATATTAATAAGCGTTATTGCTGGTATAGTTTATTCGTATTTTTTTGTGGTTCCTAAATATAAATCATCAACAAAATTAGTATTAGTGCAAAGTTCATCAACAGTTGAAAATAACGGAAACTCAGCAATTACACAAACAGATTTAACATTAAATTCAAAATTAGTATCTACATATAGTGTAATTATGGAAAGCGACTCACTAGTAAGACAGGTTGTACAAGAACTAGATATAGAAGGAATAAGTGAGGGAAATATTAAGAATAATATTTCTGTACAATCTGTTAAAGATACAGATGTTATAGAAATAACTGTACAAAATAAAAATCCAAATTATGCAGCACAAATTGCTAACAAAATAGCAGAAGTTTTTAGCGAAAAGATAGTTGAAATATATAATATTAGTAATATATACATTTTAGATAGAGCAGAACCAGATAGTGTTCCAAGCAATGTAAATCATGTAAAAGATATAACAATATTTGCTTTTTTAGGAATAGTAGTTTCTGTAATATTTGTTTTAGTATCTAATATGCTAGATACAACAATAAAAACAGAAGAGGATATAGAAAAGTGTTCTGGATTATTAGTTTTAAGTTCAATACCTAATTATGGTACAGAATTGAACAAAAGAAGAGGAGGTAGAGGAGCATGAAAAAAGAATTAATTGTTCAAAGAAGCCCAAAATCTCCAATAGCAGAAGAGTTTAGAACATTAAGAACTAATATACAATTCATGAATTCTCAGAAATCATTAAATACATTATTAATTACATCAACAATGCCTGGAGAAGGAAAAACATGGGTTTCATCAAATTTAGCTATAACTTTTGCACAAGCAGGGAAAAAGGTAGTTTTAATTGATACTGACATGAGAAAGGGTAGAATTCATAAGTTATTTCAAGTAAATGCAATACCTGGATTATCAAATTTTTTATCAGGAATAGACGAAACAAATAAAGGTGAAAAAGAAGATATTTATAAATATGTTAGACGAACAGAAATAAATAATTTATATATAATAACTTCAGGTAATGTACCACCAAATCCATCTGAATTACTAGCATCTGAAAAAACCGTTAATATGCTAGAAAAATTAAAGGAAGCTTTTGATATAATAATATTAGATGGTACACCTAGTTTACTTGTAACTGATTCAATTATATTATCTAGAATTGCTGATAGTACAATAATAGTAACCGCACATAAACAAACTAAAAAAGACAGTTTGCAAAAAGTAAAAAAATCAATAGAAAATGTTGGTGGCAAAATAGCAGGAGTAGTATTTAATAAAATACCAGTAAATGTAGCAAAATACGAATCTACATACTATTATAGTTCAACATCATCAAATATATCAGATAAATCAGAAGAAATAATAAAACAAATGCAGGACTTTATGAAAAAAAAATAATTAAGGAGTAATAAGATGATAGATATGCATTCACATATCATTCCAACAATTGATGATGGCTCAAGAAGTGTTCAAGAAACATTTAATATGATTAATGAGGCGAAAAATGTTGGATTTACAGACATAATAATGACTTCACATTTTTTATTAGATCATTATGAACCAACTACAGATGAATTAATTTTGTGGAAAAAAAATTTGCAAGAAATGCTTGATAACAAAAATATAGATATAACATTACATTCAGGAATGGAAATATATATATCTAATATGTTAGAAAATCTTATTAAAGATAAAAGAGTTTTAACTTTAAATGACAGTAAATATATGCTAATTGAATTGCCACTTGCCACTAAAGTTAATTATCTTGATTATGTATTGTATTATTTACAAGCTATCAGTATAAAACCTATAATTGCACATCCAGAAAGATATAAATATGTGCAAGAAAATCCTGAACTTGTAGAAGAATACATAGAGAAAGGTGCTTTAATGCAATGTAATTATGGAAGTATGTTAGATCTATATGGAAGAAATGCTAAAAAAACTTTAAAAACATTATTAAAGAGACAGCAAGTTCATTTTTTAGGAAGTGATTGCCATAGAGAAAAATCAATTTATTTAAAAATTCCAGAATCCATAAAAAAAATAAAAAAAATGGTAGGCGATACATATTTTTATAAAATATCAACAGAAAATCCAAAAAAGGTATTGAACAATCAAGAATGGTAATTTGATAACGGAGTTATGAAAAAATAAAAAAACATTATATAAAAATGGAGAAATATATGAATATAAAAAAAATAATTTCAATTATTTTATTAAGTACTATATGTATAACTAGCATATCAATAAACAGTAAAGCAACTGATATTGAAGTTGATAATAATGTTGTAGAAAGTCCAGATAATAACACAGACAATACTACAGAAACAGATGAAAATAATAATAACAATAACAGTAATAATTATGACTATGATAATAATGATGATACTACTAATAATGAGAGCAATAGCAATACAAGCAATGATGATAACAATACTAATAATAATGAATATAATAATAGTAATAATGCTCAAGATAATAACAATGATAGTGAAAATAATTATAATGCTCAAAATAATAATACTAATCAAGATGATGATGATGAATATACATATAATGTAAATTCTAATTTAGACAATGATGAAGATGATGAGTCAGATGATGCAAATTTAAAGTCTTTATATATAGATGTGAATATAGATAGTCTATATCCAAAATTTAATGAAGACATTACTGATTATTATTTAATTGTTGATTTGGAAACAGAAGAAATCAATGTAGAGGCTATACCAAAAGATGATAATGCAAGTGTAACAGTTAGAGGAAATACTGATTTAAAAGAAGGCGAAAACACAATAGAAATAGTAGTTACAGCTGAGGCAGGCAATACAAAAACATACAATATACATGTTACAAAAACTGACAATTTAGAAAGTGCAAATGCTAATTTAAAGAGTTTATCAATAAGAGGTTTTAGCATATATCCACTTTTTAAATATAATATATATAATTATAATTTAACAATAAATGAAATAAGGTCACGATTAGAAGTTTTAGTTGAAACAGAATCTGAAGAAGCTACATATAAAATAATAGGAAATGAGAATTTAACTGAAGGAGATAATCTAATAAAAGTAGTAGTTACAGCTAAAGATGGTGTAACACAACGAGAATATAAAATTAATGTATATATATCATCAAATGAGGTACAAGAGCAAAAAATGAATATAACTCCTGCAATAGTTATGATATCTGTTTTAAGTGCGTTAGTGGTAATTGTTGTAATTGGAATAATAAAGAAAAATAATTAAACATAAAAAAGAATTTTGGGTACATACCCCCAGAATTCTTTTTCTATTTATATTAGTATTAATTGAACTTAGGAAATGAACAGATCTTCATGCCTTTAAAGGTACCACCATGAATGAAAACTTTTTGATTTAGTTTTCGTAGTAGTAATTAAATTTATTACATAAAACAAAAAAGTCAATAAAATTCTTGAAAAAGAAATTTCAATATGATAGAATAATTCCAGAAATAAAAAAACTAGGGGATGAAGATTGTGAAAGATAATAGAGGTATAACACTAATAAGTGTTATGATTACAATATTATTACTAATTATGATTGCCGGAATAGTTATAACACAAGGAGCTGGTACATTTGAAAAATCAAAAGTGGTAAGATTTGAGACAAACATGAAAACTATACAAAAGAAAGTGGATATAATTATGGAAGAGGGAACAGAGTATCCAGGTTCATCAATGCCTAGTTCGGCTAAAGAAAAGTTGAAGCAAATTATAGCTAATGATGCAACAACTAATTATATAAAAACAACTAATATAGAAGAACCATTATTAAGATATTTTTCAAGCCAAGATATAGAAGAAATATTAGAACTTGAAGACATTCAAGATGAAATAGTGGTAAATTTTTCTAATGGAGAAGTAATAAGTCTAAATGGAATAGAAAAAGATGGAAATATGTATTATGTGGAGAATGGTTTGTATTAAACGAAAAATAGAAATACTAAACTTTTTCAAAATATAGAAAGGAATATAAAAAAATATGGGAAAAATCGTTTTATTAGATGATTTAACAATAAATCAAATAGCAGCAGGAGAAGTTATAGAAAGACCAGCTTCGGTAGTAAAAGAACTAATGGAAAATTCAATAGATGCAGGAGCAACTAGTGTAAGTGTAGAAGTAAAAAATGGAGGAATAAATCAAATAAAAATTATAGATAATGGCTCTGGAATAGCTAAAGATGATTTGAGTTTTGCATTTGAGAGACATGCAACAAGTAAAATAAGAACAGCAGATGATTTGGAAAATGTAAAATCAATGGGTTTTAGAGGAGAGGCTTTAGCAAGTATAGCTGCAATAGCACATGTGGAAGTAATTACAAAAACAGAAGAAGAATTTACAGGAAATAAAATAGTATTAGAAGGTGGTGAAATACTAGAACAAGAAGAAATAGGAGCACAAAAGGGTACAACAATAATAATAAGCAATTTGTTTTATAATACACCAGTAAGATATAAGTTTTTAAAAAAAGATTATACAGAATTAGGTTATATAGAAGATACAGTTAAAAGAATTGCTTTAGCAAATCCTAATGTAGCAATAAAATTATTAAATGAAAATAAAACAATAATAAAAACAAATGGAAATGGAGAATTAAGAACAGCAATATATAACATATATGGAAAAGAAACTACAGATGGGTTAATAGATGTAGACTATACTTATGAAGATATTAAAATTACAGGTGTTATAGGAAAACCAGAAATAGCAAGAGGAAATAGGTCATACCAGTTATTCTTTGTAAATAAAAGATACATAAAAGATAAAACACTATCAGCAGGTGCAGAACAGGCGTTTAAAGGATTGCTTCCAATAGGAAAGTTTGGATTCTTAATATTAAACATACAAATAGAACCTAGATTAATAGATGTAAATGTTCATCCTACAAAATTAGAAATAAGATTTCAAGAAGAGCAGAAAGTGTTTAAAGCAATATACCATGCTATAAGAGAAGCACTTTTGAAAGGAGACTTAATAAAAAACACAGAAAAAGAGGAAACAAATATAATTGCTAAAGAAAATGCTATTCAAGAACAACCAAAAATTGAAAACGGTGTTTTAGAACAAAAACAAAATTTAAATAGTAATGAAAATCTTATACAAGAACATAATAAACAGGAAATATTAGATAATGAAATTACAACTATGGAAAAGAATGAAAATTCGGATATAGAAAATCAAGAAACAAGAAGAATAAATATAATAAAAGAAACGCCAAAAGAAGAAAAAACAGGTGGTCTATTTGGAATATTTAAAAAGAAAAATAACGAAATAGAAGAAAATGTAGAAAAAAATGCTATTGAGGAAATATTTGCTTATAAAAGCAATGAGAGCTATAAAGAAGATAATATACAAAACGATGAAGAAGATGAAATAAAATTTGATGAAATGTACAATAAAACATTTGGTGTAAACATAGGTGAACAAAATGAAAATGCAGAAAAAATAACAAATTATGCATTTGCAGATTCAAAAAATATTTCGGTATTTGAAGATGAGAAAGAATATTCACAAATTCCAGCATACAAATATTGTGGCTCAGTATTTTCTACATATATAATTATTGAAATGGGAAATGAAATGTACATTATAGATCAGCATGCTGCACATGAAAGAGTATTATATGAAGAAATAAAACAAAATTACTATAAAGATACAAAAAAAGAATCTCAAATAATGTTATTACCAGATATAATTACATTATCACATAAAGAAAAATCAATAGTTAGAGAAAATATAGATTTGTTCAAAAAAGCAGGATTTATGCTAGAAGAATTTGGTGAAAATACAATTAGATTAATAGGAGTTCCATCAATTTGTATGGATATGGATACAAAAGAATTATTTTTAGAAATATTAGATACAATAGATACAGTAGCAATTACAGCAAAACAGGAAAAAGAAGATAGATTTATAGCAACAATAGCATGTAAAGCAGCAGTTAAAGCAAATATGAGTTTAGAAAAAGAAGAAGTAGATAATTTAATGAAAAAGCTATTAGTATTACCAAATCCATTTACATGTCCACATGGACGACCAACTGCTATAAAAATGGACAAAATGGATTTAGAACGAAAATTTAATAGGAGAAAATAATTTATATGTGTGCCTCTAAAGAGCAAGAAAGGAATTAATATGGAAAGCACAAAGCCAACAGTATATGTAATTGGAGGACCAACTGCTTCAGGAAAAAGTAAATTAGCAGTAGAACTCGCAAAGAGAATAAATGGAGAGATAATATCAGCAGATTCTATGCAAATATATAAAGATATGAATATAGGTACAGCTAAAATAAGTGCAGAAGAAATGCAAGGCATAAAACATTATATGTTAGATTATGTATCACCAGAAGAAAGATATAGTGTATCTAACTTTAAAAAAAATGCAGATAAGATAATAGAAGAAATCTTATCAAAAGGTAAAACTCCAATCATTGTGGGTGGAACAGGACTATATATAGATAGCTTAATATATGGAATAGAATTTCAAGATGAAAAAATAGATACAGAATATAGGGATAAGTTAAATACGATTGCAGAAAAAGAAGGCTTAGATAGGTTATTTAAAGAAGCGAAAAAAATAGACCCAAAAGCAATGGAAAAGATAAGTATAAATGATAAAAAAAGAATAATACGTGTATTAGAAATATACCATAAGACAGGCAAAACAAAAACTGAGCAAGAGGAAGAATCAAGAAAAAATGGAGTAAAATATAATTATAAAGTATTTGCAATAACATTGCCAAGAGAAAAACTATATGAAAGAATAGAAAAAAGAGTTGACCAAATGATTAGTGATGGTTTGATAGAAGAAGTACAAAATTTAATACAGAAATATCAAAAGATTCCTACAGCAATGCAAGGATTAGGCTATAAAGAAGTGGTAGAATATTTAGAAAGCAAATTAACCAAAGAAGAAATGATAGAAAAGATAAAGAAAGAGACTAGACATTATGCAAAAAGACAATTAACATGGTTTAGGAAGAATAAAGAAATAATATGGTTAGATGGAGAAAAGGATACTAATTATAATATAGATATAATTGTTAAAGAGTAACTTATAATTATGCTTAGAAAGGAAAGTGAATAAAAATGGCAAAGTCAAAAACGAAAGGAAAAAAGCGTAAAGATAATTTAAAAGCAAGTAAAATAAGAAAAAATGTAATACAGGTAACTTTGCTATCAATTATATTATTCACTATAATCCTTTGTATATATCAAATAATAAGTTTAGCGATGAATCCGACAGATTCTTTTTTAGTAGAACAAGGAAAGATATATGAAGAAGAAAGTTTAATAGGATATGTTATAAGAGATGAAAAGATAATACAAACACCAGAAAATCAAAATAGATTAGTTAAAATAATAAATGAAGGAGAAAGGGTTTCAGTAGGAGAAGCAATATTTAGATATGAAACTATAAATGAACAAGCATTAAATGAAAAGATTGATGAATTAAATACGCAAATACAGGAGGCATTAGATGGTAGAATAGAGGTACCTTCTAGTGACATAAAAGCATTAGAAAACCAAATAGAAACACAGATAAATGGCATACAAAATAAAAATAATATACAAGAAATAAAAGAATATAAATCAGATATAAATAGCTGTATTGAAAAGAAGGCAAGAATATCAGGGGAATTAAGCCCAGCTGGTTCATACATAAAAAATCTAATAGATGAAAAAATAAATATTGAAAATCAATTAAGGAATGATTCAAAATATGAAAATGCACCAATAGGGGGAATAGTATCATATAGAGTTGATGGCTTTGAAACAACACTAACACCTGAAAATTTTGAAAATATTAGTACTAAAATGTTAGAAGATTTGAATTTGATTACAGGTCAAATAGTAACAACAAGTGAAACGATGGGGAAGATAATAAATAATTTTGAATGTTATATAGCAGTAACAACAAATTCAGATGATGCAAAAAATGCTACAGTAGGTAAGGATTTAAAAGTAAGATTATCATCAAACCAAGAAATACCTGCTGAAATTGCGTACATAAAACAGGAAGATGATGGCAATTTTTTATTAATTTTAAAGATATCTCAAGGAGTGGAGTATTTAACAAATTACAGAAAGATTTCATTAGATTTAATATGGTGGGAGAGAAGCGGATTAAGAGTACCAAATACAAGCATAATATTTGAAAATGGATTAAGTTATATAATAAGAACTAAAGCTCGGAATATTAAACAAGATTTTAGTAAAAATTGTAAAAGAAAATGATAAATATAGTATAATAACAAATTATACCACAGAAGAATTAAAAAATATGGGATATACTGCACAAGATATAAATAATATGAGCAAAATAAGTATATATGATGAAGTATTGCTAGATCCAGACTTAGAAATGCTAAAAAAAGAATTAAACTAAAAACAGAGTAATTCCTTTATTAAGGGGAATTACTTTTTGTTTTATTCGTGGATGCTTAAAATCTTTTCTAACCATATTAAGAAGAACTTGTCCTTTACGATATCCGTGAATAACTACAACTTCTAAAATATCATCTGGTAAAGTTTCGAACAGTTTATCTAAATAATAACGTGCTTCTAACAGTTCCATGTCATGCAAATCAATTGTAACACGTTTATCATCAGGTATTAACAAATCTTCCAACATAAAAAAATCTATCCTTTCTTTTAATTGCCTAAGATATACTAATGAACTAACATCTTGAGGTATTATTTAAAATTATCTCCATTAAAACATAAATTATTATACATGAAAATTAATGATAGGTCAAATGCATGTTACTTAAATTTTTAAAAATAGTTACAATTTACAGTTTGAATAACAATAATATAAATTGAAACTTGCGGGCTGATACTATGAACTCTATAAAAGAGAAAGCTTAAGAAATTGTATATAATAAAATTAAACAAATTGAGAAAATTTACGAATTTTTAAGAAATTACCAACATTTGTGTGACTTGTAAATGAAAATGTCTCAAAAAAAGAGTGTATTTGCAAGTGAAAATGTCCCAACTTTTAATCTAAAAAAATATGTTTTTATGCCGAGAAAACTTATTGATATTGAGTAATCCTTTGGTATGCTTTTGAGTCTCAAAGCATTTATACCATTGACTTTGACAAAGATAGGTTTCCAAAGGATTAGAGGCTCAATGTCAATAAGGAAATTGGAATAAATTGTTTATAATTCGAGACATTTTTATTTACAAACTAACGTAAAATTTGGGACATTTTCACGTACTAGTCACAAATTTTTAAGAAATTACCAACATTTGCTTGCAAATTTTGCAAATACGTGGTACAATTTAAAAAGTGAAATTTTAATTTGACTTTAAGGGAGGTGCAATTAATGCCAAATATTAAATCTGCAATAAAAAGAGTTAGTGTAATAGAAACTAAAACTTTAAGAAATAATATGATAAAATCAGAATATAAAACAGCTGTTAAAAAGTTTGAATCAGCAGTAACAGAAGGAAATAAAGAAAAAGCTCAAGAAGCTTTAAAATTAGCTACAAAGAAAATAGATGGTGCTTGTTCAAAAGGTATTATAAAACCAAATACAGCTTCAAGAAAAAAATCAAACTTAGCTAAAAAATTAAATGTTATGTAGTAAAAGAATAGAGAACTTATATAAGAACAAATAGCTCTTATATGGGTTCTTTTAATTTTTGTCTTAAAATCCAACGCAAGTAATTATCTTTATTCCGGCTACTCTTGCGTTTGGCGGATTTTTACAATATTCACAGCATATTTAATAATAATATAAATTTAAACTTGCGGCCTCCGACCGGACTGAAATTACACCTTAATTCAAAATAACTACTTCGATAAGAAGTATAGGGGATATAATTGTACGCCGTACTTATTTGTACGGCTACTCAAGGGTCGGCCTCGTTTACAATTTATATTATTATTAAATATGCTGTGGTTGTGAATCGTACCCCATAATATTACAAAAATGTTACAAAAGTATTACATTTCTGCAACATTTGTAAAAAATGTTTACATGAGTATATAAAAATGATATTATAAATATATAAAAATATATAGTAAGGAGATAATGTAAACATGGATAAAGTAAAAGTTCATTTAAAAAATAAAAAATTTTTTCCGGTGATTATCATATTAGCAATAAGTGTATTCATATTTAGTATATTAGTATATTATAAAAATGTTATAGGATTAACAGATGAAAGTTCTAGTACATCAAGTGAAACACTAGCAAGTAAAGTAAAACCAGAAAATTATGGAGATTGGGCAGAATATAATGTAGATTTAAATGATGATGGAGATATAACAAATGATTGGAAAATATTTTATAATGATGGCACAAATGTATTTTTGATAGCAGCAGATTATGTACCAATTAGTAAACTACCAACAAATGCAGGTTTAATAATTGATTATAATGATTATGCAGCTGGTTGGAGTCATAGTAGTAATTTCGCTGAAAAAAAAGGGCTAGAAGATATTTCAGATGAAATAGCAAAAAAATTTATGATAGAAAAATTAAAATCTTCTCAATATGGTACTCTTGCTTCTCAGTCAGCTAAAGCAACAGCAGTATTATTAGATCCAAATATATGGAGTTATTTTGCGAGTGGAATGGAAGGTTCACAAGCAACAGGTGCAGCAACTTTAGAAATGCTTTTAAGTAGTATGGAACAAAAAAAATATGAAAAAATAAATTATGATATAAACAAATATGGCTATTATAATAATGAAGAATGGTATTTTAATGTGAGACTTAATGAGGAAGATGATGTACTCAATGATGATTTATATTTCCCATACAAATACAATTTAAATGTTTGGAAGGGATATTGGTTAGCTGCTCCAACGGGTGACGGACACGGTAGTAGTGTTAATGACGGGCTTATATCCGTGGGTGGGCGAACGATTGCAGGTACTCCTAATTATAATTATGAAGGTATCCGTCCAGTAGTTTGTTTACCAGTTAATGCTGAGTTAACTTTGGAAGGTGATTCTTGGCTATTGCCTAAAGAATCAGCTAAAGTAATAACACATCACTTAGAATATGAAACAGAAAGAGAACTAGCTAAAGATGTAATTCAAACTAAAGAAGTTGGAGATACATATACAACAACAATATCTGAAGAGGTACCAAATGAATATGAATTTGTAAAGAAAACAGATAATTGGGAAGGAACAATAGAAAACACAGATGATATAGAAGTAACATATTGGTACAAAGAAAAAAGTTATATAATAACAACAAAAGTAGAAGGAACAGGTGGAACAATAACAGATGAAGGAAAAGAAATATGTGAAGAAGTAAAAGAAGGAAAAGATAGCGTAAAAGATATAATAGTTACACCTTATGAAGGATATTATATAAAAGAAATAAAAGTAAATAATGATACAATAGAGTTTGAGCCAAATGATGATGGAACATATATGTTAGATAAATTTACTAATATGACAGAAGATAAACATATAGTAGTAACATTTGCTAAAAAAGATACAGAAGACCCAGGCGAAGAACAAGAAGTACAAGTAATAACACATCATTTAGAATATGGAACAAATAAAAAACTAGATGAAGATGTAATTCAAACAAAAAAAGTTGGAGAAACATATACAACAGAAATGTCTCAAAAGGTATTAGAGAAATATGAATTTGTAGAAAAAACAAATAATTGGGAAGGAACAATAGAAAACACACAAAATATAGAAGTTACATATTGGTATAAAGAAAAGAGTTACATAATAACAACAGAAGTAGAGGGAATAGGTGGAACAATAACAGATGAAGGAAAAGAAATATGTGAAGAAGTAGGAGAAGGAAAAGATAGTGTTAAAGATATAATAGTTACACCTGAAGAAGGATATTATGTAAAAGAAATAAAAGTAAATGGTAGTGCAATAAATTTCGAAGCTAATGCAGATGGTACAGTTACTCTAAATAAATTTATTAATATGACAGAAGATAAACATATAGTAGTAATATTTGCTAAAAAAGAACAAAAAGTACAAGTAATAACACATCATTTAGAATATGGAACAAATAAAAAACTAGATGAAGATGTAATTCAAACAAAAAAAGTTGGAGAAACATATACAACAGAAATGTCTCAAAAGGTATTAGAGAAATATGAATTTGTAGAAAAAACAAATAATTGGGAAGGAACAATAGAAAACACACAAAATATAGAAGTTACATATTGGTATAAAGAAAAGAGTTACATAATAACAACAGAAGTAGAGGGAATAGGTGGAACAATAACAGATGAAGGAAAAGAAATATGTGAAGAAGTAGGAGAAGGAAAAGATAGTGTTAAAGATATAATAGTTACACCTGAAGAAGGATATTATGTAAAAGAAATAAAAGTAAATGGTAGTGCAATAAATTTCGAAGCTAATGCAGATGGTACAGTTACTCTAAATAAATTTATTAATATGACAGAAGACAAACATGTTGTAGTAACATTTGCTAAATATGAACCAGGAGATTCAGGAGATGTGAATGAACCAGAAACTCCAGGAGATGATAATAATACAGAAAAGCCAGAAGATAAAGATGATACTCAAACAGATAATATAATTCCAAATACAGGAAATAGTAAATTTATAATAGTTTTAAGTATAATAATTGCTATATTTGGAGTAGGATGCTATATTCAATACAAGAAAATTAAATTAAAATAAAAAATAATAAGGAAAAGGAAGAAAAAATTGCTTCCTTTTCTTATTATAGCTAATAATATGAGGAAGGAATAATGTGAAAATATGCAAATGGATAAATATAAAGAGAAAATAAGTAATGTGATTAAAAGCGATATATGCAAGGAAATAGTAGTAGTTTTTTTATATTTACTTATTTGTTATATCTACATGGTTTTTTTAAGTGGTGATAGAATAAATTTAAAAACTTTTGTTATTTTTTCTGAATTTTGGGGAGAAAATGTAAAAAATGTTGTTACATATATATTTAGTTTTCAAAAATTCATATATAATTTTTTAATTTTTATATTTTTTTATATATTTATTTCTGGGATAACAAATAGAAAAATATCTTGTACAATTGTTTCAGTATTTACGTTAGGCTTTGGTGTTTTAAATTATATAGTAAAACAAATTAGGGGAGCTGCTATTACTGTATCAGATATTTTTTCAATAAGAACAGCACTTAATGTAGCAAAAGGGATAAAAATAGATATAGATTTAATTTTAATTGTATCTATTATACTATTCATAATTATAAATCTAATACTATGGATTTTTATAAAATTCAGAAACAAACAAAAAACAAGAGCGAGAATTATAAAAATATTTATAGGAATTATTGGAATAATAGTTTTATTCATAAAAATAGACAAAATAAATCTACTTTCAGAAGAAACTGAAATTTTTAATATAAATAGTGAGTATAATAAATTAGGAGCAAATGTTACTTTAATGAAAATGATTAAGGATTTGAATGTATCAAAGCCAAAAAATTATAATAAAAATAAAATAGAAGGTATATTAGAACAATATACAGACGATATACGAGAAAAAAATGAAAATCTTCCTAATGTTATTGTAGTAATAAATGAATCTTTTGCAGACTTACAATCTGTATATAATTTTGAAGATATTTCTGAAGATAACATAAAATATTTTCATGAACTTATAGGAGAAGAAAATGTTGTAAGTGGAATTATGCATTCATCATGGTATGGATATGGTACTGCTAATGTAGAATATGAATTTCTAACTCAAAATACAACTGCTTTTTTGCCAAAAGGATCTGTGCCATACCAACAATATATTACGAAAGAAGTTAAAGAATCCATGGTTGAATATATGAATAAACTTAATTATAATACTTATGGAATACATCCTTATTATGAAACAGGTTATAATAGATTTAAAATTTATAATTTACTAAAATTTAAAAATGTAGTTTTTTTATATGATATGCCAAATATAACAGGTTCTTTAAATATGTTCCCTTCTGATGCATCTACATATTCTTATTGGTATAATATTATGAATGAGAAAGAAAATACAGAAAAAAATTTTACATTTATTATGACTGTACAAAACCATGTACCATATAATAATATAGATAGAAATCGTGTAAAATATAGTGAAGATAAGCAGTTAAACTCATACATGCAGGGAGAAGAAGAATCTGATGAAGCACTAAAAGAATTAATAGAATTTATAAAAAATTATAATGAAAATACTATTTTGCTATTTTTTGGAGATCATCAACCAAGTTTAAACATATTAAATAATGGAGATATAGATAGCAATTATTCAAAAGAAGAAGAAAAGTATATTATTCCATTTATAATATTTGCAAATTTTGATATAGAAGAACAATCTAATATAGAAATAAGTACTAATTATTTGCAAAGCTTATTGCTAGATGTAGCTAATATGCCAAAAACATCTTATGCAAAATATGTTTCTAAATTAAGAGAAGAAATTCCTGTAATAACTGCTCAATATTACAAGGATAAAGATGGAAATTTATATAACGTTCAAGATAAGGAATCACCATACTATAATAAAATTCAAGAGTATTGGCAAATAATTTATTACAAAATGTTTATAGATTAATATTAGTATAGAACTATGGAAAACATAGCTCTTAAAGTTAATGATTACAGCTATAGCATATTTAATTATCTAATTTCTATTGCATAAATTTAATTAATATTATAAAATTATAAATATTAAAATTATAGGGGGTTATATGAAATGTCAAATATAAAAGTTGATTTGAAAAATACTGGACTAGATAAAGAAGAATTAATGAAGTATAGTGAGCAAGTAGAAGCTGCACATAATGAATTACATAATATAGCTAACGATGAAAATGAATTTGCAGGTTGGCTTCATTTGCCAACAAATTATAATGTGGAAGAGTTTGAGAGAATAAAAAAGAGTGCAGAGAAGATAAAAAACGATTCAGAAGTTTTTTTGGTAATAGGAATAGGAGGTTCATACCTTGGAGCAAGAGCAGTTATAGAATCTTTAACAAATACTTTTTATAATTTGCTACCAAATAGAAAAACACCACAAATATTTTATGTAGGAAATAATTTAAGTCCTAATTATATAAACGATTTATTAGAATGCATAGGGAATAGAGATGTTTCAATAAATGTTATATCAAAATCAGGAACAACAACAGAACCTGCTATAGCCTTTAGAATATTTAGAGAATTTATGGAATCTAAATATGGAATTGATGAGGCAAGACGTAGAATATATATTACAACAGATAAAGAAAAAGGTGCATTAAAAAAACTTTCAAATGAAGAAGAATATGAAACATTTGTAATCCCAGATAATATAGGTGGAAGATATTCTGTTTTAACAGCAGTTGGGCTTTTGCCAATTGCAGTAGCTGGTATCGATATAGATAAATTAATGTATGGAGCAAAAACAGCAGAAGATAAGTATAATGAAATAACTGTAAAATATAATGAATGTTATCAGTATGCTGTAGCAAGAAATATACTATATAAGAAGGAAAAAAATACAGAAATTTTAGTAAATTATGAACCAAAAATGCAATATTTTACAGAATGGTGGAAACAATTATATGGAGAGAGTGAAGGAAAAGACCATAAAGGTATATTCCCAGCAGGGGCAATGTTTACAACAGATTTACATTCTCTAGGACAATATATACAAGACGGAAGAAGAAACTTATTTGAAACTGTAATAAGTATAGAGGAACCTGAAACAGATATAAAAATAAAAAAAGATGCGGATAATATAGATGGATTAAATTTTGTAGCAGATAAAACTATGGACTTTGTAAACAAAAAAGCAATGGAAGGTACAATAGAAGCACATATTTCAGGAGAAGTTCCAAATATATTAATAAAACTAAAAAAATTAGATGCGGAAAACTTAGGAGAACTTATTTACTTCTTTGAACTTGCATGTGGAATATCAGGAAAAATATTAGGTGTAAATCCATTTAATCAACCAGGAGTAGAAGCATATAAAAAGAATATGTTTAGGTTATTAGGAAAACCAGGATACGAGAAATAATTTTATTAATATTTTAGAATAAAATAGCACATAGTTTACGTTTAAGAGAAATAACTTAAAACTGTGTGCTATTTAAAAGAAAGGGAAATATGAATACAATAACTTTTCCATTGTTACATTTAAAAATTAACATGGATAATGTAGCATTTACAATATTTGATATAGATATATATTGGTATGCAATTTTAATTGTATCAGCAATGGCAATTGCATTTTTGATATTTAAAATACGAGATGGACTGTATGGAATAAAATTTTCGGATATTATAGATTTAAGCATATATTTAATTCCAATATCTATAGCTTCTGCAAGGCTTTATTATGTATTATTTAATTTAAGTGAATATATGGAAGACCCAATTAGAATATTAAATTTCAGAGGAGGAGGACTTGCAATTTATGGGGGAATAATAGGAGGTTTTATTACGTGTTTTATATTTTGCCAAAAGAGAGATATAAAGCTATTAAATTTTTTAGATTTTGTTGCACCAGGAATTGCTTTAGGACAAGCAATTGGCAGATGGGGAAATTTTGTAAATATAGAGGCATATGGAACAGAAACCACATTACCTTGGAGAATGGGAATATATGAGCTAGGGGAATATATAGAGGTACATCCAACATTTTTGTATGAATCAATTGCAACTTTTATTTTGTTTATTGTACTTATGAGTATAAAAAATAAGAGAAAATTTGTAGGTCAATTAACATATATTTATTTTATTTGGTACAGTTTTGTAAGAATGCTAATAGAAGGCTTAAGAACAGATAGTTTAATGTTAGGAACTATACGAATTTCCCAGTTATTATCATTAATAATATTTATAATTTCAGTAAGTTTGTATGTAAAAGCAAAGAAAAAAAATTGAAATGGTGGCTTTACCAGCCACCATTTAATTCGCTCTTAAGTGTTAAATTAATTACAGAACCAATTTCAACAGTAGTATCTGCTGCAATATCTTGGCTAATTACTTTTCCACTACCATCAAGTACTATATTTAAGTTTGCTTCAGTAGCAATATTTATTGCTTCAGAAGCAGTAAGACCTCTAAAATTAGGAACTGTAACCGAAGCTGCAACATTACTGTTTTGTGTATATAAGAATACGTTTGCACCATCTAATAGATGTGCTCCTTTTTTAGGCATTTGATTTGTTACAAGGTCTGTATCGTTAGCAGTATTATCTGTATGAACAATAAATCCATAAGATTGTAATAATTCTCTTGCTTCTGCAATTGTTTTGTTTTGTAAATCAGGCATTGTGTGTGTTTCATAATTAGATTCTGTGTTAGAAGTTGAGGCAACTCCTATATATGGTAAAATTTCAGATAAAACTTGTCCAACAACAGGACCAGCAATTTCTCCACCTTGATGTGAATAACCTTTTGGGTTATATAAAGCAACTAAAATAACAGCTTGTGTGTTTACAGTAGGTGAAAGACCTATAAATGAGGCAACATATGTACCATTATTTTGTGCTAAATTTTCAGTAGTTCCTGATTTTCCTCCTATAGAATAACCTTTTACATCAGCATATCTTCCTGTTCCATCACTTACTGCGTAATCTAACATATCCATTACTGTATTTGCAGTTTCTTTAGAAACAACTTGCCTAACAGATACAGGTTCTGGGGTTGTAATACTACCTGTATTCGTATCTACAATTTTATCTATAATTCTAGGTTGCATTAAAACACCTTCATTAGCAAGTGCAGAAACAGCTGTTACAAGTTGCAATGGTGTAATTGTAATACCTTGACCAAATGACATTTCTGCAAGTTCAAATTTTCTTATAGAATTTAAATTATAGAAAATACCGTTAGCTTCTCCGTAAAATTGAGAATTTGTGTTTGTTAATAATCCGGAAAGCATCATAATATTTATATAAAGTAGGTGCTCCTATTTTTAAACCTAATTGTATAAAAGATGGGTTACAAGAATTAGCAAGAGCTTGTTTTAAACTCTGGCCTAAATGAGGATTTTTATATCTCCAACAATTTATGGGTATATCATCAACAACTTCTTGACCATTACAATAAAATATATCAGGTGTTTCAGCTTCTACAATTCCTTCCTCTAATCCAACGGCCGATGTAATTATTTTAAAAGTAGATCCTGGTTCATAAGTGTTTTGAACAGCTTTGTTTCGCCACATTTCATATAAATAGTTAGACTGTTCTTGACCAGAAAGTGTATCCCAAGTTTCTAAAGTAGTTACATCAATTGGTGTATACGGAGTATTTAAATTATAATCTGGGTAATTTGCCATTGCTAAAACATTGCCAGTAGATGGTTCCATTATAACTATTGTTCCATAATCAGCAACATTATCAATAACTGCTTGTGAAAGATATTTTTCAGCAATAGATTGAATATTAACATCTATAGTTAAATATACGTTACTACCATCTTTAGCAGCTATATATGATTGCTGTTGATTTGGAATTTCTGAATTAATAGAATCTGTTATGGTAACAGACTTACCAACTGTACCAGATAATATAGAATCAAGAGAATTTTCTAAACCAAATAGTCCAGTATTATCAGTTCCAGTAAAACCTATTACATGGCTTGCTAAATTGTTATATGGGTAATATCTTTTAATTGAAGAATCTATATTAATTCCAGAAGTTACATCATTAGTTTCCATCCAATTTCGTAATTGGTCTATTTTATCACTTTCAACCTTAGAAGCAATTGTAACATAAGATTGTTCAGAAGAAAGCTTGTTTAAAGTTTCAGTATAATCTAATGAAAATATACTACTAAAGGATTGTGCCACAAAATCTAAATCTACATCTGTATTATCAGAATGTTTTAATCTAGTAGGATTTACAGAAACAGTATCAACCTCTGCACTAATTGCAAGAACCTTACCATTAGTATCATAAATAATTCCTCTTGAAGCATCTATAGTTTTAGTGGAAGTTTGTTGAGTACTAGCCTGTTTACTTAGCCAATTTCCTCTTACAAATTGAAGATAAGCAAGTCTAATTATAAGTAAAATGAATAGAAAAAATAGGAAAACTTCCATAACTCTTAATTTTTTTATATTAGTATTGTTAATTTTTATCACTTTTTTGGATTTCTTCATAAGTTCCTCCTATAAACAGTAACATTTTAGTTATTACTTTAAACTAAT
Source organism: uncultured Clostridia bacterium (assembly GCA_947627495.1). Lineage (GTDB taxonomy): Bacteria > Bacillota > Clostridia > TANB77 > CAG-508 > UMGS1781. Next base: position 45,411 of record CANQWH010000002.1, read on the forward strand.
TATACACACTAAAGTAGCCAAACGCAGGAGTTTCATATTTTTTTCTTAAAAAAAATATGAAAGCTCCGATAAGATTTGGCAGACTTAATTATTCTTATAATCTGAATATTTACATTTTATATTATAAATAAGTAAAAATCAATACTTTTATCTTGTTTTTTTGAAGAAAACGTTATATAATGTTACTGTTTGTTTTTAAGTATAAATAATAAAAAGAACAATACAATTTCTTAAGAAAATTAGAAAGGAATGATTTTTTTTATGCAAGTTGATAGAAAAGAAATTTTGCATATTGCAAACTTAGCAAGTCTTAATATTAAAGAAGACGAGATTGAAGAATATAGAAAAAACCTTCAGGATATATTAAATTTTGCTAATATTGTTAATAGTGTAAATACGGATAATATAAATGAAACAATTGGAAGTACAAATAATGTAAATGTATTTAGAGAAGATGAAATAAAGGAATTTGAAGATAAAGAACTTTTATTAGAAAATGTTCCAGATAAAGAAAATAATATGTTTAAAATTCCAAAAGTAATTTAGTTATATGTACAAAGTAGCCAAATGCAAATATGAAAGCTCCTTTCGAGTTTGGCGGACTTTTAATAATAATTCATTATAAGAAATGGAGGAAATTTAATGGAACTTTATGAATTAACTGTTCATGAATTAATGGACAAGCTAAATAAAAATGAGATTACATCTGAGGATATAGTTAAAAGTTATACAAAGAGAATAGAAGAAAAAGAAAAAGATATTGGAGCATTTGTAACTATAACAACAGATGAAGCTTTAGAAAAATCAAAAAATGTAAAAAATCGAAATTTAGCAGGTATTCCAATAGGAATAAAAGATAACTTATGTACTAAGGGAGTAAAAACAACATGTAGTTCAAAAATGCTAGAAAATTTTGTGGCACCATATAATGCAACAGTAGTAGAAAAATTAGAAGATGAAGGAATAATAAGCCTTGGAAAATTAAATATGGACGAATTTGCAATGGGTTCTTCAACAGAATATTCAGCATTTAAAACAACAAAAAATCCATGGAACTTAAATGCAGTACCAGGAGGTTCAAGCGGAGGAAGCGCAGCAGCAGTAGCAAGCCAAATGGTACCATGGGCACTTGGTTCAGATACAGGAGGTTCAATACGTCAACCAGCATCTCTTTGTGGTGTAGTTGGGTTAAAGCCAACTTATGGTTTAGTATCAAGATATGGACTAGTTGCTTTTGCTTCATCATTAGATCAAATAGGACCAATCACAAAGGATGTTGAAGATAGTGCAATATTATTAAATGTAATAGCAGGGCATGATGAAAAAGATTCTACATCTGCAAATATGCCAAAGAAGGATTATACAAAAAGTTTAGTAAAAGATGTATCTAAATTAAAAGTAGGTGTTCCAAAAGAATTTTTAGGTGAGGGAATAAATGAAGAAGTAAAGCAAAGTGTTGAAGAAGCAATTAAAAAGTATAAGGAATTAGGAGCAACAGTTGAAGAATGTACTTTAGATATTGCAAATGAAGCTTTAGCTACTTACTATATAATAGCATGTGCAGAAGCAAGTTCAAATTTAGGAAGATTTGATGGAATTAGATATGGTTATAGAGCAAAAAACTTTGAAACACTAAAAGATATTTATAAAAATTCAAGAAGTGAAGGATTTGGAGCAGAGGTAAAGAGAAGAATAATATTAGGAACTTATGTGCTTTCATCTGGATATTATGATGCATATTATAAAAAAGCTCAAAAAGTAAGAACAGTTATAAAACAAGAATTTGAAAAATTATTTGAAAAATACGATTTATTAATAACTCCAACATCTCCAACAGTTGCATATAAAATAGGAACAAAATCAAATAATCCACTAGAAATGTATTTAGCAGATTTATGTACAGTTTCTGTAAATATTGCAGGACTTCCAGGAATATCAATTCCTTGTGGAGTAGATAAAAAAGGTATGCCTATAGGATTGCAATTAATAGGTAAGCCTTTTGGCGAAGAAACATTATTGCAGGCAGCATATACTTATGAACAAGAAGTTAAATTTAGAGAAAAATATAAACCACAATTTAAAAGTTAGGAAGGAATGATAAAAAATGTCAAGAGAAGATTATGAAGTTGTAATAGGCTTAGAAGTGCATAGTGAATTATCAACAAAAACTAAAATATTTTGCTCATGTCCTACTGAATTTGGTGGAGAACCAAATACACATTGCTGCCCAGTTTGTATGGCAATGCCAGGTGCGTTACCAGTGCTTAATAAAAGAGTAGTGGAATATGCAATAAAGGCAGGACTTGCAACAAATTGTAATATTGCTCATGTAAGTAAAAATGATAGAAAAAATTATTTCTATCCAGATTTACCAAAATCATATCAAATATCACAATATGATATGCCACTTTGCAGAAATGGTTATGTAGAAATAGAGACAAATGATGGACCTAAGAAAATTAGATTAGTTAGAATTCATATAGAAGAAGATGCAGGAAAGTTAAACCATGATGAATATGGTAGAGGAAGTTTAGTAGACTTAAATAGAGCAGGAGTTCCATTAATAGAAATAGTATCAGAACCAGATATGAGAAGTACAGAAGAAGTAGATAGCTATTTAAAAAAATTAAAATCAATATTAGAATATATAGAAGTTTCAGATTGCAAAATGCAAGAAGGTTCTTTAAGAGCAGATGTAAACGTTTCTGTTAGAAAAAAAGGAGCAAAAAAATTTGGAACAAGAACAGAAATGAAAAACATGAACTCTTTTAGGTCAATAACAAGAGCAATTGAGTATGAAGCACAAAGACAAATAGAAGTTATTGAAAATGGCGGAAAAATAGAACAAGAAACTTTAAGATGGGATGAAGTATCTGGAAAAACATTCTCAATGAGAGATAAAGAAGATGCTCAAGATTATAGATATTTCCCAGAGCCAGACTTAGCAATAATTAATATATCTGATGAAATGATAGAAGATATAAGAAAAAGTTTGCCAGAAATGCCAGAAAGCAGAAGAGAAAGATATGTAAAAGAATTAGGATTACCAGAATATGATAGCAACATATTAACATCTTCAAAATACTTATCAGACTTATTTGAAAATGCAACAAAGGTATGTAATAATCCAAAAGCTGTAAGTAACTGGATAATGACAGACATAACAAGAATATTAAATGAAGAAGAAAAAGAACCAAACGAAATACCATTTACAGCAGAACAACTAGGAGAATTAGTAACATTAATAGATAAAGGAACAATAAGTTCAAAAATTGCAAAACAAGTATTAGAAGAACTTTTCAAAAATCCTAAATCTCCACAAGATATAATAAAAGAAAAAGGCTGGATTCAAATTTCAGACGAAAGTGCAATAAAAGAAGTAGTATTAAAAATATTAGAAGCAAACCCACAATCAATAGTAGATTACAAAGCAGGAAGAGACAGAGCATTAGGCTATTTAGTAGGTCAAGCTATGAAAGAAACAAAAGGTAAAGCAAACCCACAAATGTTAAACAAAATGTTCTTAGAAGAATTAAATAAATAAGAAAATGTATTAGTGGGAACTTAAGAATATTGAAATAAATTTAAGATTTATTTTAATATTAAGTTTTTATTAAAACAAAATAAATGAAGCACGCCTCTCAGGTGAGAGACGCGCTTTTTTGGAGGTGAGTTAGAGGTCTAATGCCTCGTCTAATGCCTCATACTCTCCGTCAATTTCAGGTTCCAGATGTTCTTCACCCAGACACTGATAGTGAGGTGCAAGTTTGATAAATTCGCAAGCATACACCTTTTTTGGATAACGAATGGGATGATCAATAGTAATCTCCCCTTCTGCGAAGATGCTATCAACATTACCCAAATCTACTGCATGCGAAATGCTGATGTTTCCAAAAGATTGGATGTGCCGAGTTACGATAACTGAACTATTAGAAATGCAAATATTTTTGTTTGCAACAATAAGGTTTGCTGTTACATTTGCTTTAATAGTCAGGTTCCCAGTGACCCAGAGGATGTTTCCTCCGAAGTCGGCCGCCTTATCAATCACCATGTCATGTTTAATGTAGTTGATTCCCATGGAAATCCTTCCTCCAAAATTATAAAATTAGTTTCCTAAACGGAAAACTATATTTATTATACCATAGGCTTTCGTAAAAAGCAATTACATAATTCCTTTTTTTAATTTATCGCTAGCAATAGCTCCAACTAAGAATGAAACAAAAAACATTAAACTGCATTTAACTCCCAAATATCCAATTTCAAAAGTAACATGAGAAATAGGATTTGTTGTATATAAAAATAAAATATATGTAAAAAATATACCTAAAATAAAAGAAAATTTAAAACCTAGTTTCATAACTTTAATAATAGAACTATCAATATTTTTAATATCATTTAAAAATTTTATCATTTGTAAAACCTCCTAAAATTATGTTAACATAAAACCAAATAAAAAGCAAAGGTAATTTATGGAAAGTAGCAATATATAAATATTTTATAAAAGTTTTACATAAAATAAATGTATTATATAAAGAAGGGAAAATAAAATGTTTATACCACAAGAAATTTTATATGAAGAAAATATAAAAAATTATGAACTGGGAAAAGAGTTATTAGAAAAATATAAAGATGTTCCAAAGCATATTATAGAAAATCATAATAACATACCAGAAATGAGAAGTAAGCAAAACTCAGAGTTTACTAATATAAAGAAAAATTTAATAATAGGAATAAGAAAAACACATAATTTTGTACCAAACCATAAAACATCAGATTTTCTAGTGCCATATACATCATCAGGTTGTACGGCAATGTGCATGTATTGCTATTTAGTCTGCAATTATAATAAATGCGCATACTTAAGGTTATTTGTAAATAGAGAAGAAATGTTAGATAAGATTATAAAAACAGTAAGTAAAAGTGAAAACGAATTAACATTTGAAATAGGAAGTAATAGTGATTTAATTTTAGAAAACACAATAACAGGAAATTTAGAATGGACAATACCAAAATTTGCAGAAAATAATAGAGGATACTTAACATTTCCAACTAAATTTGATATGGTAGAACCAATACTAAATTTAGAGCATAAAGGAAGAGTTATTGTAAGAATGAGTGTAAATCCAGAAAAAATAATACAAAGAGTAGAATTTGGAACATCAAATTTAGAAAATAGAGTAAAAGCAATAAATAGACTACATGTAGCAGGATATAAAGTAGGAATACTAATAGCACCAATAATTTTAATAGATGATTGGAAGAAATTATATGAAGAATTAATAAAATACCTAAAGGAAAATTTAAGTGAAGAAGTAAAAAAAGATGCTTTTTTTGAATTAATATTTATGACATATAGTTATGTTCATAAAATGATAAATCAAGATGCATTTCCAAATGCAATAAAAATATTCGATGAAAAGAAAATGACAGGAAGAGGCAGAGGAAAATATATGTATAAAGAAGAAATAAGAAAAGAGGGAGAAGAATTTTTTAGAGAAAAGATGAATGAGTATTTTCCAAATAGCAAAATAATGTATATAGTGTGAATTATTATTAAATATGATTTGAATTGTAACACTTAAAATAATTACAATTCAAAGCTTATATTAAAAAATCCGCCAAATCTCATCGAAGTTTCATATTTTTTTCTTAAGAAAAAATCAAAATGGCTACGCGGGTAATCCGTGAGCAGCAGGCTGTTTGATTATTTTCTTTCGAAAAAAATATGAAACTTCTGCGTTTGGCTACTTTGTAAATATAATCGGCGGGAAATTGTAAATTAAAATATTACAAATGTTACAAAAATATGAAATTTGCATTATAAATGAGAAAAGTAATTTATATGGAAACAAAAAAATGGCAGAATAAAAACAAATGTTGAAAACACATCAAAGCAAATAAAAGAGTTATATAATATTAGAAACTTTACATAAGACCTTGTATCTTCACAAACTCCAAAAAATATTGTATGTAAATGTCAATTTATGTCAAAATATGTCGAACGATTTTACTTGCCAAAGAACGAAAAATATGGTATAAAAAAGTAGATAAAATAATTTTTAAAAATCAAGGCAATTTTCTAAAAGCCTAGAAAAATTTAAATCAAAATTTCAAAAGTTTAAAAATTTTCAAAAAATTCTAGAAATTCAAAAAAAATTCCAAAAGTATTGAAGAAAGAAAAAAAATTTGTTAAAATAAAAGGAGAGATTATATGTCAAAAAAACAAGAACAATTACAAGAGAAAAAAGAAAAAATGTCATTAAAAGTAGATTATGTATTTAAAAGAGTATTTGGCAGTAATGGCAATGAAAGTATGCTAAAAGATTTGCTAGAAGCAATACTAGAAATAAAAATAGAAGAAATAATAATACAAAATCCAGAAATACCAAGGAATATAAAAGATTCAAAAATAGGAGTATTAGATGTACGAGCAAAAGTAAATGATGAAAAGATAATTGAAATAGAAATGCAAATAAAAGATCAGAATAATATAGATAAGAGAAGTACACAATATTTAACAAAAATATATTCAGACCAATTGAAGGAAGGTCAAACATATATAGAAGCAAAAAAAGTAGTAGCAATAAATATATTAAATTTTAATTATTATAAAAGAAATGCATATCATTCAATAGCAAGAATGAAATTTGAAGAAACAAAACCAGAAAAATACATAGATATGGGCTATAAAGAGGAAGATAAAATTGCAAGTGAAGATATAGAAATGCACTTTATAGAGTTACCGAAGTTTTTAAAGAAGAAACCAGATATAGAAAACAAATTAGAACAGTGGCTATGTTTAATAAGTGAAAGGGAGGAAGATGTGGAAATGATATTAGAAAAAAATAAAGAGATAAAAAAGGCAAATAGAGAAGTAGAAAAATTAAGCCAAGATGAGCAAGAGAGAGAAATATATGAATTAAGACTAAAAGCTTTAAGAGATGAAGAAAATATAAGATTAACTGGAGTAGCACAAGGAATGGCGCAAGGAATGGCACAAGGAATGAAAAAGGGAATAGCACAAGGAGCAAAAGAAAAACAAATAGAAATTGCAAAAAAATTATTAAGTAAAAAAATAAAAAGAGAAGATATAATAGAAGTAACAGGATTGAGCATGGAGGAAATAGAAAATTTAATAAATCACGAATAGAATTGTTAGAAAGTGGATTAGTTAGTGAAGAAATTTATACTAAATATAAATCACCTGTGTTTGGCTACTTTGAATTAATTAATGGGTTGTGAATTGTAACGATTTTTATGTATAAGATTATATAAAATATGTGATAAAATTTGTGATTTCGTGATAAATAATGTCGATAAATTTTGTGAAAACGTGATAATTGGAAGTTGAAAAAATCATGATTTGGTGATAAAATGGAAATATAGAATAAATTTTTATTTTAAATTTGTGTTGAAAAGGAATGATTGTTACTATGAAACGAAAGATATATAATGAGTTAATTAAATGGAAAGAAAACAGTAATGGAAAAACAGCAATATTAATAGATGGTGCAAGGCGTGTAGGAAAAAGTTATATAGCGGAGTTATTTGCTAAAGAAAACTATAAATCACATATTCTAATAGATTTTTCAAAAGTACCACAAGAAATAAAAGATTTATTTGATAATTATGTAGATAATTTAGATTATTTATTCACATATTTATCAGGATATTTTGGTATAAAATTATATGAACGAGATACAATATTTATTTTTGATGAAGTACAATTGTGTCCTAAAGCAAGAGGAGCAATAAAGCATTTAGTAGCAGATGGTAGATATGATTATATAGAAACTGGTTCTTTAATTTCAATCAAAAAGAATGTAAAAGATATTCTTATTCCATCAGAAGAACATCAAATAAAGATGTTTCCAATGGATTTTGAAGAGTTTATGTGGGCTATGGGTAATGAGACACTTATGTTATTTATAAAAAAATGTTATGAAAATAAGGAACCTATGCAACAAGCTATGCATAGAAAAGCGATGGATTACTTTAAAGAATATTTAATTGTTGGTGGAATGCCACAAGCAGTAAAACTTTATTCTGAAACACGAGATTTTGAAAAAGTGGATGAAGAAAAGAGAGATATATTAAAATTATACAGAGATGATATAAGAAAATTCGCAGATGAAGTAAGCTTAAAAGTTGAGCAAATATTTGATGAAATTCCAGTGCAACTTCAAAGACATGAGAAAAAATTTAATTTATCATCCTTAGATGTTAATGCTAGATATAGAGAATATTATGGTTCATTCTATTGGCTTCAAGATGCGGGATTAGTTAATTTAGCATATAATACAACAGAACCTAATATTGGATTAAGACTTAATATGGATTCTAATTCTTTTAAATGTTATATGTTTGATACAGGGTTATTATTATCAATGGCCTTTGATGAAAGGGGATTAGTTAGTGAAGAAATTTATAAAAAAATATTATTTGATAAATTAAGTTTCAATGAAGGAATGATTATTGAAAATGTAGTTGCACAAATGTTAGTTAGTGCAAAGAAAAAATTGTATTTCTTCTCAAGAAATGATAGGCATGATTCTTCAGAAAAAATGGAAATAGATTTTTTAATAGCCAAAAGTAATATTACATCAAAACATAATATTACTCCAATAGAAGTAAAATCCGGAAAGAATTATACATATTCATCATTAAATAAATTTAAAAACAAGTATAAGGATTATTTGAATAAATCAATTATAATTCATCAAGAAGATTTAAAAGAAGAAAATGGAATACTATATTTACCAATATACATGACAGAATTATTATAGATTGAAATAATTGTATTAGCTCATAAGATATATACTTTTGGCACACTATGCAATAAAAATATTCGATGAAAAGAAAATGGCAGGAAGAGGCAGAGAAAAATATATGTATAAAGAACAAATTAGAAAAGAAAAAGAGAAATTTTTTAGGCAAAAGATGAATGAGTATTTTCAAAATAGCAAAATATGTATATAGTGTAAAAAAATTCAATAAATCCCTTCCAAAACCTTGGAATTTATAGTATAATAAATAGATAAAACAAATTTTTAGAGGAGACAAAATGAACGAGATTATAAAAATACTTCCAAATTTCAAGAAGTTTAACGACTATATTGAAAATGTAAAAAATAAAACAACCCCAATAATGTTATCAGGGTTAACAGATAGTGGAAAGGTGCATTTTGCATATTCCACTTCTTTCTATGCAGAAAAACCAATATGCATAATAACATATAATGAATTACAAGCTAAAAAAACAATAAAAAATCTATCATACTTTTCAGATGATATAAAATACTTTCCAAAAAAAGAAATAATGGTATATGATTATATTGCAAGAAGTAAAGAAGATTCATATGATAGAATTTCATGCTTAAATGATATATACGATAAAAAAGCAAAAATTATAGTAACAACAATAGAAGCAGTTAGTCAAAGGTTAATAGAAAAAGAAATTTTATATAAAGATATACTAACTTTAAAAATTGGAGATACTATAAACTTAGATGAAATAAAAGAAAAGCTAATAAGTTTAGGGTATGAAAGAAGCGAAGTAGTAGAAAACAAATCTGAATTTAGTGTAAGAGGCGGAATAATTGATATTGCACTAAGAGAAAAAGAAGGAATAAGAATAGAACTATGGGGAGATGAAATAGATTCTATTAGAACTTTTGATGTAAACACACAAAGGTCAAAAGAAAAGATAAATGATATAAAAATTTATCCTGCACATGAATTTGTATTAGAAAAAAGTTTAGAAGAAGTAGCTCAAAATATAGAAGATGAAGCGGATAGAGAAGAGATAACAAATGGAGATTATACAACAAAAATAGATAAATATTGGAATATTTTTTACACAAATTCAAACAATACATTTATAGACTACTTAAATGATGACTATATAATATTTTTAGATGAAGTAAGCAAAATAAAAGCAAGATCAGAAAATGTTATAAAAGATACACAAAGTTTGATAAAAGAATTAATAGAAAAGAATAGACCAGTACCTCAAAGTTTAGAACAATTACAGGACTATATACAGTTTTTAGATAAAATAAAAAATTTACAAACAATATATCTTGAAAATAAAGATATAGGATTTGTGGACAAACAAAGTATGCATGCAAAAAGAAACGGATATAGCTTTAGCTATAGGGAGGTCAACTTTTTTCGTAGTTC
>CANQWH010000003.1 GCA_947627495.1 uncultured Clostridia bacterium
GTATATCCATTTTCCTCCTTATTATCTTTTATATATTTTTTTATTAATTAAATATTAATATATCATATTTTTTATTGTATTTCCATAATTTTACATAAATTTCACAATTATTTATAAATTATTTATTTTTTAAAACCCATTCATAAACTTCATTTTCAGTAAGTTTTCCTTTTTTCATTTGATTTATTTTTTCTTTAGCTTCTTTTTTCCAATTTTCAAAATCTTTTGCAAGTTTTTTATTTTCTTTATCTTTTCTAACTTGCATAAACTTTTGTTGATATGTTCTTCTATATTCTCCCATAGCCTTATTTTGTTTTAATCTTTCAGTGTAAGATTGGAAAGCACCTAAATCTCTGCAAGTTTTTCCGTTTTCTTTTAGATAATCACAATAAATTTCATCTACTTTTGAAGTTGGTATAAAGTACATTCCACAGTTTTGACATTTTTTTATTGGATAATTTGGCGTTTTTGAAAGTTCATCAAGTATAGCATAGCAAATACTTGATAAATCATTACTTTTATGAGTATCACTCATTGAAAGCACTTGCTTTTTATTCTTTAATGTATCTAATAACTCATATTCGCTATTTTTACCAAGTTCTTGATATTTCATTGAATAACTATCCCTCATAATAAAATCATTTTTATAGTATGTATATAATTTGCCCATTCTCTTTATTAAGTAAACTGCAAATCTTTCAGAATATGTGTATTTTTCTAGTTCTTTAATATTATCTAAATTATAAATATATGTAACTGCTTTTATTAGTTCTTGTTGTAGGTCAATTAAGTTTTCTTGCAAATCTTCAAATATTTTATTAGTTGCTTTTAAATATTCTTCATTACTACCATAATTTTGTTTTAATTCAAATTTATAGTTTTTATCTAAATCTCTTAATATTTCAAAACCATAAGCATAAAAGAAAGTTCTATTAGCCATTTCAAAATTAGATAAATCAGTATTTAAAAACCTTAATAGCATAAGTCCTAGTTTTTCGTGAAATGGAAAGTACATACTTGCAGGGTGTTTTAGTCCATTAGTAGTTAATTCTGTTTCTTTATAAAATACATCTCTTAACTTGTTATCTAAATCTAAATGAAAATCTGCTTTATAAAAATATAGAGGTGTAGCATAATATTCTTTTCTTGTTTCAGTATTAAACCAAAAGTAGAAATCATCAAAAAAGGTTACTTCTGGTAATTCCATAGTTTAATCTCCCTCCTATAAAGAAAAATTTATAAAGTTTTTATAAACAATTTTAATAAAATAATAAATTGTTATTGACATTCTATAATTATTATACTATAATATCAATATAATTACAATACTTTTTTCAAAACTCATTGCTAAAAGTTGTAGATAAAAAATTCACTAAACCTTTTAGAAGTATTGTAATAATAGTATATTTAAGATTTTAAGCAAACTATTAACAACACAATAAAGTAATTTAATTTGTTTATTTTTGTTTTTATATTATAGGTGTGAAATTGTAGTTTGTAAGAAATAGAGAATCTTTAAAGGAATGGAGGTGTTAAAAATAAAAACTAAATTAGACAGCAAAGGTACAAAAGACAAAATTGTAGAATTATTCTATGAAATGCATTTACGACCTACAGACATTGCACAAGAATTAAATGTCGTAAAATCATATGTTACAAAGATTATTCAAAATGATTCTAGGTATGTTCAAGAAAAAGAATTAAGAAAGAATAATAATAAAGAAAAGAATAATGTATTTGTCAAGTGAAAATTGGTCCAAGTTATATTTGAAAAAGTGGACCATTTTTCAAATATAACTTGGACCAATTTTCACTTGACAAATACATTTTTATTTAATTCTCTAAAAATTAAATTATACAATTCTTTTTCATCTAGTATTTCAGTTTGAATTTTAGCTCTTAACATATTGTTCTTAAAAGAATTGCATAATCTAAAAAGTTCATTACTAGCATCTTCTAATAATCCATCATAACTTATAATTGCATAATTTTTAACAACAGTTATGTTTTTATTCTCCATTAAGTTTTGTAAATAATTAATCATATATTCTTTATATTCATTTGCTTTATATGAATCTAGCTCATTTTCTCTCATAATATTTATTATTTTACTTGTATCAATAGTCTCAGTCGTGTTATAAAACTGTATTGGATAGTCTATTGATAATGCTGTTTGTATAAGTACATTTTCAATCGTTTCCTGTTCAGCATCAGATAACATATGATAGTCAATATTGCCAAGCCTTAAAATACAAGAATATCTATTACCCATTTTTAATAAATTATCTTTTATTTGTATATTAAGTATATCTGCCATATTCTTATTTTTTTTATTTCTAATATCTTTTTCTATTAAATTTTTACTGGATTCATTCTTCTTAATCTCTGAATATATAATCGCAATTATAAAGAACATAATAGATAAAGCAATTAAAATTGTGATTGTTAACATTCTAACACCTCTCATATATAAATTTTTTCTTTCTAACTAAAAATTTTAACCAATAAAAAAAGACCTTATCAAAATTTAGTTCTCTTACTTTAAAAAATGCACATAATAGGAAGAAAACACCTAGTATTGAAATAATTAGCACCTTAAAAATTATATTTATTGGTACTGCAAATATTCCTAGTAAACTACAACATAGCATTAAATATATAACTTGTCTTAAACTTAAATAACCACCAAAAATTTTTTCTTCATTCTTGGTATCGTATGGTATCTTAAATACTTTCATATACTCCCTCCTTAATTAGTTAATAGACTGCCTGTAGAATTTGTAGCTACGTTAATTATTATTCCTGCAATTATTAATGATGCTCCTAATATAACTCCTCCACCACATATCCAAGCAAGACTACCTATACTTTCACTTCGTTTCTGTGGATTATTTGAATTTGCAATCATTTTAAGCGCTGCTACTACAACGCTAGCAAATATTAAAACTCCTCCTAATGGCATTGCAATACTTGTAATAACCCTTTTTATATTTTCGGTAGCAGCTGTTACCTCACTCGTTCCAATTGTTGAACTTTCTGTGGCCAAACATTGTGTTTGTATTGCAATCATTGCTAAAGTGCCTCCAATAGTTGTTAAAAACTTTCTTTTTTTCTTTAATTTAAACATAAAAAACCTCCTTTAATTTTTGTAAGGGCAAAAAATTAAAAAGGAACACTATATAATATATATAAATATAACTGGAATAAAAATTATAAGAACCAGTAATATTAATATACTTATACTAAATCTTAACATTTTACTTCTTATCTTTTGTGATTTTATTAGACAACCTGTAATGAGAATAATTAAAGATAATATAAGCAATGTTGTTAATATAATTAATGAAATAACAAATCCATAAAAGAATATATTAAATATTAAGTTACTAATATAATTATTTTTCACTAATAAACTCCTTTACTTTGTATTTTCAGTATATTTATTTATAAGACTTTTTTTGTAGTAAGATAGAAAATTATCAATTGTTTTCTTACTTTCAGCATCCTTACAAAGATTATATATATTGATTAATGTATTTCTTCTAAATAATGGCAATAGATAATTAAACCTACTATTATATATTTCATATAATGTATATATAATATCTTTTATCATAGCTATATTAGGATTTGTTTCCTCTATTATTTCAGGAGTATATAAAAAATCTAGTCTTTCTAAACAACAATAAAAATCTGCAGAAATTGCAGAACTCTTATTTATAATTAAATTAAATATATCATCTATCATCTTTATATCTATATTTTTCTCTCCGTAACAAAAATGTTTCATTCATGTTACTATTTGTTACATCACCGTTACATTGTAACGCTTTATATTTTAATCTATGTTTTCTAACTCGTGCTGCACTGCTTCCTTCTGTACCAATTAAATCCTGCATCTCACTAAGCATAAAAGTATTTTCGTTTAAATGTTCAATAGCATTTGCTTTTTCTAATGCTGTTAATAGCAGTTTTATTATATTAACATCCTCATCTAACATTAATGCAATTTCTTCTGGAAGACTATCACATAATTTTTCAAAACAAAAAATTCCCTCTGATTTTAAGAGTTTTAACTGGAATTTTAAATATGCAAGCAGAATTTTGTCTCCATCCGGTAACTTTCGTAAGAATTTACTTGTTTTATTTTCAAAAAATGTGTCATATAACTTTAACCAATAATACTTTTTTTCACTCATCTTTTAACTCCTCATCTGATTTACTTCCTACTAAAATACAAGCATATAAAAAGAGGCTAATATTAGCCCCTAAAAATAAACCTAATAAAAATTGAATCACTTTTTCTCGCCCTCCCATTATATGTTTTTATAAAAAATAAAATAAAAAAGACTTTACAATGGCAAAAGTAAAGTCTTTATATAAAATTGCTTTAAAGGGATATCCCTTTAGGCAAGAACTTCCGAATTGGTTGCGGGGGATGGACTCGAACCACCGACCTCAGGGTTATGAGCCCTGCGAGCTACCAACTGCTCCACCCCGCGATGTAATCACAACGAAATAATTATACATCTATTATAATATAATGTCAAGTTTTTTTCTAAAATATTCATTTTTCGTATGAAAATTAATAAATAATAGCTTTAAATCTAAAAAATAGTTTCTAAACTTTTATTCAAAATTGTAAACATTCAAACATTTCTATTTACTTATTTCCTTTCTACCTTTTTTTAATTTAGTTAAAGATACTACTTTACTTTTTTTATTATAAAAAGAAATAATGCCGAATATAAACATTATAATGAAACCTATTAAAACTATATCCGAATATTCTCCCACATATACAGCAATTAACTCCCATGAAGCTCCAGCAATTCTACCAAGTATAATTAACACAGTATTCCAAATAAAACTTCCAATAGTTGTTAATGTTAAAAATAAACCTAAGTTTATCTTTGCCATACCTGCTGGAATTGAAACCAAACTCCTAATAATTGGTATAAATCTTCCAAAAAAAACTGCAAATTTTCCCTTATTATCAAACCATTCAAAAGCTTTATGAATATCTTCTTTTTTTAATCCTAATATTTTTCCAACCTTACTATCTACAACCTTATCTATTCTTTCTTCATTTAACATTCTACCAATGTAATATAAAACAATTGCTCCTAATACAGAACCTATTGTTGATGCAATAATTGTTCCAATTACTGTTATATTAGAAATTATAGTTACAAATCCACCAAATGTCAAAATCACTTCTGATGGAATTGGTGGAAAAATATTCTCTATTGCTATTAAAAATATAATTCCTAAATATCCAAATTTATTTATTGCTTCAATAATTATAGTTTGCATTTTTCCTCCTATTTTCAAAATCATGTCATACATTTCCATTTAATTAGATATTTATACTTTTGCTTTTTCTTTTATTTAATTTTATGTAATGGAGAAAAAAATATTCTATTTATTTAACAAATGGGATACCTTTCGGTATCCCATTTACTCATTTTATCTTAATCATTAAATATTGCAGCAAATTCTTCCCCATCTACTTTCTCTTTCTCTAATAATAAATTTGCTACTGTGTGTAATTTATCGCTATGCATTGTTAGAATTTCTTTTGCTCTATTATATGCATTGTCAATTATCTTCTTAACTTCAGTATCAATTTTAGCAGATGTTTCTTCACTAAAGTTTCTTGTTTGTGTCCAATCTCTTCCTAAAAATACTTCCTCTTGACCTGAACCAAATGTTATTGTTCCTAAAGCATCACTCATACCATATTTTGTTACCATATCTCTTGCAATTTTTGATGCCCTTTCTATATCATTACTTGCTCCTGTTGAAATATCATCTAATACAATACTTTCTGCTACTCTTCCACCTAATAATGATATTATGCTTTCTTCCATTTCTATCTTAGACATAAAGTTCTTATCTTCATCTGGTCTATACATTGTATATCCACCAGCCATTCCTCTTGGTACAATTGATATTTGATGTATTATATCTTGTGTTGGTAAGTAGTGACTTACTACTGCATGCCCTGCTTCATGAAATGCTACCAATTTATTCTCTTTATCACTTCTTACTCTGCTCTTCTTCTCTGGTCCCATTGTTACTTTAATCATTGCATCTTCTACTTCTTGCATATTTATTTCAGTTTTGTTTCTCCTTGCTGCTAATAATGATGCTTCATTCATTATATTTTCTAGGTCTGCTCCTGAAAATCCTGCTGTATTTTTTGCTATTACTTTTAGCTCAACATCATCACCTAATTTTTTATGTCTACTATGAACCTCTAATATTTCCTCTCTTGCTTTTACATCAGGTGCTGATACTACTATCTGTCTATCAAATCTTCCTGGTCTTAATAATGCTTTATCTAATACATCTGGTCTGTTTGTTGCTGCTAATACTATAACTCCCTCATTTGCTGAAAATCCATCCATTTCTACTAATAATTGATTTAGTGTTTGCTCTCTTTCATCATGTCCTCCCCCTAAACCAGCTCCTCTTTGACGTCCTACTGCATCAATTTCATCTATAAAAACAATACATGGAGCATTTCTTTTTGCTTGTTCAAATAAATCTCTTACTCTTGAAGCACCCACACCAACAAACATTTCTACGAAGTCTGAACCACTTATTATGAAAAATGGAACTCCTGCTTCTCCTGCAACTGCTTTTGCTAAAAGAGTTTTTCCTGTTCCTGGATGACCAACTAATAGCACTCCCTTTGGAATTCTAGCACCCATATCTGTAAATTTCTTTGGTGATTTTAAAAATTCTACTATTTCTTGTAATTCTTCTTTTTCCTCATCAACACCCGCAACATCTTTGAAAGTAATCTTTCCCTTCTCTGTGGCATTCATTACTCTTGCTCTACTTTTTCCAAATGACATTGTTTTATTACTTCCACCCTGTGAAGAACTTGATAATATAAACCAGAATATAAAGAAAACTATTATTATTGCAAATGGTGATAATAAACTTAATATGGTTACCCAAATTGATTGTGATTTTTCCTCAAACGTAAAACTCTGATTTTGCAAATCATCACTTATCTCATTCATAAATGCATCTATACTAGGTATATTAACTTCTTTCTCAATATCATTATCTTTTAGCTTTACATATGCTTTATTACCATCCGCTTCTAATTCTATGTTTTCAACTCTTCCCTTGTTTATATAACCTATCAATTCATCATATGACATCTTAGTTTCTGAATTTTCCATTATAGCTGATATTAATATAATGCAAACTATTCCTATGATTAGCCACATAACAATTGTCCTTAAATTATTTTTCATATTATAAACATTCCTTTCTATTTTGTAAATTTGTCTAAAAAATTAGTATTTTGCTTAATTTAAGTTTATTAAATTTATAGCTGATTTTCTTAATATGATACCCTTTTCTCTAAACTATAATGTAACAAAATGCTGATTATTTTTTACACTTTTACATATCTTTTCTCTTGTTCACTGTATAATAATAACATACCCATGTTCTAAATTCAATACCTATCTTAAGTTTTTATGAAATATATTTTTCCTTTTTTCAAGTATATCTTTATTTGTTTTGTTGGCATTATATATTTATTTCCAATATTTTTTTCACACATTTTTATTATATCATCAATATTTATTTTTTCTATACCATTTGTTGTATGTAAAACCTCATTTATAGTATATAAAATGATTCTTCTTTTTATGACTAATTCTAAATTATTAAACTTTTTTAAATTAATAATTATATTACCTTCTGTTTTCTCTTTTATATCCTGATATGTTTTATTGGTTATTTTCCTTAGATATTCATCCTCATCACTAGCAACTTCTGATAACCTATTTATTGTTTTTATGATATTCTGATTAAATTCTTTTTTTATGTATGGTATTATTTCATTTCTAACTTTATTTCTATTGTAAATACTCTCATTATTTGATTCATCATATTTTGGATTTAACTCATTTTCTTTGCAGTACTCTTCAATCCTTTTTCTATCTGTTTCTATTAATGGTCTTATATATTTTTCCTCTCTTTTTGCCTCTATTCCTTTAAGTCCTGATATTCCGCTTCCCCTTAATATATTCAATATTACAGTCTCTGCTTTATCATTACAATTATGTGCAGTAGCAATTTTATTTGAATTTGTTTTTTCTAAAACTTCATTA
Source organism: uncultured Clostridia bacterium (assembly GCA_947627495.1). Taxonomy (GTDB): domain Bacteria; phylum Bacillota; class Clostridia; order TANB77; family CAG-508; genus UMGS1781. The sequence continues at coordinate 8,145 of CANQWH010000003.1, forward strand.
AAAAAAGCATATCTAACTTCTCTGCCTGTTTCTTCAGTCCCTTTCTTCTCATATTTTGCAAGTTTTATTATATCCACTTTTTTAACAAAACATTCTATTTTCAACTTTTTGCAAAAATCTTGCACATATTGTGTTTCCATATCTGCTACTTCACGTATCATATGATTTATATGTGCTACACATATCTGTATTTCAAGTTCATCTTTTAAATTGTATAATATATGTAATAAACATATGGAATCTGGACCCCCAGAAACACCTATAACAATCTTATCTCCTTTTTGAATTAAATTATACTTCTTTATTGTTTTTAAAACATCATCTTTTAGCATAATAATTTTCATTCTCCTCTAGTTTTTTCACTCTCTATATTTGTCTAAATTTGCAAATTTAGTAAAGCTACCCATCCATAATAATTCTACCGTTCCTGTAGAACCAGCTCTGTGCTTTGCCAAAATTACTTCTGCAATATTTTTTTTATCAGAATCTGGATTATAATAATCGTCTCTATATAAAAACATTACAATATCAGCATCCTGTTCTATTGCTCCTGATTCACGCAAATCTGAAAGCATGGGTCTATGGTCTTGTCTTGCTTCTGCAGCTCTCGACAACTGTGATAAAGCAATTACAGGTACATCCAATTCTTTTGCAAGAATTTTTAAAGATCTACTAATCTCTGAAATTTCTTGCTCACGACTTGCATTTCTTTTACCACTTCCTTGAATTAATTGCAAATAATCTATTACAACCAATCCAATATTTTTTTCTAATTTTAATTTTCTGCATTTTGCTCTAATCTCTGATATAGAAATTCCTGGTGTATCATCTATATATATTGGTGCTTCTGATAATGGTCCTAAGGCAGTTGCAAGTTTTACCCAATCTTCTTCATCTATTTTACCTGTTCTAATTTTATTACTATCAACCATAGCCTCACTACACAACATCCTATTTACTAACTGTGATTTAGACATCTCTAAGTTAAATATTACAACTGGTACTTTTGCATTTACAGCTGCATGTGTAGCAATATTTAGCGCAAATGCTGATTTACCCATTGCAGGTCTTGCAGCAACAAGTATTAAATCTGAATTATGCAATCCAGCTGTTTTATAATCCAAATCGGCAAATCCAGTAGGAACACCTGTTATTGGTTCTTTTTGATTATACAATTTTTCTAAATCTGCAAAAGTTTCTATTAAAACATCCTTAATTGCAGTATATCCTTTTTGATTTTTCCCCTGCATTATATCAAAAATCTTTTTTTCTGATTGATCAATTATATTATCTATCTCTTCAGTTTGCTCATATCCTAAACTTTGAATCTCATTTGCAGCTTTTATTAACTGCCTTAATATTGATTTTTCTTCTACAATATTTATATACTTATTAGCATTTGCAACTAATGGCACTTTATCTGGTAATAATGCTAAATATTCTATTCCACCAACAGCTTCAAATTTTTGTATTGATGTTAATTCATCCTTAACAGTAATAATATCTATTGGTTCACCTCTGTTATATAAATTTACAATTGCTTGATAAACATATTTATTATCTTCTCTATAAAAGTCTTCTGGTTTCAAAACTTCTATTGCATCTATTACAGCATCTTGGTCTGTAAGCATACTTCCAAGTATTGCCTGCTCCGCTTCAATATCATGTGGTGGTATTTTTCCTACTTCCATTTTCTACTATCCTTTCTAGTAAAAATTACTCTGCTTTTACTTCTAATGTTAATTTTGCATTTATACCGTCTCCAAACTTTATTTCTGCAGTAAATGTTCCCAAATTTTTTATAGTTTCTTTTAATATTATTTTCTTTTTATCTATATTAATATTATGTTGTTTTTTTAATTCATCTGAAATTTCCTTTGATGTTATTCCCCCAAAGATCTTACCATTTTCCCCTGCTTTTGCTGATATCTTTAAGATTATTTTTTCTATTTTTTTTGCCATTTCTTTATTAGATTCTATTTCTGCCTTTTTCTTATTAGCTTCTGAAGTTTTTTTAGCTTGTAATTTAGATAAATTATCATTTGTAGCCTCTATAGCTAATTTCTTTGGAAACAAATAATTTCTTGCATATCCATCATTGGCATTTATTATTTCATCTTTTCTCCCAACGTTTTTTATATCTTGTAATAAAATAACCTTCATAAAAAATCCTCCTTACATTGCCATTCCAATTTTTTTACTTATATAGAATATCATAAATTGTGTGTTTTTACAATATTAAATTTTGTAAACTTTTTTGCTTTTGCAGTAATTTTTTACTTCTAGTATATATTTACTATTTTGTTTCTGTAAATTTTTACCTAAGAATGCTATATTCAACAAAAAGGAGGAATAATATATGTCACTTAATTATAGTATTATAGGTATTAGGTTAAAACAAGCAAGAATTAACAAAAAAATAACACAAGAAGCATTAGCTGAAAAACTTGATGTTTCAGTTGCTTATGTAAGCAGAATCGAATGTGGTTCTACAAATGTTAATTTAAAAAGATTATCAGAAATTTGTACTTTACTAGATGTATCAGAAGGTGAAATTTTAAGTGGAGTTACTATGGAATCTAATTCATATTTGAACAGTGCTTTTAATGATTTGTTCAAAACTTGTCCACCAGAAAAAATAGATTTGATTTACAAGATTGCAAAAGTCATTGCAGATAATTAGTTACAATTCACAGCCGATTATATGCACAAAGTAGCCAAACGCAGGAGTTTCATATTTTTTTCTTAAGAAAAAAATATGAAACTCTGATGAGATTTGGCCGACTTTATAGTATAAGCTGTGAATTGTAACATTTAAAAATAATTTATTAAATTCAAAAGTTACTACAACGAAAAATAGATCAAAAAGTTTTCGTTGTAATATCTTTCAAAACATTGTTTATTAGTATTCTTGCATCAATTCTAATAAATAAGGTATTGCTTCTTCAAAATTAACGCCATATTTAGTTCCATTTATATCTTCATAAGTTAATCTTACACATTCTGTTGTAAATTTAGTTGCTATTTTAATTGACTCTTCTAAGCTGTTATTTTGCACCAAACTTCCAGCAAGTGCACTTGTGAAAACATCTCCTGTACCATGATAACTTATATTGTATTTTGTTTCAAAATTACTACAAAATTCTTTACCATTATATCCTATTGCACCAATTTTATTATTATCTTCAACTCCTGTTATAATCACGTTTTTAGGACCTAAATTACTCAATTTCTTTGCTATATTTTCTATCTCTTTTACGCTATAATGTTCGTTATATTCTTCTCCTAATAGTAAGCTAGCCTCTGTTAAGTTAGGCCTTAAAATGTCTATCTTTTTACATATTTCTTTCATCTTGTTTACAATATTCTTATTTATTCCACTATACAATTTTCCATGGTCTGCCATCGCAGGATCAAATACAACAATATTATTATCTGTTTTAAATTGTTCTATAAAATACATAACTAAATCTAATATTTCGTCTGTTCCTGTATAACCTATATATATTAAATCAAATTTAAAATTTTCATCTTTCCAATGTTTTATAATTTTATATATTTCATCTGATAAATTCTTAAATGTAAAATTGCTAAATGCTGTATGTGTTGAAAGTATGGAAGTAGGAAGAATAGCTGTTTCTACTCCCATGCTTGATATTATAGGAAGTGCTACGGTTTGAGAGCATTTGCCAATGCATGAAATATCTTGTATTGAGACAATTCTTTTCATAAAAAAAGTATTCCTTTCTCTAATCTTAAATTAACATTAGTATAACTGCAACTAAATTGTTTATCATATGAGCAATAGTACAAGCTACTACATTATTATCAGTTTTTATATAAACTATTGCAAACATCATTTTTGTTTTCTATTTCTTCATTTTTTACTGAATTTATATCTTCCATATTTACTCCTTCTTTCATTATTTTTTATATTATAGCTCTCTACAGTACCAATGTTTCTATTATTTTGTTTATCGTTTTTTTTAATTCCATTAAGTTTTACATGGATTTATTTTACCATTACTTTATTTTTTTGTAAAGTTATTAAATTAATTTTTTTAATCCAATGTTGTACTTGTTCTTCCTGTTCCTACTACATCTTCTTGAAGTGAGCGCCATGTGTTACACCCTACTATTCCATCTGCTGATAATCCTCTTGAACGTTGATAGTTTCTTACCGCTTCTTCAGTTCTACTCCCGAAATATCCCGTCTAATCCACCTGTTCTGAATCCTAAAGTATTTAAGTCATCTTGTGCTATTAATACATATGTGCTAATACTACCTCTTCTGATTACAGGATAACCTCCTGTACTACACGCTGGTCTTCCAAAACGTTTATCAAAATGTTAATGATACCTGCTATTTTATGCATTTAGTTTCTTTTATAATAATTTTATAGTAATACTTCAAATATTACATTAGAAGTAATAGAATAATATTTAAAAAAATTAAAAATCTTTTCAAATATATATTGACAGCATATGTTACATATGCTAAACTAAATATAATTAATACTAGGAGGTGTAAAAAATGGCAAAATTAACAGCGAGAAAAATGGCAAGACGTGATGGCACATTAAATATAAACGGTTATACGGCAACATTAGCAAAGGTTCCAACAGAACAATCTGGATTTGATGCAAACACAGAAATTGAAATCGAATATAAAAAAGACAAAATCATTATAAAAAAACAACTACCAAAATAAATAAAAAAAATTAAAAAACTTTTATAAAAAGTATTGACAACATATGTAACATATGTTATAATATAATTACAGCAAGGGAATACAGTAAATAAAAAATAGAAAGGATTGATAAATATGAAAAAATTAACAGTAAAAGAAATTTTAAATTTAGAAGATGATGAATTAGAAAAGATGATGACAGAAGAAGAATTTGATAGAATGAAAAATTTAGGATTTGAGTACACATGGCAGTTATTAGATTCATTACAAGATGGAGCTAGTTTAAGTGAATTAGAAGAAAACGAAGAATACGTAACAATTTCAGAATACTTAGATTATTTAGAAGAAACGAAAAACGTTTAATTATACAATTATAAAAAGAAAGGTATTAAAAAATGAAAATTTTAAAATTAAAATTATATCAAGAAAATGTATGTTACAGAAAGCCATTTTCATTCAAAGTTGCAGAAACATATCCTTTACCACCATATTCAACAGTTATAGGCATGTTGCATAATATTTTAGATGCTAAAAATGGAGAAACATATAAGTTTGATATTTCAATTCAAGGAACATATGCAAGTGTCTGTCATGATAATTATATGTGGGCAAGAAAATTTTTAAACAATGTAGAAAAAAAGAAATATGATAATGCAGATGCTATAAGAAAACCTTTAAAATTTACCGAACTTGTAGATGTTAATCTGATTTTACACATAAAAGCTGAAAACGAAATAATTGATAAAATTTATAATAATATTATCAATGGACAGAAATCAATAATATTGGGTAGAAACTACGATATTGCAAGAGTTGATTATGTTGGAATAGTTGATTGCAAAGAAACTATTAAAGAAGGTACATTAGCTAATACTGCATATATAAAACCTGAAAATGTAAAAGAAATAAAAAATGATGCTAAAAAAGCATTCAAACCTGGAATAACATTTCATTTAAACACTTATTACACTATAAAAAATGATTTAAGATATTTTGATAAAGTAAATGTTTTGTATTGTGAAAAAAATACAAAAGTTATAAACTGTGAAATTGACAATGAAAATGATTTTATATTTTTTGTATAAAATATTGACAGTATAAATCAAATATGCTATAAATAATATGTTATTTTTAATATAAATAAATTAGAATTTAAATATAAATTTATGTTAAGAAAATATTGTAATATAAATAAATTAGAATTAGTAAAAAACTAATTGCAGAAATGTAACTAGTTTTCTTTTTTTACTATAACAAAAAAGAATTGAAGTTAGTACCAATAACTCCAATTCAAATAACGATATGTGAGAATAACTTCTTATTCTCAATAGTAAAAATTATTTTTTTATTAGTTATAACAATATCTTAATATTAATTCTAATATTTCTTTATTTGTTATATTTTGCTTTTCATTCTTTGAATAAATTGTTAATAAATAAATATTCCCATCTTCTTTTTCAGCATAGCAAATAAGTCTATACGCACCAGATTTTCCAATATTTCTGCTTGTACTAGCTATTCTTATTTTAATTGCTACATTATTATCATCTTTTAGACTCATTTGAATTACATCACCTTTAAAGTTTCCGTTTTTCTAATTGTTCTAAAACAGGTTCAACATCTGCATCTATGTTTTTATTTTTCTTACATAGTTTTTTTAAATCTTTTTCAAATCGTGGTGTTGGTATGACATTATATTGCATAATTCTTGCTCCTTATCCTTTATCTTCTTTGATTTCTTTTAGTATATCTCTCCAATTTTTTGGCTTTATCTTTCCTTCTTTTATAAGTTTTACTTCTTTTAAACTCTCTTCAAGAGATTCATATACACTACAATATCTCTTAGAGGCTTTTTCTTTAGTGTTTGTCAAACGAGTTACTGTACTCATATTTATCCCTCCTATTTTCTTCATACGCTCTCCTCCTTCATAATAATATTAACATTATTATGAAGAAAAAAATGTAATATTATGTAATTACTCATAATATTTTGTATGACAAATATATAATAAGTTCTACAAAAAGTAAATAATTGTAACATATTTTTTACCAAAATGTAATATTTGTTACTAAATTGTAATATTATTGTAACATTTATATTGTTTTTTGTCAAGAAGTTATCTTAACAAAAAACAGCTCAAAATCAACAAAAACTCAACGCACGAGAATTGATTTTAAGCCGTTTTTATTTTTATTTAATATAGTTTGTTGCCTATATTAAATATGCTTTTGCCATATATCCGACATTATTGTCACATAATACTCTTACTTTAAAATATATATAGCCATATTTAGTATATCCCTTTTCATTTTCAAGATATTCTGCTTCTGTTCCTTTTGCATATGCTTTTATTTTCTTTCCATTAATATCTAATAGCCATAATCCACTATTTGCATTTACTTTAAAAATTGTATTACTTGTTTGATTATTTGTTGTATTATTAGCTATATTAAGAACCCAGCCTATCTGAATATAATTTCCGTTTGTTTCTGCTATTTTAGGATATTTATTTTTATTTGCTTCTATCAATGAATTTACTGTAGTCTTATACTTTTGTGCAATACCACTTAATGTGTCTCCTGTTTGTACTGTATATGTAATATTACTTTCTGGAATTTCATTTCCTGTGTTTATTGCTTGTCTACTTCTTAATACACAACTATATCCTTTTCTTACAGCACTTACTGTTATTTTTCCGTCATATTTTCTATTTTGCTCTAAGCATTGCAAGTCTGCATCTACTATTACTATATGTCCATATTCCCCGCTTGTATATACTAATATATCTCCTGCTTTTAACTGTGTAGTTGCACTTAACTTGTCCCAACCTTCTATTATATTATTTGCCCAGTCTTTTGCATTTCCTCTTGCTTTAAACTTTATTCCACATACATTATATAAATATTGTTGAACTAATGATACACATTGTCCCTTAAATCCACAGTCTGGCTCTGGATTTGCTACACTTCCTTGGGCTAATGCCCATTTCTCAAATTCTCTTAAATTCATAATTATTCCTCCTTATTATTATTTAATTTTTCTGCTATTTTCTTTGGTAATGGTAAACCTAATTTTGCGCAGTTTTCTAACAATGAAACTACTTCCATATAGCATACATATATAACCATAAAATACATGATAGCCTCTATACCAAAAGCAAATTTAAATACGAACCCTAATACTATGTAACATAATTCAGCACATTTTTTCCCTAATCCATCTCGCATTTTTGAACTAGATACTTCATTGTTTTTCCATGCGTTATAATAACCTGTAATAATGTCAAGTACCATTAAGATTAGCGGTAACCCTAGTGTCCACCATATATTTGTGAATTGCAAATTCATTAAATCTTGCATACTCTACACCTCCATTCTTGCATGTTTAATTCTTGTGTTTTAATTTATCTTGTGTTTCTTTTTCTTCTTTTGACTTTAATGATTTCTCATATTCCTGCTGTTCTAGCAAGTTGACCTGTTCAAATAATTCTTTTAAAAAAGGTTTTATGATGAAAGCTGGCAAATTAGAATTATTTATAGTTTCTACTATTTTTTCTTCAAATTCTCTTTTTTTTAAGATAAGTTCTTCCATTATTTCACTCCTTCCAATTTTTCTATTCTATATATAATTTCTTGTATTGCTTTCCACTCTAAAGAAGCCATAGAATACAAATCTATCCCCCTTTTATTTACACTTATGACTTGATCTGGAGTATTATAACTATCTCCAATGATAAAACCTGCGTGTTTTTTAGTATTATCATCTTCTGTTTTATAATTAAATTTATATATTGTAGATTTTTTTATAATATCCATTACGTCTTCTATTTCTGAAATATTTTTTTTTAATTCTACTAATGATGAGTTATCAAAACTTTGTGCCATTACTGCACCTGTTTTTCCATTTATTGCAACTCCTGAAAATGTTGTTGATGTTCCTGTTGAACAAACAATATCTTCAGCACTGACAATGTGAGAATTAATTCCACCCAATCCGATGCTTACCGCTATCATTCCATCTTTTTTTATCGTAATACAATTTTTTGGATCTTTTGTATTAATTTGAAATGTACCTGTTATTTGCTTTGTATTTGTTTCTGTTCCTGCAATTATTCTGTTCATATGCAAACCATCGGAAGAATTTACTTTACTATCTTTATCTATATCATATAAATCTGATAACATCGTTGTACTATTTAAAAAACCAACTGCAATGCTTGCTGCATTTCTTACATCATAATAATTATAATCATATAAACCACTTAAATCTCCTGAAAACTGAGCACTTCTTAAAGTAAATCCTCCTATTGTTCCACTTGTTGCTGTTATATTACCACTTTCATCTAATTGAAATTTTCCTGTTGTAATAACTAACCTTCCCGCTTTTAGACTGATTCTGTCTGCACTTGCATTTATTTCACTTATTAAATCATTTACATTTAATTTTAATTCTATTGAGGCTTGTAAAGTTTTTTGAGTATTCTCTAATTCTTTTTTAGTTGCATATGTACCAGTAACAGTAGCACTTATAAAATTAGATAATCCCTCTATCCTACTTGTAGACAAAGTTCCCGTTGTTATGAAATTCGCATTTATTTGTCCATCCATTGTCATTGCTAATTCAAACGGTCCTTCATAGCCATTCGAACTAAAACCAATTCCACCTAATCCAAATCTCCAAACATTTTTAGCTTGTTCCTTTGGAATTGTATCTAATATTAATATTTCATTATCATCTATATAAACATAACCATTTTTATTTAATGAATTTATTAAATCTGTTTGTTTTTTTATTACAGTATCTTGTTTTGATAATGTTTGATTAAGTTCAGTTATAGTATTTTTAATATTATCAAACTTTGTCTTTACATCTCTGTTATAATTTCCAAATGTCAATGAAACAACTTTTTTAGAATTTAAATTATATTCATATTCTAATACTTCTGTAAAAATATTCACAAATGGGTGTAAAACCTTAATAGTATCACCTATTTCTAACTTTTCGTTAATGTTAGAAATAATCGTATAACTCACTTTTGGCACTTTATTTTCTTCTAAATAAGCTAGTGCATTCTCCCTTAATTCTTGTAATAATTTTTCTTCTGTTTGTTCTTCACTATCTAAACTTGTTTGAAAATCAATAACTCTCGAATATGGTTTTTCATATTGAACATCGCTTTCTAAAAATTTTTCAGGTAACATTATACCGTCATAACCGTACTGGATACAGTTTTGTGCAAACATTACTCCAATCCTCAAATATGTTAAATTCTTGTAGATTTTTCCTGTACGCTATTGTTTCTCCGTTATCGTGTCCAACACTTTGCAAGAAACTTATATCCCAGTTATCTGCATCAAATACTCCTCCCCATCTTTCTTCAATTTTCTCCCATGCTTCCAGTAAATTTTTTCTTATAAAATATGCTGTATTTATGTTTTCTACGTTTGAAAAAAAAGTGAAAGGACTAACATTGTCAGTCCTTTCATTTATATAATTCAATGCATTTATGCCGTTTTGATTAGTCGGTCTTACATCTACTAAAATATAATCTCTAGCATCAAACATTACATGTTCTGCTTTAAATTTTATTTTTCTAGTAGAATATTCAATATTTTCTGCTATTCTAAATGCTTGCGGTCTCAATTTTGATTTTGTTTTAACAACGCATAGTTTATCTTTACTTATATATTCTTTGTATTTTATTGACACTTCAACATCAATATACCAACCATTTAATGATTTTTTATGAATTTCATTGCACTTTAAAGGTTCTATGATTTTTTCACCAGCTGTTGAAAAATCTCTATCATTAGCATTAAATATTTTAATCATAGCCATCTATCCTTTCTTTTCATTTCAATAATACAATCTCCTGAATGTACCAAAATTTCATTATTTCCAATATTCAAGCTTGGAAATTCATAATCTATTTCTAATTGTCTATTTCTATTTAACCCTTCATATTTTACTTCTTTTTCTACACAATCTATTTCTACATACTTATCGCCTTTAAAGTCATATTTAAATCTAATACCGTTTATGCTTACATCTATCTTTTCATCATTTACTTTTGTTATCTTTATAATTGGTCTACTTTGTATATTTCCATTATTTTTAGCATTATATTCTTCGTACATTTTATAGTTAACCTTTATCGTCAATCCATCCGTGGCACTAATATTATTTACACCTTCATACATCATAAAGTTTTGTAATCTGTTATATGCTTCTTGTTGAGCTTCGTCGTAAGGTTCAACTATCTCGTCTGCGATGTTATATTCTATTGTAATTGGTGTACCTTTATCATATTCTTCTGACAAATAAGTTGTAAATTCTTCAACTGTTGAAAATCTCATATCTGTTATTATTGCGTTTAAAGAACTTGCCAAGTAAATGCCATCTCTTTTATCTATATTATTACTACCTCCGATACTTTTATAATGACTGCATAATCCACTAAATGCTTTTTTGGGTAATCCTACCATAAAAGTATGTTCTGCGGTACTAGAAAATTTTGTCCATTTTTCTTTTCCATTATAAATAATTGTATTTCTTTTATGATGTATTCCATCACTTGCTGTATAACTGCCTTCTCTAAATACTTGTCCTTCCTTCAATGGAAAATATTCTTTGTGTTCTTTGTATGCTTCATAAGCAGTTGCTGTATCGCCTTGAGTTAACTGTATATCTCTTACTAACACAAAATTAGTAGTATTATAAGCAAGTTCAATATAATCAATTGTTTTCCCTTTTTCAGATACAAACTCATAATCATATTCCGTTAAGGTTTTTTTTATATATTCTCCTTTAGATGTTCCATCTGTATATACAAAACCAAATCCCGTAAAAACATCGTTTATACTATCATAGTTTCTTGCTTTACAACTTAGTACATATTGTGTATTTTCTTTAAATTTTCCGTTCCATGTAATGATAATTATAAATTGACTCTGGCTTAAATTTATAATATTCTATATTACCCACAGTTTCTTTTGTCATACTATTTGCATTTACTGAATGAAGTGCATTGTACCAATCTTCACTATTAAATTCATTTTTTCCTATATTTTTAAAGTATAACGAATTGAATGGTGCATATTCTTTTTTCTTTGTTCCTTTGTTTAAACTAATATTTGTAAATTGTACTAATGATGTCTTGTCTGACGCATTAGACCAGTCTAATGAAATTCTTACAATCTTTTGTCCCGCTTTAGATGTAGTTTCAATCTCAACATCGTTACGATTACTTTGTGAAAATGTCTTTGTACCATCTTCATATACAAATGCTAAAACAGGCATAAACGTTGAATTGTTTTGTTTAAGATGATAACTTAATGTGTATTGTTCATTTTTATCAAGTTCTCCAAACAATATGTCTTGAGAAGTTAGATACTCTAAATTTCCTTTACTTAAATCTAATGTAAATGAATTTTGTTCAATGTTTGTAAAAACTGAATAATCTTTAGATTTAGATTTTAAGATATCTGTATTGCATAAATTGTCTCCACCTGCATTTTCTATTTCACTTGTAAAATTTGAACTTGGCTTATCTGGAACAAATTCAACATAATCTTCAATATAGTCTGTTTTTCCTACTGTTACATTCTTAAATTTATATTCTTTGTCATTTTCATTATTAGCTTGTCTAAAAAATATAATTTTAATATATGTTGCATTTGCAATAGAAGTTTTATATTCGCCAATTCCGACTTTTGTTTTAAGAGCATATTGACTAGCATCTGTATTTGCTGATGCTCCATTACTGTTATATTCAGCTAATAGACTTTTGTTTGCATCTAAATAATCTGTTTGTAATCTTATATAAGTATTTATTTCAGAGAATATATCTGCTTTAATAAAAAACTCATTACTTGCTTTATTCCAAAATATATCTACACTTGCTTTAGAATTTGCATTTGGTAAAACTATGTGTCCTTCGTTATCTATATATGCTCCATTTGCTAGTGTCCAGTCTTCAACTGGTGGACAATATTGTCCGTTAAATACAGTTGTATCCTGCTCTGATTTACCACTTACTATATCTAGCCTTGCTTCTTGTGCATCTGCATCTGTTATTTGTATATTTGAACCTTCAACTTCTTTATATGTATTAGCTGCTTTCACAATTTCAAACTCATCATCCGCTTTATACCAAAAAGGATTTCTTATAAAAGTAGTATCTATTATCCTTATGCATGCTTGTCGAATCGGTTCTAATTGCGAATAAAATCGTGCTATTGTTTTTCTACCTTTATATTCAAATTCGCCTTCCCCATTTAACCAAGCCAAAATGTCATCTATTTTATTAATGTTTAAACATTGTACATAAATCGGTCTTTCTACATATGAATATCCAAGTTCATCAAATATTGCTCCGTCTTTTCCTTCTACTTCTGTAATTTCATATTTCTGTGCTGCTCTTGCTATAAAGTGTTCTTCTTCTTCAATTATAACTTGCATATCTTCACTTGATATTCCTTTAAATTTAAACATTATATCACCTCGTATAGTTCGTTTTTTACTATTTTTGCAAATCCATCTTCATCTAATGTTAGTTTACAAGAATTTAAAGCTTTTAAAAAAGCATTTGCCATTTTATTATAATCAATCTCTTGTGTATTATTAACTGTATTATTTGTGTTCTTTTCAATGTTATTTTCTGCTGCTGTATAAGCCTTATTTTCTTCTGCTGTCAATACTCTCTCACCTTTATGTAGTCTTGCTACATAGTTGTCCTTTGGAACATAATCCAAACCAGATTTGTGTCCTGGTAAATTTGACAATTTTCCATTTACACTTGCTTTAACTGTCAATAAGCCAGAAAGAGTAGAAGCTATTGACCTTGCTGTAGAAAATAAAGAATTTTTCCATGATTTATTACTTAATCCTGTCTGTAAATTTCTTAAAATTTGTAAACCTTCGCTCTCGGCTAGATTCCCTTGTCTTATTCCTTGAATTACTTTTTCTGCATCTTCTACACCTGCTGTTTTTAAGAATTCTCGTAATTTTCCATCTTCTAATCCATTTAAAAAGCCATATAAATTACTTAGTGCTTCTTGTTTAAATTCAGGATTCTTTTCTATTTGTTCTATGACTTGCTGTATCATATCTTGTGTCGCATTAACTAGCTCAGGAGTTTGTTCTAATGTAACACCTGTCATTTCCTCTATTTTTTTTGATAGCTCTGGTGGTGCATTTGAAAGTATGTCAAAATATACATTATATGAATTTGTTGCCATTTGTTTCCAACCCTCTATGATATCTGGAGAGTTTTCCGCTTCTATAGATGTCATATTCTTTAATTCTTCTGCAATTGCATACAATCTCCTATTTGATTCTTCCATAGTTGTTTGTGTTTTTTTCATTTCAACATCATTATTGTTTTTTATTGCTTCCTCATTTAACATCTTTGCATTCTCTAAATAATATTGTTGTGCTTGTATTTGTTTTTTATAAGTTAATTCCACTGTTTCTCCATTTTTTGTGTAAGTTTTACCTAGCTCATCTACCATTTGTTGCAAGCTTTCTGTTGTACCTTTGGTATATAATTCATAGTTGTATTGATAATCTTGTATATCTTTTGTGTAATCGCTTACTGTATCTTGTAATGAGTTTACTGTACTTTGTAAACTTTTTACTTCCTCTTTAGCTGATTTCCAATTTTTATAATCAGTATTAAGAGCCTGCGTCCATTCGATTCCTTTATCCTCTATCTCTTTAAAATCTTCATCATATAAATCAGCTTCTTTTTTTATTGCTTTATTTAATTCTTCTTGTTTATCTATTAATTCTTGCATTTTTTGGTCTCTATCAGATATAGCCTTATTGTATTTTTCTTCTGAGCCATTTAAGATTACTTCTGCTTGTTTTTTTAATATTAAATTGTCCATTTCATTTTGCAATTCTTTATATTTATCTATCACATTGTCTGTTATTGTTATTTCTGTTCCTAATGCTTCTGATAAATCACCTGTTATTACTTTTGCTCTATTTTCATAACCTTCTTTTATTTTTCCGTTTTCATCTGTAATTTTTTGTAACTCTGTCCATAAATCTTTTGTTCTATCTAAATGATTTAATTCGGATTGTGTGTTATTATCAATGCTTGCTTTTAATTCATCTATTGCTTCTTTCTCTTTCAGTGTTTCTTTAAGATTCTCTTCTGCTGCTTTTGCAAGTTCTCGTGCTTCTTGTGTAGCACTTTGATAATGTGCTGCCAACACCCCGATTCCTGTTGCTACTGCTGCTATTACTAATCCAGTTGGGCTAAATGTATTTTTTAAAATACCTGCTAAACCATTTACTGCTTCTGATGTAGATGTTATATTTCCAGTTGCAACTTGTATTGCTTGTACAAATGTTCCTACTCCTTTTATAGTTCCACCGATTGTTGATGTTATTTTCCCTAATATAGTTACTAAAGGTCCAGCTGCTGTTATAAGTAGGCCAATTTTTACTATCATATCCACTTGTTCATCTGATAAACTTTCAAATTTTTTTATCCATTTTTCTAATCCATTTACTATTTTTTCTACAGAAGGCATAAGTTTATTTCCAACTGTTATTGACATATCTTTTAATTTATTTACTGCTATCTGTATCTTACTTTTTAAAGTATCATATCTTTTATTTGCTTCATTAGTTAATGCTGTATTATCTTCCCATGCTTCACTACCTAGTTCAACTGCTTTATTCATAACATCACTAGCATTTGCAAGTGACAATATTGTATTAGATAGTCTTACTTCTTTTATATCCATGTCATTTAAAATTCCTATTGCTGATTTTCCGTTTCTTTCTGTATCATTTAATCCTGCAATAAATGCAGATAAAGCTTTTACTGCATCTTTTTCAAATGCATCTTTAAACTCATCCGCTGTCATTCCTGCCACTTTTGCAAAATCGTTTAAACTGTCTGAACCCGTTTCAACTGCTGTTTGTATCTGTTTTAATAATTTGCTCATAGCAGTACCGCCTGCTTCTGCTTCAATACCAACACTAGACATTGCTGTTGCTAATGATAATATTTGTGATTGACTTAATCCTACTAATTCTCCAGTTGCAGCTAATCTTGTTGCCATTTGTACTATATCCGCTTCTGTCGTTGCAAAATTATTTCCTAATGCAACAATTGTAGAACCTAATTTTTCATAATCATCTGCACTCATCTTTGTAACATTTGCGAATTTTGCTAAAGAACTTGCTGCTTCCTCTGCTGATAAGTTAGTTGAATTTCCTAAATCTATCATTACTCTTGTAAAGTCTAATATATTTTCTGTTTGTATTCCCAATTGTCCTGCTGCCTCTGCTACTGCACTTATCTCTGTTGTAGAAGATGGGATTTCTTTTGCCATATTTCTTATGCCTTGCTTTAATTCTTCCATTTGTTCTGCTGTACCATCTACAGTTTTTTCTACACCAACAAAAGCATCTTCAAAATCTATTGCTGATTTTAGACTTAATGTTAAAGCACTTCCAGTTGCAGCAGAAAACGCAGACAATTTCTTGCCTGCGTTCTCAATTTTTTTTCCACTATTTTCTATTTTAGTTCCAAACTCTTCTATACCTTTGCCTGTATTTTTTAATTGCTGTTCTATTTCTTTTATTCTTTTATTGTATGTTTCAAGTTTTACTTCTGCTGATGTTAATTCATTTCTTTTTTTCTTTATTGCTGTTGTATTTTTCTCTTCTGCATTTTCTAAATCACTAAGTTGCATTTTTAAAGTATTTACTTTATCTGTCTGAATTTCATATGCATTTTTTAGATACTCTTGTTCCGCTCTTAGCTTTTCCGTGCTTTTAGTAGAATTATCCCACTGTGCTTGTGTTAATTTAAATTGATTGTAATTTTTGTTTAACTCTAAATTTACTTCTTGTAAACTTTTTTTAAAATCAACTGCTCCATCTTCTTTAAAGACTAAACCAACACGTTTTAAATCATCTGCCATTTGTTTCACCTCTTTTTAAGCATAATAAAAGCACCAGAAGTTAATCTGATGCTCATTTCTTATTATTTTTCAATCATAGGCACTATTCCATTATCTTTTAGTTTATTATATAAAAATAATCTTCCTTTTTGTGTCCATTTTGTATTCATCTTAACGAAATTCGTACCATTTTTATGTGTTAAATCTATTGTTTCGCTATGTGTATATCCATTATTATGATATTCCTTATATAAGAACCATTGATTGCTTTGCTTATATTGTATTCCTAGTTCATGTAATTTTTCGTTCATTTTTTCGCCTGACATTCCATAATCTTTTGCAATTGCTGTTATAGTTACTAACCCTTTATTTTGTAATATTTTATCTGTATAATCCGCTTTTGGTTTTAATTCACCTATTAATTGAAATTGTTGCTTATTCTCTGTTTCCAATTTTTCGGTTTTATCTTCTAGCCTTTTTAATTTGTTTTGCATAACTTGCATTGCTTTTAATACAAGCTCATCTTCTGTCATATTTTCTTCTCCTGCTATATAGCCTCCAGTTTGTCTTATTGCTGGTAAAACTTCATGAGTTACCCATTCAGTGAATTCTTCCGCTTCTGGTTTTCTGCTTTGAAATATTACTTTATATAGGTTACTTTCATTTATAAATGTTGCTTGTTGTTTTCTACCTAAATTATCGATGATGTCGGTAGTAACTACCCCATCTTGTTTCAGTCTGCTTTTACAATCTCTTGCATTTTTTATATCTAATATTTTACATACATCTGCTAAACAAATATATGGAATATCATTAATCTCTGTAGTTCTCATTTCTCCAAATTTCTTATTTTTAAATATTTGTAATTCGTTCATTATTCTTTTTTCCATTAATTAACACCTCCAATTTTCCGTATAGCTTCATCCCATGTTTCTCTACCTTTTTGTACTTTTCTAAATGTTGTACTCATAAATTTATAAAGTTTCTTACTTATGTTTCTTCTTCCTTCTAAATATTCTTTTAAAAATTCTGTATAGTTTTCCATCATAATAAAAGAACCTCCATTTCTCTTGAAACTTCAGTTCTTATGTGATACAATATGTTTATAAGAACTTAGTTTCTTTGTGTGAGTATTGTGGTTTACTTTGGCGAGTGTCACAATACTCTATTTTTTTAATTCTGTATAGACCTTATCTATACCCTCTCTTATTATTTCTGATTTTTTCTTTCCTGTTATCTTACAACAATATTCTAATTTTTCAGTATCCTTATCTGATAATCTTATCCTTGTATTAAGATTTTTAGGGTCGTCTGTTGGTCTGCCTTTCATTTTACACCTCCATTTCTGTATCCACATATATATTACAATATGTATCCACAAAAGTCAAGAGGTTTTTTAAAATTTTTTTATTTTTTTTGCAAAATAAAAACACCTACCTAAGTAAGTGTTTTTCATCTGTTAATATCCTGCTGAACTAACTCCATATTCCGCTTCACTAGCAGTAAAGCCTTCATACTCTAATTGTTTCTTTAATTCGCTTCTAGAAAATGGCATTAAATTTAAATAATCTCTTGCTTTCTTAGCAGCCTGTTCATTCCAATTTGCTCCGCAATTATTTGTAGCATAAGTTGCTTCTGAATCTGTAAATCCGTCAAATTCTAGTTGTTTTTTTAATCCAAATTTAGAAAATGCTGTTACATTTAAATAATCTTTTGCTTTCTTCATTGCTTGTTCATTCCAATTTGCTCCACAATTTTCTACAGCGTAACTAGCTTCTTCATCTGAAAAGCCTTCAAAAATAATCTGTTCTTTTAAATTTGATTTAGAAAATGACATTATTCTTAAATAATCTTTAGCTTTTGAAAGTGCATTTTTTTCTCCAAGTGTTATTTTTTTTGATTCAGTTGCAGTATTATTTTGATTTTCCGCAATATTCTGTTCTTTTTCGTCATTTTCTTTGTTTACTACTTCATCATTTTTCGTATAGGTGTTTTCATTTTTAGAATTATCGCTTATTGTAGTAGAATTATAATCACTACTACTAGAAGTTTTATCTTTTTCTTGATTATTTATATCACCAGTATTACTTTGTAAATTATTGTCAGAATTAGAAATTGAAAAGCTATTTTCTTCCACAGCAATGTTGTCATTATCGGTATTTGTTTTTGAATTTTCTAAATCATTATTATCTTTTTCTGTACTATTTTCTACATCTTTTGCAATTGTTTCTTCTGTATCCTTCTTTTCATGTGAATTAGTTACTACAATAATTCCTGATAAAACAAGTAATATAACTAGCCATACTACCCAGTTGTCAATAATTTTTTTGACTTTCCCTAAAATATTTTTCATAAATATCAACCTCCTTGTAATATTTTACATTAAAATACAAAATATTACAAGAAATTTATGCCCATTTTTTTTCGATTTTTATATTCTATGTGTTGCTATATTTGATTTTTTTATTTCTTTTAACTCTGATACATTCTCTACCATAAAATCTATTATTTTTTCCACATCTTCTAATTTCACAAGTCTCACCGCTTGTCTATATGTTAAAAGTTCATCATAATTAGATGCTATTGCACAATATAAAAGATGATTTGTTACATATGCTGTTTTTGTACAACCAGATTCGTCTTTTTCTCCTTTTGCATCTTTTTCTAACTGCTTTATTCCACCTTTATAATCTTCTATGTATTCTAATAAAAGTGGTGTTACTTCTAAAATTATTTTTTCTCCGTTTTTTAACTCTATTTCCATGATTTTGTCTCCTTATTTTTATATTCATTTATTTTTTTAAAGGCTCTAAAACGATTTTAGAGCCTCATTTTTTAAACTGCTTCTGCTACTAATGCATCTAAATCTGCATCTTCTAAAATTGGTTTTTCGAAGAATTTTTCTTCTGTTAATTTCTCAGGGAAACTTGACATTTGACTGTCAACATATACTTTTTTATCCCCTTCTGCATTATATGCATAAGCTCTTACTGTAACGGTATCATTTTGTTCAGAAAAAGACTCTTCCTTTGTTGATATATTATCCGTATTTTCTACCAATTGACATTTTGGATACCATGCATATTCTACTCCTCCACCTACCATTTTTTTTACTTTTCCGTATGCAAAAAATGGTCTTCTAGCAGTTCTTCCTGAGCGATTTAAACCTGTTTTTCCTACAACATCACCTCGCATTTTCGCCAAGTCGCTTGGGTCAAAGGCTACAACTTCTATTGCCATATCAATGTATGCATTTTGACTAACAGTTTCATAATCTTGTCCACTTGCTTTTACAGTAACAGATTCTGCATTTTCAGTTGTATCAATAGTTTTAACTACGTTACATTTTGTAACGTTCTCCTCATAATTTTCTATATCATAATCTGTTTTTTCCTCTTTTGTATTAAAACAATAGTACATTCCTCCAACCGTTTCTTTCATCATCGGTTTTTTAGTTGTTATCATATTTAATTCCTCCTTTTAATTTTAAATGCTTACCAAGTTTGTATTCCTGCTTTGGTAAGCATTAATTTATAATATTTTTCTTTATTTTTATCCCATAAAGGATATAGATGTGGTTGTGCATTCATTTTATCAGTTCCATTTTCAATCATAGGTCCATAATATTTTCCCCATCCTGCCTCTATTTCGTTTTTCTTTTTTCTATATGCAAAACTTCTAACTAAGTGTGTATATCCTGCTTTTTTTATTTGTGACATCGGCTTAGGTAACTTTAAAGCATCATTTACAAATTCTTTTGCTCCAGTTTCTAGAATATCCATCGCATTATCTGCTGTGCTTATATATTTGCTAACTATCTCTGTTAAAGCCTCAAATCCACTATATCCATATACTTCACTCATTTTCTTCTGTCCCAATATTTTCCAGTACATCTAAAGAAAAAAATGAATGAATTCTTCTTTTTTCTGTTAAATATTCATGTTGAAATTCTGGAAACAAACCGATTTTATTTAATTCTTTTTTTAACTCTATAAGTTTTGGATGCCTTGGTATACTTGCTATTACTGATATTTGATATGTAACTTCTGTGTTATAATTAGAATTACTAGCCGTTATATCTTTCCAATAATAATCCCAATAGCAAATTCTAATATCCGCTTCCATCTCATCGTCTTCTGGTGTACTTTCGCTAATTGGAACATTTAACTTTTTTAATATGTCTACTAATTCTGTTTTTGTCATATTTCACTCTCCAATTTTACTCGTGGATATTCTTCTAAAGTCAAATCTGTTTGCTTATATCCATCTTTATTTGTAAAATGATAACTATTAAATACTTTATGATATTCGTTACCTATTTTCACTACATGTAAAGAAGTAATCTCTTTAATTTGAGGTATTCTAATTTTGAAGGTTATTTTTCTTTTTCTTTCTTCTGCTTCAAATCTTAATTTGTCTGAAATTGATAATTCTTCAAACCAAACATCTTTGCCTGTATCATGTAAATATTCAATAGGAAAATCTGTTTTAGTTTGTTTAATTTCAAAAAGTCTAAACCTACCATCATTATAAATCGGTAGGCTTGTAATACTTTGCTTGTAACTCAGCATATTCTCCTGCGTACAACTGTTTAAATTCTGCTAATCTTGCATGTCTTTTATATAATACATAATTTTTTAATAGACTTCTTGCTTTTAAATCTTCTTCATAATCAATTTCAGTTCCAATATTATCATTTATGTCATAAATTCCTTCTTTTATATAACCTTCAATAATTTTATCTTCCTCATAAGGAGAAATGTGCTGTTCTTCTTTTACTTCTTCTACTATTTTTTGTGTATCTGCCATAAATACACACCTCTATTCTTTATATTCTGTTTCTTCATCTTTTTCTATTTCTTGATTTTGTACTTCTTCTATTTTTTCTATTAATATTTTTCCAAGTTTATTCTTTGTAGTTGATAACTCTTTAATTCTAACCTTACTTGGTTTTAAGCCTTCACGTGGATAAATATCTTTGCCTTTTACATCTTTCAAATAAACATGATTATTATCTTCTAAATCTTTAAAGTTATAAACAACTCTATATTTTTCTTCCATTTTACTTATTCCCCCTATTATTATTCTGTTTTTAATTCAAGTGCACTTAAGTTAAGTGTTCTTGTTTCTTTGCCTTCTTGAGTAATTTCAATTGTATTGTCTTTGTTGTGAATTTGGAATACTATTAAGCCGTCCTTTTCATCAACTGCAACTGGTTTCTTTAATTTTACACCAGTTCCCTTAAGTTCACATTTTACAGTTCCTTTTGCTTGACCTTTAGCTTCTTCAAAGTAAAGTGGTAAATAATTTCCCGTTTGTTCATCAGATTTACTTGAAAATTCTTTCCAACCTTCAATATGATTTAATGCACCTGTTACATTATTACCATCTAAATTTACATTTTCACATAAATCTTGTACTGTTTTTTCACCCAAGTTTAATGACGTTTCATCGCCTGGAATAGCCACCTCTATTTCGGTGGCTGGACTAGGGTGAAACCGTTTCTGTTTCTACAACAGGTTTTAATGCTTTTAAGTTTGTAATATCTAGCACAACAGCATCATCATTAGATTTTAATCTACCATTTCCATATGTTAATACTGTATAAGTTCTTAATTGTTCTAAGAACTTATAATGATCACTATAGTCAATACCCATTCTTGAAATACCAGCAGTGTATTTTTTAGGCAAATAAGCAATTGCTTTGTTTTCAGGCACTTCTGGACTTGCAACATATACAAAGTTCTTATAATTATCAGCTTTTACATAACCATTAAATCCTAAAACATGTGTTGCTTTATAAATTTTAGTGTCTAATTCGTTTTGATTTGCTATCATTACTATTACATCTACATTTCTTGTGCCTTTTCTATTTAAAATTGGTAATACTTTAGTACCAAAGTCGTCAGGTCCTAAATCTGTAATTTCAACTGCCTTTTTGTCTGGATACACTCCTTCTTGTACAGAACCTTTTAAATCTTTTAGTAAACCGATTGGAGCATCCTTTCCATTTCCAGCTATAATTCCAGATTCTATTCCTTCTTCATTTACTTCCAATAAAATGGTTCTAACAAATCTATCAATCCATTTGTATCCCATGTTGATTATTGCTTTTGGAACAAACATAAATGCAGATAAAGAATTTACTTCTAAATCTAATGTTTCTAATTCTGCTTCGATTTGGTCTATGATAGCTCTTGTTAGTTTACCCCATGTTGCTTTTCCGCTTCTTTCAGATAAAAACCATTTTTGTACTCCAGCTGGAGCCCAATCGACATATTCGAATAAAGGATGTGCTGTTTTTAAATCTTCAAATATATAACTTACTGTTGTCTCTGGTAAATAATCTATTTCTTTTCCTTTTAAACTTGATGTATCTTCTTGTTTTATTGCTCTATCAATCCATTGCTTTTCTGCTTCTGTTAATGAACGTAATCCAAATTTTGCATCACTTTCCTTTGTTGCTGAATATTCTTCAAATTCTCTTTGATATTGAGCAATTGTATCTGCATAACTTTCATCAATTATACTTTGTATTGTCTCAATTATTTTTTGTGATTTTTGTTCAGCTGGAGCTTCATTTAACTCCTTTACTAAATCTTCAATTTTCTTTTCATTAAATTTCATATTCTTTTACCTTCCTTTTTTTAATTTTTTTTATTAAAAAAAGACGCCCATGCGTCCTCTTTAATCGTTTTTTGTTTTAATTCTTTTACTTCTTTTTGAAGTGATTTATTTTTCATGACTAAGTCATATACAAAGTCAGCTTCTAATGCCTGCATATATTCATTTTTTCTTTCTTGAGTAGTAGAAAATCCCCACTCATATGCTTCTTGAGAAGTTATCCATTCTTCTCTATCCATCTTTTCTTTTATTTCTTTTTCTGATAATTTAGTTTTTCTTGTATAAATATTCAGAGATGGTTGAGTTATCTTTTCTAAATCTTCTGCAACTTTTTTCATGACATTTGAGTCACCTTTTGCTTCTGTCCAAGCATTATGTATCATAAGTAAACCATTTTCGGGCACAACTCTTTCTTGCCCAGCCATGAATATTACACTAGCAGCACTACAAGCAAAGCCATCTACAATTGTTTTTAAATGACCTTTAAATTCACTTAGTAAGCTATAAATTGTAAGTCCTTCGGCTACATCACCGCCGTAGGAGTTAATTCTAACAGTCAGATTTGGTGTATCAACTTGTGCTAATGCATCTTTTAATGTAAACGCATCAGTTCGTTCTTGATCTTCAAGTCCAAACCATCTTTCAATTATGTCTTTTCTTCTTACATCACCATAAATATATAGCTCTGTTTCCTGTTCATTTACTTTTTTGAATCTTAGAAAGTTATTCTCCATTTTCGTTTGCACCTCCCTTCACATTTGCATAATTTTTAGTTATGTTATGTTCATCTGCCCAAGATTCGTCTATTCTCGGCAATCCTAATAACTCATTTATTTCATTTCTGCTAAATCCGTCGGCTGTTAATTTATCTATTCCGTTTGCAGAATCTATTATGTCTCTATGATTTAAATTATTTGTATTAAATTTCGCATACTCACCTTTTAAATAATCTCTTTTGCCTATTAGACTAATATTAAAGCCATCTTCTAACAATTTAAAATATGTAGATACTCCAAAAGTTATAAAATCATTATTTCCTGTTGATTTTTCTGTCTTTGTTCCGTAAAAAATATCAAGTGGTATATTCCATAACATTGCAACATTATCACATATTTCTTTTGTTCCATCTTTGTAGTCATTTAAACTTTGCTTATTATCCTTATTTAAATTTTCTAAATTAAATATTTCCGATAATAAAACAATTGCCTCTTCTTCACTTAACAAGCCTTCTGTTATTTTTTGTTTATATTCTTCATAGCTAACAGGCTTGCCTGTTTCTTTGTCAATCATGGTTGGCTGTTGTCCTGGAAATTTCAGTTTCCATTTAGGTGTATTAGACTTTATAAAACTCTTTGAAATAGTGTTTAATATTTTTTTACTATTTGCCTTAAAATCAGCTTTTGCTGTATTCAAGTTAGTATTTTTTAAAGAATAATATATCGAATTTTCAGAGTTATATATTTTCGTTAATGGTAAAGTATTTCCCGAATTATCTGAAATTTGTACATTCGAGAATATCTTTTCATATAATATTGCACTACTTGGAGTAAATTCATCAGCTACATACAGCAATTTAGAATTATTTATGTCTTTATTGATTATTATTAATGCTTCTTTGTTAATCAATAATTTTGTTACAAGTTTATAAAAAAAAGCAGTCCCAGTTTCATTATAATTTGGCTGCAAATTTAATCTCCAATACAAATCTCCTTTATGATTTTGTATCTTACCATCTATTTTTTCAAATGTTTGTATCTCACATCTTGCAATTGTTTGTGCTATTAAATCTATTGCATGTGCTTCTGCTAATGTATATATATAATTTTCTGAATTTTCGCTTTTCAATAACACATCTATTATATCTGTTATTGAAATTTCTTCATTTTTTTTGTTCTTAAAAAATTTATCTAATATTATCAGTTTGTCCACCTCCTAAACGTAAATAATTTCTTCATCTAATAGTTCTTGTACACTCATTGCTGCAACAAAAGCCATAAATGGGTCATTTTTTCGTAGTTTTGGTTCTATTTTTTCATATTTTTTATTTCCATCTTTTCCATCTTTTACACAAGTATTATTTATTGCCCACCTCATTATTGCACTATTGCCTATATTGATTTTTCCTTCTGCAAAAGCAACCTCAATTCTGGGTGCTACTATTGCAGCTATACTTGCAGGGTATCGTATCATTCTTATAAGTCCATACGGCATATCTTTTGTTTCTACTGATATACCAAATTCTTTAAAAATTTGTTCTAGTAATTTATATCTATATGTATCTAAAACAATTTTTTTTACATTATATTTAACCATCTCTGATAAAATCCACATTATTATTTCTCTTGCATCTATACTTTCTTTATTTGTTATTTCAAAATCAGTAAATCCTTCTTGTCCAGCATTAGCAAATGGAAATTTTATATCATTAAAAAACCTATTTTTTGAACAAATCCATGTTCTTTGCCTCCAAATGTATTCGCCATTTATTTTGAATAGAAAACCAGCACTTGCAAAATCGTTTAATGAAGCAAAATCGATACCAACTATCGCTAATTTTCCGTCTATATCTCCTGCTTCTCTTGGTATTTCTTTATCAATGTCTTCATATGATGCTCGTAATATGTTTTTCCAATCTGTTACTGCTTGTTCTTCGTCTTGTTGCGGTAAATTCATTCTTTTTGCATAAAATTCTACTCTATAAGATTTTTGCTTTTGCATTTTAATGTAATCTCTAATTAGTTCATTTTTTAATATTGCCATATATCTCAAGCTTGGATTTGCTTGAACCCACACTGTTATATCTATATCTTCTTTGTTTCCTGTTTCTAAAAATTTTTTCATAGGTATATCCACTGTTGCCAAATCATTTATTTTATAAATAATTGGTAATAATCCTAAAAAATTATTTTCTCCATTAAGAACCATCTTTGACATAGATAATTTTTCATCAAGTGGTCCATCTCTAACTGTTCCATTTGTAGTTATCGTTACTGTTCTTGCATGTTTTATTTTTCCTAATCCAGAACTGTATACATTTATTTGTTTATAGTCTTCATATGCATGTAGCTCATTAAAGATTATCATTCCTGTTTGTTTTCCGTCTTTTGTTTTTGCATTTGCAGTATTATATCTTAAAATAGAATGTGTTATTTTATTTATAACCTCTGTTTTGTTCCAATAAAAATATTTTTTCATTATATTTTTATTAGCTTCTAGCATATTATAAACTACTTTAAATGAATTCAATGCCTGTTCTTCTGACATTGCAACTATATCTATGTGATAATTCTTGACACCATAATAATGTGTTTGTAAGAAATTTGCTAACGGCATTATCATTCCGTCTTTTCCATTTCCCCTCGCCATGACTATTAAGATATCTGGGAATATCACTATATCAGGATTGTTTTTGTCATACATAAAAAATAAAGCATATGCAAATTTTTGATAAGGAAATAACTTATAATACCATTTTTCACAGTATTTGATTGCGTTATGAAATGTTTCTTCATCAAAAAAGACATCATCTCTCGATAATGTCGGTTTTACTATATTTTTTATTAATAATTTTATTTCATCGTCAGTTTCATCAGGATTTTCTTCAACAAATTTTATATATTCTTCTATTTCCTCACAGTAAATCACCTTCCTCACCTGCTCCTGGTCCTACATCTGGTGTTTTTAAATCTAAGTCTTGTAATATTTTTAGCATTTGACTATTTACTTTTAATAAAATCTCAGGGCTTTTATTGTCTTTTTCAATTACATATCCATTTCCTGTCATACTTTCATATCTAATACCTTTTAAATTTATATCTTTTTGTAGTTCTTCTTTCAGTTTAACAAAGTATATATAATCTTCTATCATGTCATCAAATTGTTTTCCTAACTTGTTTTGATTTAGCAATTGTGTTTTTAAATCATTTCTTATTGTCTCTATTTTTTCTTCTAATTGTTTTTTTCTCTTTTCTTCTTGTTTCTTTTCTTTTTCCTGTTCTTTGCTTATTTTTTGCAATCTTGCTAAATTATTCTCCATATTTTGTATATCTTTTTCTAATTTTCTTGTTTTATTTGAATTATTTTTGTTAGTTTTTTTCTTAGTTGTCAAATTTTTACCCCCTTTCATATGAATAGTCTCAAAAGTTAAACAGTTGCTGCCCCCACACCCGCTCCCATTAAGGATTTTTTGTCTTTGAGATTTGACTGGGGGTGTTCCGCTTCTAACATAATTGTATATTTTCTATTTTTTTGGTTCATCTGGTAATTTATTTTCTTTATATTTATATTCCATCTTTGATATTATAGGCTTTCCTTCTGCATATTGTGTAGTTGATATTATTTCTATTATATTTTCATCCACTAGTTCATCATCTGTAGTATCTAATACTACTTCTTCACTTTGTATATTATTCTTACTTAATTCATCTATTATTCTTTGTTGATTCTTTATTCTATCTTTATATTGTTCTATCTCATCTGCTAGATATTCTATTATTTCTTTATCACTACAATTTCTATATCTAGAATATTGTGTAACTCTTTTTCTCGTTTGTTCATATTTATTTGTTGTTTCTCTTAATAAAAAATCATCTACATTATTCATGTCTTCTTGTTCCTTTCATTACTTTTATTTCATTTATACTTAAACATAATAAACCTTCTACTAGTTCTATTCTATAACTATGTTCTAAATGTTTTATTTGTTTTCCGCTTCTGAAATGTATTATCAAATAAACCTAGCTTTTCTAATATCATGTTACATTCCTTTTGTGGTATATTTGCTAGTAGCATTATTGTATTTTGCATTATATTTAATACTTGTATAACATGGCTTACTTGATTTGTTATTGTTAATGTTTCTTGTGTTATACAATTAAAGAATATTTTCATTGATATTACTATATCTTCATTGTCTAACAAGTAACTTGCAGTTATTCCGTTTGTAAATGATATTACTCCAGCTTTTTCATTCTCATTATTCATTTCTTTTAATTCTGTTTTTATATTATTTAATTTATATGCTTGTAATAAATGTTCTAATTTCATAGTTACCACCTTTCTTCTGTTAAAGGTTTTCTTTTTTTCCTCCATGTCCATCTGTGTCTATCTTCTATTATTTCATGTGCTTCAAAACTAAGACTTATCATATTATCTATATCTAATGCTAAATCAGGTCTTTCTTTAATTGGTATTATATGATGTACTGTATTTGCATCTACTATTTTTAT
Organism: uncultured Clostridia bacterium; assembly: GCA_947627495.1. Classification (GTDB taxonomy): domain Bacteria; phylum Bacillota; class Clostridia; order TANB77; family CAG-508; genus UMGS1781. Next base: position 36,615 of record CANQWH010000003.1, read on the forward strand.
TTTGTCTGGAAAATGTTTACCATCATTCCAGTTTCCTAAAAAAAATTGGCATTTATATTTATCTATCTTTAGTCTTTTTTCCCTTGCTTCATCCCATTCTGTTGAATGATAAAACTTATTTGTATTTCCTTTTGCTATTTCTATTTCCCAATTATAATGTTTTCTTCTTGCTCTTCTTTGTTTCATTTTGTATTACCTTTTAACACACATTTTTTTATCATATAAGGACAATACACTTTCTTATTTTCTGTGCTTATAATTTTTAAAAATGAACATTTCTTACATTGTTCTGGCAACTCTTTTATTATTTTTAATATATTTCTTCTGCATTTTATTCTTTCTGTTTCATCTATTATTTTTATTAAATCTTTACATGAATCAAATTTACATGTTTTACATCTTTGCTTCTGTATAGAACATATTTCATTATCTATTAAACATTTTTCCATTTTTTTCACCTTTTGAAGAGTGTTGCTAGAAAACACTCTTTCGGTTCTAGGAGGTCATATCAGAAATTTTATAATATTATCTAGCATATTATTTGCAATAAAAAGAACTTACTATTTAAAGTAAGCTCTTTTGAAAAAGTTTATATATTTATATTTTCTCACATTACAATTATAACACGTTTTTTTTATAAAAAAAGGGCAAAAAAATGGCAATTATATCTTATTATTTTTTAATTCATTATGAACAAAATAAATTAGTTTTCTTTTTCTCCTCTTATAAACATCTTCACTAATATGTAATTCTTCTATAATGTTCCATTTATTTTCTTCTCCGTTCTTCATATTCTTTTTTAAAAATATCTTTTGTAACTTTATCAGTTAATTCTAATGCTTTTTTTACTGCTTTCCATTCATTTAGTGCTTTATTTATTTTTTTATCTTCTTGCAATTTTACAACAGTATTATATACACTATCAGTAACATTATACGGTGCTCTTGGTAATCCATTTATGCTAGGAGAACTTATACTCATTAGATCTAATCTCATTGTTAAAATACTTACACAATTATAATTATATCTTTTTAAACAACCTGCCGCTTCTTTATATTCTTCTCTACTTAGTTTATTCATTTGTCCCCTCCTTATAACCCCAGTTATCTACCGCTTGTATATTGTAACCTTTTTTTCTTATTCTGTGTGCTATCACTCTTATATTATTTAATGCACTCATATCTGTTTCTCTGTTATACAATATTTCTGTTAATTCTGCATAACTTCCTTTTCCGTTTCTTATAGCTTCTAAAATTAACTTTTCTATTCTTGTTAATTTCTCCATAACTATTTCCTCCTATTCAATTACTTGTTTATAATCTTGCCTATAACATTACTCCTTATATTCAATATTCCATTTTGCTTTTTTTTCAAAATATTCTTTTACTTTTTCTGGTTCTCCTTCATATACTTTTCCACCCAGAGCTATACAATCTGCCATTGCATTTATTATTTCTTCTTTTAATCTTAATTGTTTTTCTAGTTGTTCTATGTTCATTCTATATCCTGCTTCTTTAAAACAATTTTGTGCAAAATTTATCAACCCTTCTTGTTTCAAATTCATACTATCCACCTAACTTTCTCTTACATACTAATGCTTCCACCAGCATTTACACTACCTTTTATTTCATCACAACTTACACTTCCGCCACAATTTATGTTTCCACCTACATCATCACAACTAATAGAGCCACCAGCTTTTATATTACCTTTTACATTATTGCAACTTACAGCCCCTTGACAATCTATATTTTCTACATCTCCATAAATATATACATCACAATTCTTTGTAGCTTCATCTGTAATTTCTTTACCATCTACAAATATTTTATTATTTATTATAGAAACATTATTTCCAATGCAATTTATTGACTTTCCATTAACAACTATCCTATTCATTATTTTCACCTAACTTTCTCCCACATTGAGGACAATACTTTAATTCGTATGCTTTTGTTGTATAGTTAAAATTTTCTCTGCCTTTTATTCTTCTTTCTCCTTCTCTCCAACCATATACAGCTATTTTTGAGAAAAGTTTATCATTCTTGCCTTTGTTTTGTTTCCACCATTTTATTCTTTCACAACATTTGCACACCTATATTTCCTCCTCCATTAGACCTAAATATGTATTTTTCATATTTCTTGTTATTCCCTCTTTTATTGTTATAGTTGTTTTACTCCCAATTTTAGTATGTTCTACATAGCTACCTTTTGTATAGTCTTCCTCATAATAAGGTGTTATATCTACTTCAATTCTATATTTATCAAGATTTTTGTCCTTCTTTAATTTTTGTAAATATTCTATTATAGCATCTATGCCTTGAATATTATCATCTCTTATATTACTCATATATCTTCCTCTTTTATCCATTCTCTTATTTTTTTATTGTTTGCTCAAACACATCAAAGTTAAATACTAAATCATATAAAAATTCTGCATTATCGGGTGCATCTTCATATATATCTTTTAGAATATTGCTGTTTTTATATGATTTCTTTACAGCATGTCTTACTGCTCTTTCTATTGCACAAACAGTAGCATCATATTTTTTTGATATCACCTCATATACTGTTGTCATGTTAGTATGTATTTTCTGTTCTCTTATAAAATTAACTGCATCTAATATATAATAAAATCCTCTTAAATTTGATGAAATTCCTGTTTTTATTAGTATCATTCTTAAATCTATATCTTCCATTTTTTATTTATCCTCCAATAATTCTTGTAAAACTTGTATGTCATGTTTATACATTGGTATTTCATGACTATAATGTTCACTTTCACTTATATCATAAATCAACTTTTCATATGCCTTTATTTTATCTTCTATTTCCTTTTTAGATATTGAATTTTTATAATCTTTTATATTCTGCTCTATTGCTAGTTCATATCTTTTTTTATAACTTTCTAATGCTTGTAATACTGTTTCTGCAAATTTAAAAAAGAAATTTACATCTATGCTTTCAATCTTTTCTTTATATTGTTTTAATTCGTTATATGTTTTTATCGCTTCTTCTAAACTTATTTTATCTTTGTTCATAGTTCCTCCTTATTTTAAATTTTCTATAACTTCAATAAATTCCTCTGGATTATTTGTCATTTTACAATAATCTATAAAAGCATCTTCCATATTTCTACTTATGTCAGAACAAGTTTCTTCTGTTAATTTCATTTGTTCTAACCATCTATAAATTATTCGTTCATTCATATTTGCTTTATTTTCAAATTCTGCACAATCTCTTATTGCTTTTTTTATATTTTCTGGTACTTTTATCATTTTCATATTCCCTCCTACTTAAAATCATTTACTTTTATCTTAACAATTATCCTATTGCCACATCTATCTTGCATTTCTACAAATGGTCTACCTACTACTCCTTCTGCTTTTGCTGTTCCTATTTTTGAATTAGGTGCTGTCTTTACAAAATCTATTCCTTCTTGTATTGTTCCTTCTAATACAACAGGAACTACATCTAATCCAAAGGATTTTGCAATACCTTCAACATTTTCTCTCGGTTGCCAGTTTCCTGCTATTTTTACATCAAATAATATAAAGTCTTGTCCTTTTCTATACAAGCCTCCGTTCTGGATTTTTTCGCCATAGCCTTCACCGCAAAGCATAACTTCTGTTTCTCCAAATTTTTGTTCAAATAATTGCTCATTTGCTTCTCCACCAAATAACTCAACTAATCTATTCATTAAGTCCACTGGTATTTGTGCTTTATCTGTTCTTCCTCCAAATGTTACTTTATGTCCGTCCCACATAATTCTTATGTTGGTTCCATCTATCTTTTCAGTAAATTGCCATTTAAGGTCTTTTAAAAATTCTATTGTAGAATCTGTGTATTCTCCTTCCATTAGTTTCTTTGTTTTCTCATCTCTTTTAAATATTGTTTGTATTTTATGATATTCTTCCATTTACTTTTCCTCTACTTTCTTTTCAAAATATTGTTTTACTTTTTTGATATCTTTATTAAAAAGCTTGTAATTATTAACTACATCTAACCTGCAAATCATTTCTGCCATTTCATCTATTATTTTCCACTGCTTAACTGCCTCTCCTTTTGCTTCATCTATCATCTTAATATCATAATTATGTACTTGCTCTAATGATTGTATTTGAAATTCTAAATAGTCTATGTATTGTAAAAGTGTTTCTATTGCATCTTGATATTCATATAATACATTATCCATTAAAACAAGATTATCTTCATAATCACAAAACTTTTTTAGTTTTTCTTTTGCTTTTTCTATCTCTTCTCTTGTTCTATTATAATGACATCCTTCACATCCGCATTTTTTCTACATTGCACGCATCTCTTTCTTTATCAGTACATATCATTTGTTATCACACTCCTTATTTTCTTAAACTTTATATTTCATACTTTCAAATTGTTCTTTTGTTACAATATCTTCAATTAGTCCATCTTTAAATACTTCATCTAATATAACCCAAGTCATTTCATTTAAGTCAAAATTGCATTTTTTTCCCATAATTATCCTTACTGGATAACCATTTACATAGTCATCCGTTTTTATCAATTCAGTTATATTTTTTGAATGTTTACATTCTTTTATTTCTTCTTCTGAAAAAGATATAGGTAAATCAATATACATTTTTAAGTAAATTGTATTTCCTACAATTTGTATAACCTTTCCAATTCCTAAAAATCTACTACCTTTATCTCTTCTCACATATTCTCCAACTTCAATTTTATCTTCCATAATTACCCTTCTTCTATCTTTCTAAATATTTTCTCATATATATCTACATCATTTAACTGCTCTAAAACTTCTTTTACTTTCGATGTTGATATTAGTTCTATATAGTCTGTATCTTTGTACGATATATCTTTTTCTCCTAAATATTTACCTACGTGTACAAAAAAATTGCCTTTTGGAGTTTTGTATATAGTGTGTTCAAATTCTGGATATGTAGTAAGAAATAATCCTTTATGTTCTACACCTTTTTTATACTTTATTATTTTTTCAGATTTTTCTGTATCATATATTTTACCGTCTAATAAATATCTCATTTCTCATTACCTCCTAATATAAATTTGTAATAATCACATCTACAATTCATTTTATATCTATAACTTATATATTTATCGCACCATATGATGTCTGTGTTATCTTTTTTATAACCAACATTATATTTGCAATTATCACATTGCCCATCATCTTTTATTTCTTTTCCTGTAAAAAAATCTAATATCATCTTTTACTCCAATATATCTAAAATTTTAATTATGTAATATTCTTTTCCTAGTTCAGCTCCCCATTCTTTTTTGCCTAGTCCTACCCTTAATGTGCATCTGCATTTTATTTGTGGTGAATTATGAGAATAACCATTTCTAAATATTACTATTTTTTCTGTTGTAGTCATATTTTTTAAGACTTTTCTTGTTGCTGTATCTAGCTTACAACATATAAAATAATGTCCTAATCTACTATGATAATATGGCTTTATTTCTCTATATTCTTCCTTTTTCTCTTCGCTTCGTATCATATCAAACCATTTCTTTTTTATTGGTAATATTAACATTTTTTCCCCTTTCTTTAAATTTCTAATTCATTTTTTAAATTGTATCCATTTTCTAAACATTCATCACAATTATTAACTTTATTTATTGCTTTTGCCATATATACCGACCACCTTTCCTTGTGCTTGACCTTTCATTTCTTTTTTTATAAATTCATACATATTTACAAATATTTCTAAATAAAATCTACTTCTTAAATATCCATGTTTTCTAAATTCTTCATGCATTTTTATTGCTTCGTTTCTTTGATAGCGTCTAGCCATTAATAATTTAATAAATCTTTTTTTCTTAATTCTTGGTATAGTTATAGTACATTCTGCTTCTATTTCCTTTGCTTTAAATAACTTGTCTCCTGGTATTATTCTTCCTTCTAGTCCGTCTTCAGTAATTTCTAATGACTCTACTAATCTTCCTATTTCAAAACTCTCTCCTGTATCTTGGTTTACTACAAATACTTTAGGCGGCTCTTTTTCCTCTCCCATATATTCCTCCTTAATATTCTTCAATTTTTACATATATTCTAGGATTAACATCGTACTTTTTTTCAATTTCTAATTTTGTAACTTGAGTATCATCTTTGAAAGCAAATTTATTCATTCCATCAAGCACTATTTTTATAATGTTATCTGCATCAGGCTTTTTAGTTGGACTTATATTTCCGTTTAACATTTCTGCTTTTTTTTTCTTACTTGTACTTTTGGGAATTTCAAAATAAGCTATAATTTTAACTTTTACTCTTGATTCTATTGGCTTGAAATTAGGATAATTCATCAAAAACCATTGCCTCAACCCATATTCATATAGTTTTGTTTTTGTCGGAGTATATGCTCTCCCTGTTCTTGTGTTCATTCTTGGTCTTGCCTTTCCTTCTATGCTTCCAAACATTTCAAATTCATATATCATTGTTTCTCTCCTATTCTACTTAAATAAATTTTCTGTTAAACTTTTTTCTGTTAATCTGCATAAACATCTTAATTCGTCATATATAAATGGTGTTGTTTTTTTTGTTTTTTTATTATATTTTCTATAATTACCATAATACAAATTAACTCTAATTATTTCATTTGATTTTTTATTATAAAAAAATATTATTTCTTTTTTAGGATATTTTCTAAATATAGAATATCCCATATTTTCTAAGCCTCCCATGCTTTATTCCTCCTTATATTTCTGGCATTTCATATACCTTTGGTCTATCATAAATTCCAATCGCACCTTGTTTAGGATTATTTATTGTTACATATTCTGTATATTTATTTACTATTTCCTGTAACACTTCTTTTGCTCTTTCTTCTGTTTCATATTTTCCTAAAACAATTGTATTTCCATTCGTTTGTGCTGATATTTGCACTATATCATTTAATGTACTTATTTCTTCCACTCCAATATTTACTGTTGTATCGAAATTTAAAATATTGTATTTATCTTGACTAACTATTATCATTTCTTATTCTCCTAATCAGAACTTTTAAATGTTATAGGTACTATCATTTCTGGTATGTAATTTACTTCATAATGATATTTATCTACATAAGCTCCACTTACATCTTCTACAACATATAATGTATATTCGTTAAGATATACAAAGTGTTTCTTATACACATTTTTATCTACTTCACATACTATTTCTAGTTCATTATTTGTATTATTAGTTAATGCAAAATTTCCTATCAATTCAAATACTATTTTGTCTGTTCTGGCATTGTAAACTACTATTCTTCTTGTTATATTGAAGTTGTCTGCTTCTTGTCCAATATTATGTGATACTCTATTTACTTCTGTACAACCTGCTAACACTATTCCTCCTATTATTATCATTATTATTAAAACAATTATTTTTAATTTTTTCATTTATCTTCCCTCCTCAAATTTTCTTCTAAATCGGCAATAGCTGACTTTTGCATTTCTATTAGCCCTCTTAAATTATTGTTGTCTCCTACTATCTTTTCATATTTCAATGCTAATTTCATATTGCCTAAACTCATTATTAAATTTAATAATATCAATATCGCTATTAATATTTGCATTACCCTTATTTCTGCTTTACTTATTGTCATGTATGTTTTCTTCATTTATTTTCTCTCCTCTCTTCCGCTTCCAATATTCTATCTAAATATCCGTTTGTAATAAGCTGCTTCCATCATTGTTTTTACTGATACTTTAATGTAAGTATCTTTCAAGTCTTTTATATTTGTTTTCTCATTATCTTCTTTAATTTTGTTTAAATGTTCTTTGTCATATTCTATTTCTTCTGTATCAAAATCTTGTAAGTTTAATTCTTGTATAACAAACTCTTTTAAAGTCGGTTTCTTATAATATTTGTTATCTTCAAATATTTTTTTATTTAGTAAATATGTATTATCTAATATTTTTTTGCAATCATTATTGATAATATAACTTTTTACATTTTGTTCATCTGCAATAATTTTAAATACTTTTTCTAAACTTAATTCATTTTTTTCTTTGAAATTATCAAATATTGCTAATACTCTTCTTATGCTGTTATATGATTTCTTTGTTTTATCAAAATTGAACTTATCAAGAATTTTTTCGTATTTACTTTTGTGCCTATTTTCTTTTATTATATTTTCATATTCTTGTTCATCAAGATTTCTGTATTGTTTATATAATCCATTTGCTTTTAATTTACTTATAATTTCTTTTACTTCTGCTTTACTTATTTTCATTGTTGTACTTAAGTATTTATCTACGTCATGATATTTGCATAAATATATTTGTTCTTCTATGTTTAAATCTCTCATAGCTTTTCTCCTATTTTAATAAATTAGTTCACTCTCTACATTTGTACCTTCAACTTCTCCTTTTAAATATTTTGTATCTGTTGTTTTAAAAACAATATATCTTAATCCATATTTTTTAATCACGAGATAGCAAAATTTCTATTCTTCTACATTTTCAAATTTCATTTGTTTCTTATCAAATCTTATTTTTACAGTGCCGAGTTGGTCCATTTCTCTGTTTTGCTACAATCGTATCTACATAAATTACTCCTTTTTTTTCTTTTTCCTCATCTTCTACATGTAAAAATATTACATTATCTGCATCTTGTTCTAGACTTCCACTTTCTCTCAAATCTGCTAAAATTGGTCTTCTTCTTTTTTCAGTTTCTCTATTCAATTGACACAATGCTATAATCGGAATGTCTAGTTTTTTAGTTAATAATTTTAGCCTTCTACTTATATCTGCAACTTCTTGCTCTCTGTTGTTAAACTTATTTTTACTTTTCAAAAGTTGTAAATAATCTATTACGATAAGTCCCAGATTTTTATTTTGTTTTAATTCGTTCGCTTTTGTTTCTATATCTTGTACTGTTGTTAATTTTGAATCAATACACATTTGTATATTTGAGATTTCTGCTGCTACTTTGCCTATTGTTATAAAATTTTCTTCTTCTATCCACCCCATTCTCATTAAATGACTATCTATATTTGATTTTCTGGCTATTATCCTATTTCCTAGTTGTTTTTCTGACATTTCTAAACTAATAAAATATGTAAATTTTCCTTTTTTAGCAATATGTTCCGCCATTTGTAATGCAAAAGCCGTTTTTCCAACACCTGGTCTTGCTGCTATTATTGTTAATTCTTGTTCATGTAGACCATCTGTTATTTTGTCTAAATCTAAATATCCTGTTCTGTAACTATAATCATCTCTTTTTTTATATTTTTTTTCTATATCTTTCACTGTTTCAATCATTATATCTGTCATATTTTTTTCTGTATTTTTTTGTCTAGTTTTTAAATTTAAAAATTCTTGTATAATTTCATTTTTTACTTCACTTTCATCTTTGCTTATGTCTATTTCTACAATGTTCTTATTTATTCTTTGCACTATTTCTAATATTTTTCTTTTCATACTAAGATTCTTTAATATATTTATTGTGTTTTCTATATCTCGTGCAAGAGGTAAACTGTCTGACATATATGCTATAGTCTCTACAATTTTTGTTTTATCGTATTTTTTATTTGCTCCTAGTTCGCTTATTGTTATTAAATCTATTGTTAATTCTTTTGCTTTTAATTCTTGTATTAGTTCAAATAACACTTTATTTGCTTTATAATAAAAGTCTTCCTTATCTAGTTCATCAATATATTTTATATTATCTGTATCTGTTATAATTTCTGCTATTACATTTTCTTCCGCTTCTTTACATGCTAATACTAGCTCGTCAGTTTTGTACATTCTCATACCTCCTGCTCATTTCTATGTATTCGCTAATGTCATCTTTTTCTTCTGTTTGTGTTTCTTTTTTTTGTGAATTTTGATTTAGATAACCTTCAAACTTATTACCAAATAAGGTTTCTGGTCTTAAATATTGTTCCATTTCTTTATTGTTTAGCCATTCCTTCGATTTTATATCTATTACTTTTACAAAATCTTCGTATATAAAACCTTCATTCAGTCTTGCTTGTATAAATTTTTGAGTTTTTTTAGTTGTTGATTTAAAATTTTTAGAAGTTTTTTTGTTTAAATAATCAATTACTCGACTATATATATTATTAATATTATTTATTATATTTTTATTATTCTCTTTGATGTTTTTGTCAAGGGGCGATTGATTTTTTTGACAATAGGTATTGATATTTTCGTCAATACCTATATCTTGATTTTTTTGACCGTAGGGTATTGACGTTTTCGTCAATAGGGTATTGATTAGTAATTGTAATTATTCTTTTATCAATTTCCTTAGAATCTTTTTTATAAAAAAGTTTTACTCTTATATACCCTTTTGCTTTTAATTTGCTTACCCATCTTGATATTGTTTCCTTGCTTGTCTTATATAAGTTCGCAAAATATTCATTACTAGCCCAGCAAAAACCTTCATTATTGCATAAAGATGTTATTTCTCCGTACAATAATTTAGCATTTGCACATAAAGTGTCATCATATCTCACATTTGCGGGAATAATTGAAAAATAATTTGGTTTTTCGTTTTCTTCCATGCTATTTACACCTCCCCATATTTAACATATATTAGGTTTCTTTTGTTCCAATTTGATCCATAAATGTCTTTTAAATAATTTTCTGCATATTCAGTATATAATTTACTATTTAAACCATTATCTTGTTCTTGATGACATCTTTCGCAAGCAGTAAATATGTTTTCTTCTATTCCAAGTCCCCCACTGCTACGAGGAACTAAGTGTGCATTTGCACAAAATAGTGGAACTATCTCATGACAAAATATACATCTATGTTTATCTCTATACCAAACTGCTTCTTTTACTAATTTTGATATTTCTGTTTGCTTATGTTTTTTCCCTTTTATTTCTTTTCTCTTTACGTATTCTCTATTATTACAATCTTTGCATAGTTCTAAAGAAATTTCTTTGTCTTCGATTTTGCAGTAAAAGAATTTTATGTATTTTCTACTTCTTATTCTTAAATTCTTACAATTCATTGACAATTTTCTCCTTCTTGTTTATTTTTTTAACATTCTTAAATTATATTTCATTCTTATTAATGTCTCTTTATACTTTTGTAATCTATATTTATATTGCAAAGTTTTAATATATTCTCTTATATTCATTTAATTACCTCCATATTTGCCTTTAAAACGTTTATTAATTGTTCAACGACTAATTTCATGTCTTCATATTTTTTGTCAATTTTTGATACATTATTGGCTTTATATAATAGTTTTAATAAAGTTCCTATTGCATTTTCTAAATGATATTGATTTTTTCGCTATTATCTTTATTAAACATCTTAAAATCTTCTGCAAATTCCTTTTTTATCCTTAACCAATTTGTCTGTACTTCTTTTTTCTTTTCCATTTCTGCAATTATTTCTTGTTTTAATTGTTCTTTTAATTCTAGCAACTCTTTTTCTGACATATAAAAAATACCTCCTATCGCTAACCATAACAGCTATTGACAGCAGGCTATAAAAATCGTATAATTAATACACGACTAATAGACTATGTCTATATAGCTCGTTATGGCTACTTAAAACTGAATGTTTACCAGACCTTGCAGTTTTAAGTAGTTTCTTTATTTATATACTTTTATTTAATTTTTGCACTGTAAATGATTTTGTTTCTTGGTTATATATAACCTCAACATCCCTATCCTCTGGAGTTAAGTTCATATCTTTTAACCAGTTCATAGGTATGCTTAATTTTCCTGACAAATATCCATCACCACTTTTGTTAAATATTATTTTCAATTTTCTTACCTCCATATATAGGCCTCCTTCCTTGACAAGTACCGTGATTTTTTATATAATACTTATCAAGGAAGTTGGAAGGGCTTTTAGTAGCCCCTCTCGATTAATCCTTTGTAGATTAGACTTAATTGTTTGTGATTTTCTGCTAATCTACGTTGTTGTGCTTGCTTTACTTGGCGGTTGGCAAGCACCTTTTTTATTAGCTTAATCATATTTTCTCACCTCCTCGGTACGGTTATATATTATCATATATCTCGGTACGTGTCAATACTTTTTTAAAAAATTTTTTAAATATTTTTTATAATAGAAAAAACCTTGATTATTCAAGGTTTATCAGTACTTTTATTAATTTTATTCTTATACTTTTTCTTTATTTTTTTCGTAATGTACATATGCTTTAAAATTTCAAATAATTTTACATAACTAGAAAAAGGAAATGTAACATAAATTATACTACATATGCCTAGGACAAAAACTCCAATTATAAATCCCATCATAATTAATTATCCTCCTTTTTCCTTATTTCACATATCATACCTATTACAAATGAACCAATCAATAGCACTAATGATATTTTATAGACTGGTATAATATTTATCTCATTTTCTGGTATAGTTTTAGATATTCCATATGCTAAAGAAGACATTACTAATATTCCAACAGTTATAATACGTATTAATGTTTTTATGCTTTCACTTATTTTATATGATTTACTATTCAATTGTATGACTAAATTCGTACACATTGATATTGCAACCATTAACATTTCTGAATAGTTGTCTTTAAAATCAAATTTCCCCTTTTTCTCAAAAATCTCTATAAAAAATACTGCACCAACAGGAAATAGCAATGAAAACAAATTAGAACAACACCAACTTATTATATTTGCAAATTTATTTCTAGCTTTATCTGTTGCTATATCTATTTGACTTAACAACTCTTTTGACTTATCTTCTTTCATATTCTTACGTCCTTCTTTGATATATTCTATTATAGAGAAGAATATTAGTCAATAAATTTTACAAAATTTTAAAAAATTTACTGTATTTGTCTGATAAACTTATTCAATTTTCAATGTACATATTGCATTTTTACATGCTTTGTGCTATTATTAGTATAGTTATTTTTTAAAGGGTATTTGACTATATGCAATCGGGAACATATAGTATTTCAAATACCTTTTTTAAATTCTTTTCAAAGTCATTTATTCTATCTAATTGTTCTTGTGTAAATGCATTAAATTTAAGCCACTTATTCCAGTCTTCCATATCAAAATATCCCTCTAGAGTTTTACTATCTGCCGTTATTGGTTCAATTTCTTGCTTTCTTTTTAAATTACTTAATAATTGTTGAAACTTTTCTAACATATTATTCACACCCCTTTCCTTTATTTTTTTATATTCATACTGCTAACTATAAATATAATTAGCAACACTAATAACTTAATTATTGCTTGTCCATTTAATTGTGTTATTTCTAATTCAATATTTCCTACTTGTCCTAATAACATTAAAAAACTAATTATTGATATTATCTTTCTCATATATTTTTCCTTTCTTTATTCATGTTTGCGAATAATTTCGCATCCTATTTTATTAAATTCATTGTACCTATTATTTCTTTCCTCTTCTGACTTGGGATAATATGTATTATCAATTTGTATAAGAGTGTTACCTAAATTAAACTCTTGTATTATCATTTTGTAACCACCTCATTCTAAAAATATTCACATTACTAGTCCCCCTTTCTTTTTTTCGTGTGTTAAACTGCATTTTTTGTTCTACTATCTTTAGCATTGAAATATTCTTTTACATCTTTCATTGTTAGTAATTTTTTCCATATTGCTCACCTTTTTCTTGTTTCTTGATTATCTGTTTATATTTTCTAAACTTTTTCTGTAAAAAAATATTCATATAATTTTGTTTTTGGAATTTTTAATAACCTGCTAATTTCAACAACATCATCTTGACTAAAAGCTACTGTTCCATTTATTTTTTGGCTAAACGCCCCTTTACTTATATTTAATGCGTTTGCCACTTGTTCTTGTGTATAACCATTATCTAAAATTTTGTCTTTTAATTTTGAATAATCGTACATTTTGTTCACCTCATTTCAGTTTATATTTTCTAAACTATGATTATAATACTATATCCTTTTTTAAAAGTCAATACTTTTTTAAAAAAAGTTTAGTTTTTTTTAATTATTTTTTTAAAATAGTTTGACATTTCTAAACCTTTGTTCTATAATATAGTTGTTGGAGGTGTATAAATGGACGATTTAGTTGATACTTTTGCGAATCGACTTTCTTATGCTTTAACTATACGAAATATGAAGCCTATTGAATTGGCAGAAGCTACAAGGATAGATAAATCAAAAATCAGTTCTTATATGTCTGGCAGATATAAAGCTAAAACTGATGGCTTAAAAATAATTGCAGATGTGCTTAATGTTTCTCCTATTTGGTTAATGGGTTATGATGTACCTATGGGAAAAAATTTTGATAAGAATATAGAAGGTATGGATAAAAAAACAGAAAGCTCTGCCATAGTATTAGTCTATGGTACCATTCCAGCTCGGTGTTCCTATGGAATGTATAGAAGATATTATTGATACAGAGGAAATTCCTACTGATATGCTTAAAGGTGGTAAACAATATTTTGGACTTAAAGTAAAAGGTAATTCTATGAATCCAGAATATCTTGATGGAGATACTTTAATTTTATTAAAACAAGATGATTGCGAAAGTGGTGATGACTGTGTTGTGATGGTTAATGGTAATGATGGTACTTTTAAACGAGTTATTAAAGATGAACAAAAACAAACAATAAGATTACAACCGCTTAATACTACGCTAGATGAAAACGGCAATTTTTTATATGAACCTATTACATTTACAAAAGAACAAATTGAACAACTGCCTGTTAGAATAATAGGGGTTGTTGAAGAAATTAGAAGAAAGAAAAGAAGAAAATAATTTTAGCTATTAATGTTTAATATATAAAACTAAAAAAGAAAGGAGGTTCTATATGGAAGAAAAAACAAAGAAACCTGTTTATACAAGATGGTGGTTTTGGTTAATTGTCATATTCATTATTGGCGCAATAAGTATTGGAAATTCTTCTAATAATACTACATTACCTACGGGCTCTTATGAGAAAAATGCTGCGGTAGAAGTAACTATTGCTGATTTTAATACAATGACAAGAGATGAAGCTAAAATTTGGCTTGATAATAATAAGATTAATGGGAAAATTACTGATGATTATTCTAATACGGTATCTAAAGGAAGTCTTGTTAGTCAAAGCATATCAGCAAACACTGTAGCACACGAAGGAGATAACATTACACTTGTATATTCTTTAGGTAAAAAACCTACAACTGAAGAAAAAAATGCCCTAAAAAAAGCAGAGTCTTATTCTCAAACAATGCATATGTCAAAAGCAAAAATTTACGAACAACTTACTTCAGAATACGGAGAGGGTTTCACTGCTGAAGCCGCTCAATATGCTATTGATAATATACAGGCTGATTGGAATGCAAACGCATTGTCCAAAGCCAAAAGTTATCAAACTACTATGAGTATGTCTAAATCAGCAATATACAAACAATTAACATCAGAATACGGAGAAGGCTTTACAGCTGAAGAAGCTCAATATGCTATTGATCATTTAGATGATTAAAATATAAAAATAATCTAAAAAAGAAAAAGATTGTGCCTTGATTGCAGTCTAACACACAAATCTTTTTCCGAACACTATTGAAAGTGATACACTTATATTATATAACATAAATGTCTTCATTTTCAATAGTTTATAAAACAAATTATTAAAAATGGAGGTATTTTTATATGGATCCTAATATAAATAATAGTATGGAACATTACTGTGCATATTTAAGAAAATCACGTAAAGATATGGAAGCTGAAGCTCATGGGGATGGCGAAACTTTAGCTAGACATGAAAAGATATTAAAGGATTTAGCAAATAGGCTTAATATAAGGATAGATAAATTTTATAGAGAAGTGGTGTCTGGAGAAACAATTTCTGCAAGACCCGTAATGCAACAATTATTATCTGATGTAGATAGTGGTATGTGGTCAGGAGTTTTAGTCGTTGAAGTTGAACGTCTTGCAAGAGGTAATACACTAGATCAACGGACTAGTATCTAATACATTTCAATATTCGGGTGCAAAAATAATTACGCCTCAAAAAATATATGATCCTAATAATGAGTTTGACGAAGAATACTTTGAGTTTGGGCTGTTTATGTCTAGAAAGGAATATAAAACAATCAATAGGCGTTTACACGCTGGCATCATAGCAAGCGTATCAGAAGGCAAACATGTAGCTTCAACTGCTCCTTTTCGGATACGATAAATATAAACTCTCAAAGCAAAAAGGGTATTCTTTAAAAATAAATGAAAATGAAGCAAAAATAGTAAAATATATTTACGACTTATATATAAATGGTGTTGGGATACAAACTATATGTAATAAGTTAACTAGCATGGGAATTAAACCTAGAAGGTCCGAAGTATGGGGAAAATCAAGTATTGGTCATATTCTCACTAATACTGTTTACCTCGGAAAAATAAAATATACTGACAAAGCAACAAAAAAGAAAAATGTAAATGGGCACATTGTAAGAGTAAAAAACAAAGAACCCGAAATAATATATGTAAATGGTTTACACGATCCGATTATTGACCTAGAAACCTGGACTAAAGTACAAAATATAAGGAAAAATAATTTAAGCAATAGAACTAAAATTGATTATTCCTTAAAGAATCCATTATCTTCTATTGTTAAGTGTGGAATTTGTGGCAGAACTATGAGTAGAATAACGTACGCGCATAGAAATGATATAAGATTATGTTGCAGGCATTGTAAAAAAAATATTGGAAGCAATTTTAGTTATGTTGAAAAAAAACTATTGCAAGCATTACAGCTATTACTTGTAGAATATAAATTAAAAATTACCAACAACGATAATAGTGATATAGATTTTCTTATTAATGTTAATTCTGAAAATCAAAATAAATTAGATATTGAATTGCAAAAAACTACATTACAGCTTAACAATATATATGATTTATTAGAGCAAGGCATATATACTAAAGAAACATTTATTGAACGTTTAAATTTACTAAAAGCAAAAATAGAACACCTTCATAAGCAATTAGACATTTTAAAAAAGGAAGAAACCGACTTATCTCAAAAAAAGAATAATAAACAAATATTAATCCCTAAAATTGAAAAAGTAATAGATTCATATTACGAAACTGATGATATTAACTTAAAAAACAAATTATTAAAAAGCGTTTTACAAAAGGTAGATTATATTAAAATAAATCCAAAAAGTAAAGACGATTTTAAGTTAATTCTATTTCCAAAATTGTATTAAAAATGGTATCTGCATATTTTACCTTATGCAGGTATCATTTTTATTTATGTTTATCAAAATGAACCCATGTTGGTGTTAAACTTGCTGGTTCCACATATGACCATACTCCAGAAGATCTTGCAAGA
>CANQWH010000004.1 GCA_947627495.1 uncultured Clostridia bacterium
GCTAATATTTTGAGCTTTTCTATATATTATTCTCATATTTTGGATAGAATAATTATTGGTGATTATACTATGAAAGCTATTAATGAAATTATTCGTGATTTTAGAGAAGATCACGATTTATCCCAATTACAGGTTTCGCAATTTTTAAATATCCCGCGTTCTACTTATGGTCGTTATGAATCGCGGAAACAGCAAACTCCCCATTGATATTATTTTGCAATTGTGCAAATTTTATAAAATAACTCCAAATGATATTTTAGGATTTTCTAGTGATTTGCCAGCCACCGAACTTTCTAAAATTTATAAGTTATATAATTATATCAATAAGGAAAATATTAATGTAGATGAACTTATTAAATTTATTTCTTCATCTAAAAAAATATTTAATTAACTGTTTCCTACACATTAGACAGTATTTTTTTAGATTTGGTTCACATAAATTGTAAAAAATGTATTTTTTATTATTTATTAAATAGTAGTCATTTTGATTGACATATAACAAAATATGTGTTATTATATTTTTAGCTAGCAAGCAAATCTAGTAATAGATATGAGCAAAAAAAGACTAGGAAGTCCGTAAAAACTTTTCCTAGTCTTTTTTATGCTATTCACTTAGTATTTTTATTATGTAGTAAATAAGTATAAGCTTTAGCACGTCTAGCAAATCGTTCATAGAATATGAACACCTCCTCCCTGCCACTTTGACAAGTAGGCTTTTTCAATATACTATAATATTAAATATTTGTCAATAAGGTTTATATTTTTTAGCATTAATCTTTTACAAAATTATAAAGATAATTTTGTAAATTTTATTGTTTTATTTCTCTTTAAATGTTATAATTAATATCCTAATAAGGGGAGAATTATTATGAAGTTAGAATATAAGGATAAGTCTATTTTATTTTCACATACTGAAATACCAGATATATTTTTTACAGAGTATTTGTCTTGTGCAAATGGAGATTATGTAAAGATATATCTTTGTTTACTATTTTTATCTAAGTATGATAAGGATATAAAGATTAATGATTTATCTAAAAGGCTTAATATTCCTTTTAATGTTATTCAGGCTGGTCTTACTTTTTGGGAAGAAAATGGTGTGATTACTAAAAAACCTAATGGATACATTTTAAATAATCTTCAAGAAATTGAACTTCATAAATCTTACACTCCAAACTTAACTTTAACGCCAGAAGCCATTCAAACTAATGCTAAGAATCAATATAGAGCTAAGGCTATTGAAAGCATTAATAACCTTTATTTTCAAGGTATTATGTCCCCTTCTTGGTATAGTGATATTGATTTATGGTTTAAGAAATATGAATTTGACGAGCAAGTTATGGTTGCTTTGTTTGATTATTGCTTTGGAAAATCTGCTTTGCATAAAAATTATGTTCAAACTGTTGCTGATGCTTGGTCTAAAAATAATATAAAAACTTATAACGATTTAGAAAATTATTATCAAAAATATGATAATATGAATAAGATTAAAAAGTCCATTGCAAAAAAACTTGGCAGATATACTGCTTTTACCGAATTTGAAGATAATTATATTGAAAAATGGATTTTAGATTATAATTATAATTTGGATATTATAAATATTGCTTTAAAGAAAACTACTTCTAAAGCTAACCCTAATTTTGATTATTTAGATAAACTTCTTACTGATTGGCATGATAGGAATTTAAAAACAGCTACTCAAGTTGAAGGTTTTTTGGCTGATTTTAAAAATCAAAATAAAAATATTAAAGATCTACAAAAGAAAACTAATTATAATAATTATACTCAAAGAACTTATGATGATTTGAATAATTTATATGCAAACAAAACATAAATCATATTTTTATAATGCAACTAAAATTACCCCTGTGTTATATATTTGTAAATGTATTGTTTTGTGGTACGGAGGTTTCTATGAGTAATACTGTTTTAAATGAACTATTAAAGGATTATGATAAGAAGCAATTACAAGCTATTCGTGATTTAGATGAACGTAAAAAGGAATTATATATTAAGTTTCCACGTTTACAGGAAATTGAAGATGAACTTAATTCTTATGCTATTCAAAGTGCTAAGTCTATCTTATCTTCTAATTCTTCTGATGTTTTAAATGATTTACAAGATAAAATAAATACGCTGAAAAAAGAACGTTCTGATATTTTAAAAAAGGACAAGAAAAATTCTGATTATTTAACTCCTCATTATGAATGCTCTAAGTGTAATGATACTGGCTATGTTAAGTCTAATAACCAGACTATTATGTGTAGTTGCTTAAAGCAAAAATTATTTAATATACAATATAATAAATGTAATCTTGGAAATTTAGAAAAAGAGAATTTTAAAAAGTTTAATATTAATTTATATTCTGATGAAGTAAATGAGCAAAAATATAATGCTGATATTTCTCCTAGAGAAAATATTAAGAATATTGGTAAAGAGGTTAAAAAGTTTATTAGAAATTTTGATGATCCTGATGAAAAGAATTTGCTCTTTTCTGGTGGTACTGGACTTGGAAAAACTTTTTTATCTAATTGTATTGTAGCTGAACTTTTGGCACAAGGAAAAACTGTTTTATATCAAACAGCGCCTGTTATGCTTGATACTTTAATTAGTGAGTTGTTTAATAATGCAGGCGATAATTCTTTTTCTCAAAATTTATTAACTGTTGATTTGTTAGTTATTGATGACTTGGGGACTGAAACCATGAATAGTATGAAGTTTACTGAACTTTATGAGGTTATTAATACTAGACTTTTGAATCAAAATGGTAAGATTACTAAAACTATTATTTCAACTAATTTGGATTTACAAGGTTTATTTAATACTTATGATGAAAGAATTGTTTCACGTTTTGTAGGTCATTATAATATTTATAGATTTTTTGGAGATGATATAAGGTTTAAAAAGTAATTTATAAACAAAAATTCCAGTGACGTCTCACTGGAACTTTTGTTTAAATAACAGGATTTTCATAAATTACAAACCTACAATCTATAATTTAATCTGCTTGATATGACTTTTATTGTAAATTCATTATATTAATAATTTTCTGCTTTTATTTCAAAATAAGCTTTTGGATGGCTACATACTGGGCAAACTTCTGGTGCTGATTTTCCTATTACAATATGTCCACAGTTTCTGCATTTCCAAATTCTATCTCCATCTTTTGAAAATACTAAACCATTTTCTACATTTTCTAATAATTTCTTGTATCTTTCTTCATGTTCTTTTTCTATTTTAGCAACTGCATCAAATAAGAAAGCTATTCTATCAAATCCTTCTTCTTTTGCTTCTTTTGCCATTCTTTCATACATATCTGTCCATTCAAAGTTTTCTCCTTCTGCTGCTGCTTTTAAGTTTTCTTCTGTTGATGGTACTTCTCCACCATGTAATAATTTGAACCATAATTTTGCATGTTCTTTTTCATTATCAGCTGTTTCTTGGAATATTGCAGCTATTTGCTCATATCCTTCTTTTTTAGCTTTTGATGCAAAGTATGTGTATTTGTTTCTTGCTTGTGATTCTCCTGCAAAAGCTTCCATTAAGTTTTTTTCTGTTTTTGAACCTTTAAGTTCCATAAGATTACCTCCTCAAAAAATTTACTTTTCTAAACATTTTTTACATATTCCCTGGACTATTATATAATTGGAAAATTCTTCTATGTCTGTTTTTTCTGTTATGGCTTTTTTTAGTTTTTTTGGACTAAAATCATATTCAAAGTCATATACAGTATTACATTTTACACATATGGCATGATTGTGTGGCGTTTTTAAATAATCATACCTATCTGGTCCATTTTGCATAGAAATTTTTTCAATTATACCTTTTTCACTCAAAAAATTTAGATTTCTATATACTGTTCCCTTACTTGCAGTTGAGCCTCTCTTTTTTATTTCATTATATACTTCCTCTGCTGTTGGATGAGAGTAAGACTCTATTAGAAAATCTAGAATTTCTTGCCTTTGCTTAGAATTTTTTTCCATGAATATTACCTTTCTAAATAGGAATTATTCCTATTTTTATTGTCCATAATATATCACATATAATTTTTAGTGTCAATAGTTTTTTAAATAAAAATAATAAAAATTCTTTAGAATTTTTCTAAAGAATTTTTATTTATTTTTACTTATATTCCTTTTATTTGAACTTTTACTTTTTCATCATTTATATCTAATTCTTTCTCTATATCTGGATTTGATATTGCTGATTTTTCAAAGGTTTCTGTTAATGTATCTGCAGTTATTTTATCTATGTATTTTTCTAATACTTTTTGCATTAATTTTCCTTCTGTTTGTAGGCTTAGAGTTATTCTTTGTTCTACTTTTAAGCCTGCATCTTTTCTTAATACTTGTAATGTTCTTACTAAGTCTCTATACATTCCTTCTACTATTAAGTCTTCTGTTAATATTGTGTCTAGAGCTATTGTATATCCACTATCTTTTATTACAACTATGTGTGCTTTTGGTCTCATATTCTTTAAGAATACTTCTTTTTCAAATGTTCCAAAGCCCTCAACTTCTATTTCCGTAACTTTTTCGTCATTATATTTTTCTACTAATTTTTGCATTTCTTCACTACTTAAGTTTTCTATTTTTTCTTTGAAGCTTTGAATTTTTTCTTTTAATAATCTTCCTGCTACTTTGAAGTTTACCATTATATATTCATCATTTAGTATTGTTTCATCTTTTATTAGTTCTATTTGCTTAATGTTTAATTCTTCTTTTA
Organism: uncultured Clostridia bacterium; assembly: GCA_947627495.1. Taxonomy (GTDB): domain Bacteria; phylum Bacillota; class Clostridia; order TANB77; family CAG-508; genus UMGS1781. Next base: position 4,726 of record CANQWH010000004.1, read on the forward strand.
TAACATTTTCAAAGTCTTTTAATGATTTTTCTACATCTTTTTCTGTTGATACATACATTGTGTTTAATGGCTGTCTTACTTTTAATTGCTTTTCATTTCTAAGCATTAATCCTAATGCTATTACTTTTCTTATTTCTTCTACTTCGTTTAATATCTTTTCGTCTTCATATTCTGCTACTGGTGATGGATATTCACTTAGGTGTACTGATTTTACTTCATCTGGTTCGAAACTTCTTACCATATTTTGCCATATTTCTTCTGTCATAAATGGTATTACTGGTGCTATACATTGTGTCATTTTCTTTATTGCTGTGTATAACAAGTAATATACTTGTAATTTATCGCTATCTTCTCCAATTTTCCAGAATCTTTTTCTGTTTACTCTTACATAGAAGTTTGATATATCATCTACTAATATTTCAAATTCTTTTACTAGATTTTGAACTTGATAATTGTCCATTTCGTTTCTTGCTACTTTTAAGAATTTATTTAGTCTTGCTAGTAACCATTTATCTGATTTTTCTAGTTTGCTCATATCTAGTTTGTAGTCTTTTAAATTTGGCATATCTAATATTGCATAGGTATTAAAGAATACATAGATGTTCCAGAAGTTTAATAATTTTCTTCTTGATTCGTCTCCTAAGTTGAAGCCAAATCTTACATCATTATTTACTTGTGCACCTGCATATAGATATCTTATTGGGTCTGCTCCTATTTCTTCTGCTGCTTCATCAAATTTAATCATGTATCCTGATTTAGAGAATTTTCCACCATCTTCTTTTATAACTGCACTATATGTTAATACTGATTCATAAGGAGCTTTTTCTTCTAATACTACAGACATGAATAGTAATGAATAGAACCATAGTCTGATTTGTTCTTTCATTTCTGTTACCCATTCTGCTGGGAAATATTGTTTCCAATATTCTTTGTCTGTAAAGTATTTTAATGTTGAGAATGGTACTATACCTGCATCTAACCAACAGTCTCCAACTTCTTTTATTCTTTTTACGTGTTTTCCGCAGTGTGGACATACTATTTCTATTTCGTCTATCCAAGGTCTATGTAGGTCTGGTAATTCATCAACTTTTTTAGGATCTACTGCCATCTTTTTAAGTTCTTCTCTTGAACCTACTACTGTAATTTCTCCACATTCTTCACATGGATATATTGGAAGTGGTAAACCATAAAATCTTTTTCTTGAAATTGCCCAGTTTCCCATATTTCTTAACCAGTCTTCCATTCTCTTTCCTGCAAAGTCTGGTGTCCATTTTACTGTTCTTGCTGCTTCGATTAATTTATCTCTTATTTTATCGCTGTTTATATGCCATTCACGAACTGCCTTAAATACAACTTCGCTCTTACATCTCCAGCATACTGGATAGCTATGTTCATGTTCTTCTACTTTATATAATTTATTTCTTTTCTCTAGTTCTTTGAATACTAATTCTGCTACTTCTTTTGTGTTATGACCTGTCATAAATCCAAATCCTTCTGTTATAACACCTTCATCATCAATTGGAATTACAACTTCTAATCCTTCTCTTTTTCCTAATTCATAGTCTTCTGCACCACAACCTGGAGCTATGTGTACAACTCCTGTACCATCTTCTGCTGATACGTCTTCCCATGCGACTACTCTATGGTCTATATTTTTTTGATTTTCAAATTCTGGGAAACATGTTTCATATTTTAGTCCTACTAGTTTTTCACCTTTGAAGCTATCTACTACTTCTATTTTGTCGTCTCCTATCATGCTTAATGCATTTCTTCCCATAATTAGATATTTATCATCTGATTTTACTTTAACTTTTACATAATCTATTTCTGGGTTTACTGCTAATGCAACGTTTGATGATAGTGTCCATGGAGTTGTTGTCCATACTACTATTTTGCTATCTGTTCCTACTAATGGTAGTTTGAAGTATACTGCTTTATGTACCATTTGTTTATATGAACCTGCCATTTCATGTTCTGATAATGATGTTCCACATCTTGGGCACCATGGCATTGGTCTAAATGATTGTTCTATCATTCCTTTTTCATGGCATTTTTTTAAGAAGTGCCAAATTGATGTTATGTTTTCTTCTGTATTTGTATAGTATGAATTGTCCCAGTCCATCCATTGTCCTAATCTTTTTGATTGTTCTGTAATTGTTTTTGAGAAATGGTCAACTCTATCTAGACATTTTTTTGTAAATTTGTCTAGTCCATATTTTTCTATGTCTTTTTTATCTTTGAAGCCTAATTCTTTTTCAACTTCAACTTCTATCCAAAGGCCTTGACCATCAAATCCGTTTCTATAATGTGATGTATATCCATTCATTCCTTTATAACGTATGTATATATCTTTTAATGTTCTTCCCCAAGCATGGTGGATTCCCATTGGATTGTTTGCTGTTATTGGTCCATCTAAAAATCTAAATTTTTTTCCATTCTTGTTTTTTTCTAATAATTCTTGGAAGCATTTTTCGTCTTCCCAAAATTTCATTACGTTGTGTTCCATGTTGATAAAATTAAAATTTGGTTCTACTTTTTTCATGTGCTTACCCATCCCTTTCTTATTTTCCGTAATACTTTCTTTATTTTTTCTTTTCAATAATACTAATTATCTTATCATATTCTTTACATAATAGCAATATTTTTAGAGGAAAATTTTTAAGATTTTTTACGGTTAAAGGTTGGATAAAGCTATATAAATTTGTACTTTGTTATATTTTTGATGAAAAAAAATACCTTCATTTTTATGAAGGTATAATTTTTAATATAAATAATATTGTGGATTTAATCTTGAACCGTTTGCTCTTATTTCTAAGTGTAAATGGTTTCCTGATGAGTTTCCTGTTGTTCCAACTGCTCCTATTACTTCTCCTTGTTCAACATATTGACCGGCACTTACATATAATGCACTACAATGTCCATATAGTGTTTGCACTCCATTTTCATGTGATATTATAATATGATTTCCATATCCAACATTTGACCAACCTGATACTACTACTGTTCCTGCTGCTGCTGCATGTATTGGTGTTCCTGCTGGTGCTGCTATATCTAATCCACCATGGTTTCCACTACTTCTTTGACCAAATCTTGATGTTATTGTATATCCTGATGCTATTGGTTTTATTAAATCAATTCCTAAATCTACCTTTGCGCTAGCTATTGTGTATGAATAATAGTTAGAATATGTTGGTACATAGACTGGTTTCTTTTCATATAAAGCTTCAACTACTTCATCTTGTGCTGTAAATGTTTGCTGTTCTGTATTATAAATTTCTGTATATGCAACATCTTTTATATTATTACTATCTTTTTCTTTTAATTTATCAATTATTGCTTCTGCATCTTCTTTTGTAGGAACATAATATTTTGTTTCATCTTTTAGTAATATAGCATAATAGTTATAATATGTTGTTCCAAGTTGTTTTATTTTTGAAAGTATTTCTTCACTATTGTCTATGTTTTGTCTTTTTACAAAACATAATGAATATTCTGGTAGTGTTTCTATATCAATAAATGCAATGTTTTCCGTTTGTATCCCTTTCATATATTCGTTTACTTCTTTTTGTACTTTGTTTTTGTCGTCTGTATATCCTATAAATTCTCCATTTAATGTTACGGAATATGTTGGTTTATAAAATATTGATATTATTCCTACTATTATTATTGCTGGTATTACTATCATTAGTACAATTTTTAATGAACTTCTTATGTGTACAAATATGTTTTTAATACTTTTTAAAATTTTAAACACCTCGCATTTTTTTACCTATATAATTTTACCTTTTTTTGGTTTGATTGGCAAATTTTAAAATTCTCTTTTTCTTTATTATATGTACTGTATTTGTTGTTTGTTCTCTTCTTTGCTCACTATTACTCGTTTTTTCTCTCTATTTCATTTTGATTGCAACTTTTTTACATTATACTAATAAGGACTCCTTAGATTTTTCTTCAATCTAAGAAGTCCGTAAGCTTGTATCTATTTAGATACTTCATTTTTTACTTTATCTACTTCTGTTTGTGGTGCTTGACCAGCTGGTGTGTAATATCCTTTTAATTGTGCCACTTTAAATAATTCGTATTGAAATGTTTCATCATTATTTCTTATTTGTTGTATTGTTTGTCTTAATTGCATATTTTCTGCTTCTGATATTACTCCTTGATAAGTTGTAAGTCCAGCCTTTGTACTTTCTAATATGTCATTAACCATGTACTTTTCTTCCATAATCTATCCTCCATTCTAATTTAGTTTAAAAATGTTAATAATTTTTGTTTAGTGTTTAATGAATCTTGTGCAGCTTTTGTAAACATTTGCTTTATTTGTGGGTCAACACATTGTGATGCGTATGTGTTTAATTTTTGATATGTTGTGTCTTGTGAGCCTATTAAGTGTCTTAGGTTCTGTAATTCTACTTGACTTAAATTTGCCATTTTCCCTCATCCTTCCTCTATTTTTATTTTACATATATATTATGAACAGAAACTTCATTTTTATACAAGTTTGAAAATTTTTGACAAACTTTAACCGCTAGTAAATTGTACATACTAGCGGTTATATTTTTTGATATTTATTCTCTAATTTCTAAATTTGCATATTTTGCCATTAGTCTTTTATGACCAGCTTTTTCAAATGATATATCTAGTTTCAAGTCGTCTCCTTCTTCTGCTATTCCGTGTTATTACTCCTTCTCCAAATTTTTTATGATATATAGATTGTCCTTCTTTGTATTGTGATAAATCTACATCTACTGTCTTAGCTGCTGTTATGTTGTTTAAGAAACTTTCTGCTGTTCTAAATCCAAATTGTTTTTTTGGTTCTCCCATGTTACTTTCTGAAATTACATATGATGTTACTTTGTTATTAAATCTATTTCCATATGTCCATTCTTGCTCATCTTTTACTTTTACTGGTTTAACTATTTCTTCTGCTCCATCTAATAATTCTTTTGGAATTTCTTCTATAAATCTTGATATTTTATTACAGCTTGTTGAACCAAATATTGTTCTTTGTTTTGCACATGTTAGATATAGTTTTTCTTTTGCTCTTGTTATTCCTACATAACATAAACGCCTTTCTTCTTCTAATTCTCTCTGTTCTCCTATTGACCTGTAGCTTGGAAATAACCCTTCTTCCATTCCTATTAAAAATACTACTGGAAATTCTAGTCCTTTTGCACTATGTAAGGTCATTAATGTTACTGAATCTTCTGATTCTTCCATTCCATCTATGTCACTTGATAATGTTATACTTTCTAAAAATTCTGCTAAATTATTTTCTGCACTTTCTTCTTCAAATTCCATTGCAACTGTTAGAAATTCGTCTAAGTTTTCTATTCTGCTTTCAGCTTGTGCTGTATTTTCTAGTTCTAATGCTTTTGTATAGCCTGTTTTGCTTAATGTTTCTTTTAAAAGTTCTGATACTGGTATTATGTCTTTTTTACTTATTAATTCTTCCATTGTTTGTATGAATTTTCTTGAATTTAAATAAACTTTATTTAGTCCATATTCTTCTGCGTGTTTTATTATTTCATACATTGATTTTCCATTTGCAACTGCTATGGTTTCAATTTTTTCCATGCTAGTTTGTCCTATACCTCTTTTAGGTTCATTAATTATTCTTTGCAAACTTAAATTATCTGCTGGATTATGTATTAATCTTAAGTATGCTATTGCATCTTTTATTTCTTTTCTATCATAGAATTTTAGCCCACCTATCATTTTATATGGTATGTCTTCTCTTCTTAATATATCCTCTATACTACGTGACTGTGCATTCATTCTATATAGCACCGTGAAGTCTGAATATTTATAATATTCTTCTCTTCTTAATTTGTTTATTTGTTCTACAATAAAACTTCCTTCTTCATATTCATTGTCTAATCTTGCAACTGTTGGAAGTTCTCCACCTTCTTTGGCTGTCCATAAATTTTTCTCGTATTTTTTTTCATTGTGTTTTATAACCGCATTTGCTGCATCTAATATTGCTTTACTAGATCTATAGTTTTGCTCTAGTTTTATAATTTTTGTTCCTGGAAAGTCTTTTTCAAAATTTAATATATTTGTTATATCTGCTCCTCTAAATGAGTATATTCCTTGATCATTGTCCCCTACAACTGTTATGTTTCCATATCTTCCAGAAAGTAATGTTATTAATGTGAATTGTGCTTTGTTTGTGTCTTGATACTCATCTACTAATACATATTGGAATTTTTCTGAATAGTATTCTAATACATCTGGATTTTCTGTAAGTATTTGAATAGTTAAATTTATTATATCATCAAAGTCTAAAGCATTATTTTCTTTTAATTTTCTTTGATATATATCATATACTTGGGCTATTTTTTGCTTTCTTATTTCACCATTTGTTCTTAAGTTATATTGCATTGGTGTAAGCATTTCGTTTTTGCTATTACTTATTTCTGCTAAAACGCTTCTTTCCGTAAATATTTTATCATCTAAATTTAGTTGTTTTATGCATTGTTTTACTAATGTTTTTTGGTCTGATGAATCAAATATTACAAAGTCTGAGTTAAATCCAATTCTATCAATATATCTTCTTAGTATTTTTACGCAGATTGAGTGGAATGTTCCTACCCACATATTGTTTGCGTTTTCTCCTATTAATTTTGTTATTCTTTCTTTCATTTCGTTTGCTGCTTTATTTGTAAATGTTATTGCAAGTATATTCCATGGTTTGATGCATTTTTCTTCTATTAGATATGCTATTTTATGTGTTAATACTTTTGTTTTGCCACTTCCTGCTCCTGCAATTACTAGGCATGGGCCATCTGTTTGTAGTACCGCTTCTTTTTGCTCCTTATTTAATCCTTCTAATAAATCCATTAATTTTTCATCCTTGTTTAAATATATTTAGGTTGTTTCTAGGTATCCTATAAACCATTTTTTCTATATTTTTTCAATTATTTTTTTTAAACATTCATTAATTTCTTTTGCACATTTTTCATATATCTCATAACTACAGCCCCAAGGGTCGTTTATATCTAAATCATTTTTTGGATAGCCTGCATATTCTTTCATTGTAAATACTTTCCCTTCTAAATTTGGATACATGTTTAATACATTATTTTTATGTGATGTTGTTGCACATAGTATAACATCCATTTGTTCTATTGGAGAATCTTCAATATATGTTGCTCTATGTTCTGTTAAATCTATATTATATATTGTTTTTAATACTTGAATTGCTTCATAAGTAGATCGTTCTCCACTTCTTGCAAATAATCCACAAGAATATACTTCTACTTCTTTATTTTTTTCTTTTGCCTTTTGCTTAAGCATCACATGTGCCATTGCACTTCTGCATATATTTCCTGTGCATATAAACATTATTTTCATATTATATTTATTCCTTTCTTGTACTAGTCAATTATTTTACATCGAATAGATACGAATTTTTTATCTATTCATATATTTTTATACTATACCTAATATATATTCTGGTTCTTTTACAGCATTTTCTGTTATTTGGTATGCTTGCTTTATATCTTCTACTGCTTGTTTTCCTTTTTCTTCATCATTTGCATGAATATATGCTAATACCTCGCCTTTTTCAACTTTATCTGATATTTTCTTTTCTATCCATATTCCTACTGTATAATCTATACTGTCCTCTTTTTTTATTCTTCCTGCTCCTAAATTTACTGATGTTACTCCAACTTTTTCAGCATCTAATTTTTCTACATATCCTGTTCTTTCAGAAATAACAGGTAAAATATATTTTGCTTTTGAGAATTTTTCTGGATTTTTTATATATTCTATGTCTCCATTTTGATTTTCTACTAATTCCAAAAATTTTTCGTATGCTTTTCCATTTTCTATATTTTCTAATATTTTTTTCTTATTTTCTTCTATATTCTCTCCATTACCTGCTAATTTTATTATATAACTTCCTATTTCTAAAATTATTGATTTTATATCTTTTGGCATATTGCCTTTTAAACATTCTATTGTTTCTATTATTTCTAGTGTGTTTCCAACTGCTTTTCCAACCGGTTCATCCATATTTGTAAGCACACATATTGTTTCTCTATTTGCTAAGTTTCCTATGTTTTTCATTATTTTTGATATTTCTATTGCTTCTTCCTTTGTTTTCATAAATGCACCACTACCAACAGTAACATCTAATACTATTTTTTCTGCCCCTGCTGCTATTTTTTTGCTCATTATGCTTGAAGCAATTAATGGCTTACTTTCTACACATGCAATGCTATCTCTTAATGCATATAATTTTTTATCTGCTGGAGCTAGATTGGCTGTTTGAGTAATCAAACTTATTCCAATTTTTTTTACATTTTGTATGAATTTATCCATTTCTATTACAGTGTTATATCCTGGTATTGATTCTAACTTATCAGCTGTTCCTCCTGTGAATCCTAACCCCCTACCGGACATTTTAGCAACTGGAATTCCAAGTGACGCAATAATTGGCATCAATACTATTGTTATTTTATCTCCTACTCCTCCTGTGCTATGCTTATCAACTACAGTTTTTCCTATACTTGATAAGTCTAATATCTTCCCAGAATGTGCCATTTGAAGTGTTAATTCTGTCGTTTCTTCATCTGTCATACCATTTAAATATATTGCCATTACTAATGCCGCTGCTTGATAGTCTGTTATATTTCCTTCTACATATTCTTCTACAAAATATTTTATTTCTTCTTTTTCTAATTGCTGTTTATCTCTTTTTTTAGCTATTATTTGTTGTATATTCAATATTCCTCACCTCTATATGTTTTTTATGAAGCTTTTTCTATGTATTGGACATGGTCCATATTCTCTTATTGCTTGCATATGTTTTGCTGTGCCATATCCTTTATGTGCAATAAATCCATACTGTGGGTATATTTCATCATACTCTCTCATAATTCTATCTCTTGTAACTTTTGCTATAATTGATGCCGCTGAAATGCTATAAATTTTTGCATCTCCTTTTATTATGGATGTATATGGTATTTTGCATGTATCTATGTGTTCTAATGCATCTACTAATATTCTTTCTGGCTTTATTTTCAAATTTGTTATTGCCATTGTTAAGGCTTTTTTGGTTGCGTTTAGAATATTTATTTCGTCTATCTCATTTTGGTCTACTATTCCTACTGCCCAGTCTATTGCTTCATTAGTTATTTGTTCATACAATAATTCTCTCTTTTTTTCTGATACTTTTTTTGAATCATTAACTCCTTCTATAAATGACTCTGGTTTCATTATAGCTATTCCTACAACTACTGGACCAGCAAGAGGTCCACGTCCTGCTTCATCAATTCCTGCTACATATTTTAAACCATCTTTATATAGTTTTGTTTCATACTCTTTTAATTTGGTTAATCTTTCTATTTCTTTTTCTTTCATTTTTTCTTCTTTCTTTATTCTATTTCTGATAGTTTGTATTTTCCATCTACTCCTAATGAATAGAATACTTCACCTGAATTATAATCTACTACAAAAAATTTTGTTTCGTTTATTTCTACATCATTTACGCCATGTTTTTGTAGTTCTTCTTTATTTAGTATGTATAGATTAGCATTTTCTTGCGTTTGTAAACTTTCTTTTAATTTTTCTGAAATATTATATCCTGTTGTGTTTTCTTCTAAATTTAAATTTGTTCCCTCTAAAGGATTATTTTCTTCATCTACTATGTGTTTATTCTGTATGTTTGTAATTACTGTTTGTATTGCTAGCATTGTTGCTTTTGTATCTTCTACTTCTTGTTTGTTTATATATTGTTTTGCATATTGCAGTCCCGCAAATATAATTATTCCTACGGCTACTATTATTATAACCAAGGCAACAATTGTGAGACCTGATTCTTTTTTCATTTTTACTCACATTCCTTTCAAAAATTCTTATTATATTATATATGTATATTCCATTTTTTTCAATACAGTTTTTTAAATATTTTTTATTCAAGTTAGCATTCCTAAAAAAATAAAGTCCTTTATGACTTTATTTTTTCAATGGTACTATTTTTAGAGTACAACCAACCGCTTCCAATATTCTAAATAATGTATCCGTGTTTGGTGATTGCTTTCCACTTTCAAATCTTGCTATTGCTGACTGCTTTATCCCTGTTTTTTGGCTTAATTGTTCTTGTGTCATATTCGCTTTTTTCCTTGCTTCGATTATTGCTTTTAATAATTGGGTTTCAAAATTTATTCTTGCCTCTTCTTCTGGTGTCAAATTCAATTCTTTTTCAAATTCTTCCCAAGTTTCAAATTTTTCACTCATTTTTCACCACTCCTTTTTTTATAATCTTCTAATAACCTTTTCGCTTTTTCTATTTCTCTTTTTGGTGTCTTTTGTGTTTGTTTCATAAATACACTTAACAATATTAATTTATTATTACACATGCTTGCAAATAATATTCTATCTCTTAATGGTCGTAATTCCCATATCTCGCCATCAAGGTGTTTTATATAAGGTTCTCCAATAGTTAATCCATCACTTTGCAATATTCTAATATATGACATTATTTTTTCAAACTTTATTCTACAATCTTTATTATTTTTACTTTTCAATTCATTGATATATTGTTTAATCTCACTATAACCATTCTTATCTTTATATATTATTATTTCATACACTACTTCTTTGTTCCTCCTAATATATAATATTATAACATTTTTGTTATAATCAGTCAATATGAAAACAAAACAAAGTAATATAAAATATGCCAGAAAAGTTAAACATTTTATAAATTTATGTTAATTTTCTGCCAGTCGGAGGCAAAATTTTGCCTCCTTTTTAATTTTTTTTTAAGTTTTCCCTTGTATTATTTTAAATGTAATATATAATATATTTTGCAAATGATAATTGGTTATTTGATTTTTTATATATTTATTATGTTAAAATCTAATTATCATAAAACGTTAAACTGATAAATATGTAAGATTTTATTATGAATCTTATAAATTTATAAATATATTACACAAGAAAGGAATGAATTTATTATGGAAAACAATAATGATTTTTTTCAAAAGTTTGAGTATTCAAAAGAACCTAAGTCTCATGGTAACAATGTTTTATCTACTATTTTAGTTTCATTTGTTTCAGCTATAATTGGAGCTGTTTGTGCGGTCTTGATTTATACTAATGTTGTTGCAAATAAGACAGAAAAAGAGGTAGCAGCAGTAGATTCTAGCTCTACATCTTCAAATAATAGCTCTCAAACTGCTAATCCAAATTTAACACAAGTATCTCTATCAAAATATTCAGATACTGCAATTTACGCAGCCAACAAGGTACTTCCTTCTATGGTTAGTATTTCCGTAGAATATCAAATTTCATATTTTGGAAGAACTCAAACAGCTTCTGGTTCTGGCTCTGGAATTATTATTAGTGAGGACGGATATATTCTTACAAATAATCATGTTATTAGTTCTGCTGATACATCTTCATTTTATCAAGTTTCAGATGCAACTTCTATAAAGGTTTCTATCTATGGAGATGATACTGAATATACTGCTCAAGTGGTTGGTACTGATAGCGAAACTGATTTGGCTGTTTTAAAAATAGATAAAACTGGTCTTACTGCTGCAGAATTAGGAGATTCAAGTTCTGTTCAAGTTGGTGAATTTGTTTTAGCTATTGGTGATCCTTATGGATTAGAATATTCTGTTACTGCTGGTATTGTAAGTGCATTAAATAGAGAAATGACCGTTGAAGGTACAACTTATCATGTTATTCAAGCGGATTGTGCTATTAACTCTGGTAACAGCGGTGGTGCCCTTGTAAATAGTGAAGGAAAAGTTATTGGTATAACTACTTTAAAACTTGCTGGAAGTGGTATTGAGGGTGTTAGTTTTGCAATTCCTATCAATAATACTACAGATATTTATAAAGAATTAATTGAAAATGGAAAAATTGCAAGACCATTTATTGGTATTGAAGGACTTGATTTAGATGAAGCAACTGCAATTAGAAATGGTCTAACTAAAGGAATTTATGTTGATAATGTTGTAAAAGATAGTAGTGCCGAAAAAGCTGGTATAAAAGCAGGAGACGTTATAGTTAAAGTTAATGGTCAAAATGTTTCTACTATGGATGAATTAAATGCAATAAAAGAAACTAAAAATATTGGCGATGAAATAGAGATTACTCTGTATAGAAGAAATGACGAAATGACTGTAAAATTAACTCTTGGAGAAAAATAAGTTTTTTATGTAATTTTCTAATATATGATACCGACGTAAATCAAGTGTATAATCTTAAAAGTAACCGTCCGTAAGTTTTACGGACGGTTGTGTTTTATCTATATTTTATTTGTTATCATTTTTAAATCTTGCCAAAAATTTATTTTTTTGGTTTCGTCTCTTAAAAGTGCTGCTGGGTGAAATGTTGGTAGTATTTTTCTTCCATCTTTTTCAAACCATTTACCTCTACTTGATGTTATTCCATATTGTTCGCCTAATATATTTTTTAGAGCTACACTTCCTAGCAATATTATAATTTCTGGATTTACTAGGTTTATTTGCGTTTCTATATATTCTTTGCATGCATCTGCTTCTTCTTTTTCTGGGTTTCTATTTTGTGGTGGTCTGCATTTTACTATGTTTGCTATATATACTTCCTCTCTTTTTATACCTAATCCTTCAAAAGCTTTGTTCATTAATTGTCCTGCTTTCCCTACAAATGGAATACCTTGTGTATCTTCATCTGCTCCTGGTCCTTCTCCTATAAACATTATTTTTGCATTTTTATTTCCTGTCCCTATTACTACATTTTTTCTTCCATTACATAACTTACATTTTTTACAATTATTACATGCTTGTTCTAATTCTTCCCAATTTTGGTACATATTTCCTCCAAATTTACTTCTTCTATTTTTCCATTATTTTCAATGATATAGTCTGATTTTGATTTATAATATTCATCTTTTTTTTGTATGTTTAATCTTTTTATTGCAATTTGTTTTTCTAATTTATCTCTTTTACAAATTCTGTCTATTTTTATATCCTGTTTTGCTATAACTGATATTGTAATTTCACAAATTTTATCTAATCCACTTTCAAATAATAATGGTGCATCTATTATTATGTATTTTAATTTAATTTTATTTATTTGATTTTTTATTTCATTAACTACATAATAATATGTTAAGTTATTTAATTGTTTTCTTTTTTCTTCATTGTTATATATTATGTCAGCTAATTTTTTTCTATTAATATTATTTTCAATTAATATTTCATTGCCAAATAATTCTATTATTTTTTTTAAATATTCTGTTTCAGTATTTGTCATTTCTTTTACAACTTTATCTGCATCTATTATTTCTGCTTTTATTTTTTTTGCTAATATTTTTGCAATTTCACTTTTACCTGAACCAGAATTCCCTGTAATACCTATTATCATATTTTATCCTTTTATTAATTATTATTTTTTTATAATATATTATATTTTATATTATTTTTCTGTAATAATTTATTTTATTTTTTTATATATTTTATTTATTTCTTTTCATTTATTAACTTTGCAATTTGCTTTGGAACATATTTATCTATATTTACATTATTATTCCATAATTCCATTACTAAACTAGATGAAAGATAACCCAAGTCTCCTGCTCTAAAATAACATGTATCTAGTCCAAATATTTTTTCATTATTTTCTGCAATATTTTCTTCATATTGATAATCTGTGCCATTTCTTAATCCTCTTATTAAAATATTTGCTCCCCATTTTTTTGCCTCTTCTGCTGTTAGTCCAGAATATAGAGTTACTTCTACATTATTTAAATTTAATTCATTTATTGTTCCCTCTATTGCCTTTTTCATTTTTTCTTTATCTAATCGTACTTCCTTCTCACTATTATATGCTAATCCTATAATTATTTTGTCAAAACACTGTGCCGCTTTTATTACAATTTGTAAATGACCGTTTGTAAATGGATCAAATGACCCTGCATAAAATCCTATTTTTTCCATCTCTATCTCCTTTTAATTATTTTTTATTTCTTCTAATATAATTTCTTTTGATTTATTTTGTAAATATTCATATTCATTTACACTTGGATTAAAACCACATATTGTTTTATATTCACAATATTTACAAGTTGCTGTTTTATTTTTTCTATTATACATTGGTCTTATATCTATTTTACCACTTAATATTTCATTTGCAATCTGTTTTATTATTTTTCTTGTTGTTTTTTGCAATTTCTGGAATTCTTCCTTAGAAATAGTATTAGAACGGCTTTCACTTATACCACCATCTTTATTTAGATATACTGGTATAATGTTTGAACTTCCTTTTTCTATATTTTTATCCATCATTTTAATAACTTTAATATCTGCTAAAATTAAGCCTTTCATTTTGAAACTTTTTCTTATTTTTTCTTCAATTTCTTCATCACTTAAGTTTTTATTTTCAGATATAATTGGTTCTATTAAATTATAATATAATATTCCTGCCGGCTCTCTATTTTCTTCTTCTGATATTGCATCTACATATGTTAAAAGTTGTATTTGTGTTCCTGCTATTACTTGATTTAAATCTATATTTTTTTCTGATGATTTATAATCAATTATTCTTATATAATTTCCCTCTTCATTTTCTGCAATATCTATTCTATCTACTTTTCCTATAATTTCTATATTATCTATTGTTTTATTAAATTCAACTTCATGTCCTGATGGTCTAAAATCGCTCATTTTAATTTGATAAATAATGTATTTGATAGATTCTTGTATTGTCTTTTTTAGTCTATTTGTTAATACTATAAATTTAGCTGAACTTGAAAAAATATAATTTTTTTCTAGTTTTAATTTTTCATTTATTATTTCATTTATTATTTTTTCTATTTCTTTATCTTCTATTTCTTTTATATTTTCTACCCTATCAAAAAATGTATCTAAAACTTCATGCATAAAAGAACCCGTATCCAATGCTTTTATTTTATATTCTTCTTCTTCTTTAATTTTTAATCCATATTTTAAATGAAATGAAAATGGGCATTTTTTATATTGTTCCAATTTAGATATACTAGTCTTTAATGTTTTTCCATATAATTTTTTTATATTTTCTTCATTTATTTTTTCCGCTATATTTGTATATTCTAACCCTTTTAAACTATTTTTTAATTTATTTTTCCAATGTTCATTTTTATTGTACCAATTAAATATATCTATCCATATATCATCTATTTTCTGATTATTTTTTAATTTTCTAATATTTTTTAATAATTCTTCAAATGTTGCATTTACATTTCCTATTTCAAACTTCTCTTCTATTATATTGCTATCTTCCTGAATTTGTGGAAATATTTTTTTTATTTTTGATATTAATATTGAAGGTCTAAGTGTTGCTCCATCTTTATTTGCAGATAAATATGATACATATAATTTTTCTTCTGCTGTTGTTAATGCTTTATAAATATTAAATTGGTCTTCATATAGATTTTCTAATGTTCCTTTAGCGAGTTCTAAATCTAATTTTTTCAATGTTTCTCTATCTTTATCATTTATAAAGCCCTCATTTTTATTTACACTTGGAAATACTCCATCATTTACTTCCATTATAAATACTACTTTTACTTTATGACTTCTAGTTCTATTTATATCTCCTACTATGACTTGGTCAATTACTTGTGGAATTTTACCTAATTCTTTATTTGCTAGTCCTACTTTTAGAATTTCTTTGTATTTATCAAATGACATTTTTTCATCTTTAAAAAATATTACTATTTCATCTAATAAATCTACTAAAATATTAATACTTGATTTATATTCCTCTGCTTTTTCTATTTCTCCTATTTTTTCTAATTTTTTTATTTTTTTATTTAATTTTTCTGGAATATTATTTTTTAATAAATATTTATATATTTTTTCTGATATTTCTTTAGCTGTTTTTTCTTTATTAAAACTATTTTTAAATTCCATCAATGGTTCTACTATTTTTTTTCTTAAATTATTAAATTCGTTCCAATCTTTTTTATACCATTTATTCCTGTCTATTCCATATTTTTTACAATATTTTTCTAGTTCATATATTTCATTTTCTTCAATATTTATAAATCCGGATTTTATATAATTAAAAACTGATTCACTTTTCCAATTATTTGCAAATATTTCTAAAATTGATAATACATATTTTATTAAAATATTTTCTGTAATTTCTGATTTTTCATCTATAAAAATAGGTATATCATATTTCCCAAAAACAGCTTTTATTATATTATTTATTTCATCTAAATTTTTTGTAATAATCGCTATATCTTTATATTGTATATTTTCTTCTCTTACTAATTTTGTTATTTCTCCAGCAATATATTCTATTTCTGTATATGGTGTACTTGCTAAGAATAATTTTATATTTTTATTTTTTTCATTATATTTTTTAAATTTATTATTATAAATATTTTCTTCTAAGTGATTTAATTCTGCATTTTTATATCTATATTTTTTTTCTAAAAAAATAGGTTTTTCTATTTTTTTGTCCACATTTTGTGCACAATCTGTTAATATCTTTATAAAATTTTTATTAAAATAAAATATATCTGTTTCTTGTGTCGTATTATTTTCTAAATTATCTGTGCATACTGTCACATTTATTTGTTCTGCTTTTTTTAATATTTCTGTTAATATTTTATATTCTTGAGTAGTAAAACCAGCAAATTCATCTATGTATACAATTGAATTATTAAACATTTTACTTTCTGGAATTTTTTCATATAATTTTGTTAATACATCTTCTTCATCTATATATTTATTTTGTATATTTTCTTCATATAATTTATATATTTTATTTATATCATTTAGTTTTTCTTTTAATTTTATATCCTCAATTTTTTCAATTTTCTCATCTATTTTTTTAGTTGTTATACTATGTTTTTTCATCTCTGTAATCTCTTTTAATATTAATTCTATGTTGTCTTGTGAATTAGCTAAGAAATTTAAATTATTCTTCTCTTGTTCCAATATAGAATGTATAAGCATTGCTTTCCCTGATTTTGTGATTATGTTGCTATTCGCTCCTCCTACTTCTGTAAAAATACGATTAGCTATACGATTAAAACTTATTACCTCTGCATTTACGGAAGCATTGCTTTCAAGAGTTTTTAATAGATTTTTTTCTGCTGAATATGAGTATTGTTCTGGAGTTATTATATATATTTTTTTATTTGAATTTATATTCTTTTTTATTTCATTCATACAAAATGTGCTTTTGCCTGTTCCTGCTCTTCCATATATAAATCTTAATCCCATAATAAACATGCATTCCTTTCCCCAAATTTCTTAAGTATGCTTTTAGAATAAAATCTAAATTCGATGAAAACCTGTCCATTAACTTTAGCTAAGTGTCATGTTTTTATCCTAAAAATTTTTTTATAATATTTCTTATTTTTCTTTTTATATTTTAACAAAAAATAGGAGAATATTCAATATATCCTCCTATTAAGATTGGTATGATAATTCAAGTAATTCTATTCTTCATCTTTTTCTGGTTCTATTTTCTCTATGCTTACTACTTTACCTTCATTTGTTCTCATTAATGTTACACCTTGAGTTGAACGACCTAAAATGCTTATTTCTGCAACATTTATTCTTATTATTGTTCCTGTATCTGTTATTAACATTACATCATCTTCTTCGTTTACTATTTTTACTCCTACTATTTCTCCTGTTTTTGGTGTTATTTTATATGTTATAACTCCTTTTCCTCCTCTTGTTTGTACTCTATATTCATCTAATTCTGTTCTCTTGCCAAAGCCATTTTCTGTTATTGCAAGTAGAGTAGATTTAGTTCCTGCTAGGATTGATTCCATGCCTATTACACAATCGTCTGCATCTAATCTAATTCCTATAACTCCTTGGGATACTCTTCCTACTGGTCTTACGTCTTTTTCATCAAATGTAATACACATTCCTTTTTTGGTTACTAAAACAACATTGTCTTCTCCGTCGGTTAATCTTACATCAATTAATTCGTCATCTTCTTTTAAATTAATTGATTGAAGTCCTGTTTTTCTTGCTGTATTATATTCTGATAAACTTGTTTTCTTAATTAAACCATTCTTTGTTGCAAACAATAAATATTTGCCTTCTGCAAAATTTTGTATTGGTATTATTGTTGATATTTTTTCTCCTGCCTCTAATGTAATTAGGTTTACGATGGCTGTTCCTTTTGCTGTTCTACCAGATTCTGGAACTTCATATCCTCTTAATCTGTATAATTTTCCTTTATTACTAAAGAATAATATTGTATCATGTGTTGAAGCTGTAAAGATTTGTTTTACAAAATCATCTTCTTTAGTAACCATTCCTGTTATTCCTTTTCCTCCACGTTTTTGGCTCTTATATGTATCTATTGGCATCCTTTTTATATAGCCAAAATGCGTTAGGGCTATAACACTTTGCTCTTCTTTTATTAAATCCTCTACTTCAAATTCGCCCTCTGCTGCTACTATTTTTGTTTTTCTTTCATCACCAAATTTTTCTTTTACTTCTAATAATTCTTCTTTAATTATTTGATATACTAAAGTTTCACTTGCTAGTATTTCTTTTAAATGTGCAATTAATTTCATTAATTCATTATATTCTTCTTCAATTTTTTCTCTTTGCAATCCTGATAATGTTTTTAATCTCATATCTAAAATTGCTTGTGCTTGTATTTCAGAAAGTCCAAATCTTTCCATTAATCTTTCTTTTGCATCATCATATGATGAACGAATGATATTAATTACTTCATCTATATTATCTAGTGCTATTTTTAATCCCTCTAATATGTGAGCTCTTGCTTCTGCTTTGTCTAGATCAAATTTTGTTCTTCTTAATACTACCTTTCTTCTATGCTCTATATAATGGTCTAAACATTCTCTTAAAGTTAATATCTTTGGTTCTCCATTTACTAATGCAAGCATTATAACACCAAAAGTATCTTGCATTTGGGTGTTTTTATATAATAAATTAAGCACAACTCTCGCATTTGCATCTCTTTTTAATTCTATAACTATTCTTACTTTTTCCTCTCTATCTGATTCATCTCTAATTGCAGATATTCCTTCTATCCTTTTATCCTTTACTAAATCTGCAATATTTTCTATTAATTTAGCTTTATTTACTTGATATGGCAATGATGATACTATTATTCTTTGTTTTCCACCTGACATTTCTTCAATTTCTGCTTCTGCCCTTAATGTTAGTTTTCCACGCCCTGTTGTATATGCTTCTCTTATACCTTCTCTTCCCAAAATAGTAGCACCCGTAGGAAAATCTGGTCCTTTTATTACAGACATTAAGTCTTCGTTTGTTACATTATCTTCGTCTATTATTTTTATTATTCCATCAACCAATTCACCTAAATTATGTGGTGGTATATTTGTTGCCATTCCTACTGCTATACCAGATGAACCATTTGCAAGTAGTGCAGGTATTTGTGCTGGTAATACAGTTGGTTCTTGTAATCTATCATCAAAGTTTGGCATAAATTCTACTGTGTTTTTTTCTATATCTGTTAACATATATAATGCTAATTTAGACATTCTTGCTTCTGTATAACGATATGCAGCAGGTGGATCCCCATCTATTGATCCAAAGTTTCCATGTCCATCAACAAACATATATCTTAAAGAAAAATCTTGTGCCATTCTAACTAATGCATCATATACTGAAGAATCTCCATGTGGATGGTATCTTCCTAAAACGTCTCCTACTGTTGTTGCACATTTTCTATATGGCTTATCTGGTGTAAAACCATCTTCATGCATTGTATATAAAATTCTTCTATGTACTGGCTTTAATCCATCTCTAACATCTGGTAATGCACGTGCTACAATAACACTCATTGCATAATCAATATATGCTGTTCTCATTTCATTTTCGATATCTCTTTGTATAATATTTTCTTCTGCCTTATCCATTTTATTTCCCCTTTTCCTCAAATTTTTACATTGTTATTATATATGAATAAATGAATTTTTTCAAGAGATTTTTTATTATTTTATTTAGTTGAATTGTAACACTATATTTTTTTAAAATAAATTTAATATTTTTCTTGACATTTATAGCATATTGTTTTATAATATATTCATCTTTTGTAGAACAAAAGATACTCCTACAGCGGGAGTTATACCATTTTGTTTTGTTTTTCACATAGAGAAAAGTAGTAACAAGGGGCTACTTTTCTCTTTTTATTATGAAACAAACTATTTGCTTAAATCCTTACATCAACATTTTCTAATTTGATTGGTGGATATATTTTTTATATTATCTCACTAACATTTCCGCTAATTCTTTTTCTTCATTTGTGATGTCAAAATTCTTTCCATTATTTTTTATTAATTCATGCAAATTCTCTACTGTTCTGGCTTTTTTCAATGTTTCTTCTAAAGGAATAACTTCTTTGATATATTCCTTTATTTTATCATATTGATATTCCATATTATTAAAGTTTTGTTCTTCATAATATTTGTACCATTTATCTATGTATCCATCCATTTTTTCAACTGCTTCTATTTGATTGCCTAAAGTTTCTTCTATATTACTTGTTATTGTATTCATTATTGTTTCTTTACCCTTCTCTATCATCACAGATACATCTCTAGTAATATATCCTTTATGTTCTGCCCATTCAATACCTGTACTTAATAAACTTGAAATTGTATCTATTAATCCACCTTTTTTTATTGCGTCTTTTATTTGAGATATATTCTCAAAATTCCCTGTTACAATTCCTGTTAAACTTTTTCCTAAATTTGTTGCCTCCTTTATGGCAGTATCCACTGCTGCTGAAAATCCTTCTGTTAAGAGACTATCTTTTACAGCAATAATTTCATCCTCAATAACATTTGGTAATATAGCTTTTAATCCAATATTTATACCTTTATTTATGGCTTGTCCTAATTTAGTTTCTATGAATTTTTCTTGGTCTTTTTCTAAATTTTCATTTGAAATTGAACTTGCGATTTTTAAATTTTTTTCATTAGTTAACTGTTGCAAATTCACTAAAATTTCTTCATTCATATTTTACCTCCTATAATAATATTTTAATAATAACAGCTGTTTTATTATTAACATTTTAAATTTATAATATATATATATAATAATTTTTTTTATTTAATTTTTATCTATTTACTTTTTTCATAATTTAAATATTTTTAATAATTTATTTTTTTAATTTATTATTTACTATTTTTAATTTTGAACTAATATTTAATTTATTATTTTTTTATTTAATATTTATATATTTTATTATGTTTATATATTTTCTTTTGTTTTATCTATTATTTTTTATTATTATTTTTATTTCTTTTTTATTTTATTTTTTATATTTTTCTATTTATTATATTACTTTATCTAATTTTATTTTTTCTTAAATTTTTTACTATTATTTTTATTCTATAACTTAATTTATTCATCTTATCATTTTATAAAATATTACATTTTTGTTACATTTATTTTTCTTTATGTTACACCTAAACTTGTCTCTATTTTTTTGTTTTTTTATTTCATTAGGTATATTTTTTGTCTTTTTATAAAAAATTTTTTATAAATTTTTATACTCGGAGTTGTATATTTTTATTTTTACTTTTTCATTCTATATACCTTTAACTTTATCTATTTTTTTATTTTACTTCTCTTCTTTTCTATGATTTCTTTGTTGTCTTTTTGATTTTTCGATGATTCTCACCTTTTTTACCTGTTCTTGCTTTTTTCTTTAGTCCGTAGTTAATTATTCTTCAAAATTTTACATTTTTCTTTTTTTTACCCTTTCATTTTTTTATTTTCTTTCTTTTACCATTTTAATTTTTTTTCTATAATTTTCTCTGTTACTTTCATTTTATTTTTTTATCTTTTAGATACTTTTTTTCTTTTCTTTTTTATTTTCTTTTTAGACAAATTAGACAAAATTTCTTTTTTCTTTTGTTTCTTTTTTTATCAACTTCTCTTTTTTTTCTTTTATGTATCTTTTAACAAATATTACAAAAATTTTTCTTTTTGTAATATTTCTTATTGTTAAATTTTGTATAAAAAATTTTTTTATTATTTTTTTACTTTTTCTTCCTATTAATTAAATTTTTATGTTTTTTTCTTGTTTATTTTATTATTATTTTTTTATTATTTTCCTTATTTGTTTGTTTTTATTATTATTCTTTTATATTATTTTATTTATTATTGTTCTTTTATATTATTTTGTTGTTTGTTTTATTATTTTACTTATTTATTTGTTATATTATTTTTTTATATTATTTTATTTGTTTGTTTATTATTATTCTTTTATGTTATTTTATTTATTTGTTTTATTTTTTTATAAATCTTTTATCTTTATTAAATTTATTTATTTTTTCTTAATTTGTTTTATATTTTTTATTTGACCTTTTTATTAATTGTATTTATTTTTCATTTTTTTATTTTTGCGTATTTATAAATTTTAATTTTTTAGTTATATTTTTTTATTATTATTTTATACATTATTTTATCTATTATATTTTTTTATTTTCATGTTTATTTTATCTTTAATTTTTTCATTATTTTTAATTTCTTTTTTTATTATATATAATGTATTTTATTTTATGTATTATTGAAATTTTATTTATATATAAATTTAAATTTTTTATTTATTTTTATATTTTCATTATTGTAAAATATTACATAATTATTACATTATACTTTTCTTTTACACAATCTTCTTTTCTATCTTTTTATATTGTTCTCTTATTTTTTTTGTCAAAAATTTTGTATTTGTGTTTATAAAAAAATTATAATTTTTGTCATATTGTATTTTACCTATAATTTTAAAATCTGAAAACATAACATCTAAAATTTCTTCTTTTATTGATGTAATTTCATATTTATTATATACAATTTTTATGTTGTCTTTTCGATTATTTGTTACTTTCATTAGTTTTACTAAAATATCTTTTGCATCTTTTATCCCTAGTAGATTTGCCTCCACTAATAATATAATTTCATTAGATTTTTTGATAAATTCTTCATTTTCTTCTATATTTTCTATATCAAAAAATATATAATCATATTTACTCATTTCTTTTGAAATTTTTTCATCCAATTCTTCATAAAAACTTTCTTTTTTTATTTCCTTTGAGACAATCATTACATCTATATTATTTTTCCATTTAATAATTTTTTCATTCTTACTTTTCTTTTTTCCAATTAGAATTGGTATATCATTTTTTTCAATGTTACAATTTAATATCAAAATTTTTTTATTTTTTATTATCAAACTTAATATTAATATAAAAATTGTTTTTCCAACTTTAGGTGCTCCTATTATTGATATGATTTTTTTATTATTTATTCTGTTTTTTTGTTTATTTATTTTTTCTTTTATTTTTAATATTTTATTTTTTATTTTTTCGTTATTAATTATTTTCTTTTTATTTTCTTTCAATATTATTTTTTCTAATTTTTCTATTTTATTATTTATTTTGTTTTTATTTTCAATTTCATTTATTTTTAATATTATTTCATCGAATGTTATTTTATTATTATAAAAAATATATTTTATTCCTTTTGAAATTATAAATTCACTTAATTTATTATCTTCCTTTTCTAATATTATCATTATTTCTAAATTAGGATTTTTATATTTTATTATATTTATAAATTCATATATATTTAATTCACCTGGCAAAATACTACTTAAAATTAATAAATTAATATTATTATTTTTTTCTAATATTTCTATAACTGCCTCTTTATATTGTATATCTGTTCCTAATATATCTGAATCTATTTTTTCTTTTATTTTTTTACAATTTTCTTCGTTTCCTAATGCTGTTATAATATTCATTTTTTCTCCTTTTATTTTTAAAACAATAATTTAATTATATTATTTAATTAATTTTATTAAATTTAATTATTTATTTATTATAAATTTTTATTAATAAAAACAAATGTTTTATACGCTTTATTTTATAATCTTCTTTTCGAATTCTGCACATTCTATTTTTGTTAATATATGTTCATCTCCAGCAAAGACTAAACATTCTCCTCTTTTTAAAGATCTAATTTCTATTTTTTCTTTTTCTGATAATTTCGTATATTCATTTAATATTGATATATTTTCTTCTTCTAAAGAAAAAAATACTTTATTACTAGAATTATTAATTATGCTTTTTCCATATATGCCATTTTCTAAACTAAATAAATCTGATACATCTTGCGTTATAGCTATACTACTTCCTCCAAATTTTCTTATTGTTTTGAATATTTTATATATAAAGCTTGCTACATCTTTATTTGAAGTTATACCAATAAGTCTCCATACTTCATCTAAATATATCGCTTTCTTTATTTTTCTATCTTTTTTTATACGATCCCAAAAATAATCAATAAATAAATACATAGCATATTTTAAGTTTTCTTCTCCTAATTCATAAATATCTGCTATTATTAAATCATTATTTAACTCAATATTAGAATAATTATTAAAAAAATTCAATGAACCTTTAACAAATGGAATTAATTTTGTTTGCATTTTCTTTGTTCTTTCATCTTTTCCTAAAATATTATATAAATCTTCTAATAAAGGCATATCCCTACTTTCTTTAAATATTGGTTTAATATTTATTTTATTTTCATCATTTTTATATAATGTCCTATCATCAAAGGTTATTCCTTTTTCTTTATAACATTCTATTATTTTTTCTTCTAATATTGCTTTTTCTTCTTCATCTAATGTTCCAAATATTAAATTAAAGAAACCAATTAGTCTACTTATTTTAGTTGCTAAATAACCTTTTTCATCTTCAATCGATTCTTCCCTAATATCAAATACGTTTAAAAATGTATTTGCTGAGGCTCCTATTTTTATAATTGTTCCATTTAATTCTTTTGCAATATTTCCATATTCTCTATCTGGATCGATTACATATTGTTCTATACCAAATAATTTATATCTAATTATTTGTAATTTTGTAAAAAATGATTTACCCGAACCACTTGTTCCAAAAATGCACATATTTGCATTTTTATATTTACTTTCATTATATCTATCTATAAAAACTAATGATTCATTATAAATATTTGTTCCATAAAATATACCCTCCTCATCAAATATTGCTGATGATATAAATGGATAAGTACATATTAGACCTGATGTTAAAATATTTCTTTTTGCTGCCGGTTTTAAATCTTCATGATTTATCATAAATGGCATTGTAGATAAAAGCATTTGTTCTTGCCTAAATGTTGATCTTCTTGTTTGCATTCCCGTGCTTTCTAATATTCCTTCTATTTTATTTAATAAAAATTCTAATTCCTTTTCATTGTTTGAAAAAATATTTAAATAAATATATAAAAAATAAATATCTTCATTATTTACTTGAATTTCTTTTCTTATATATTTTGCATCATTATATGTAAATGCAGCTAAGTCTACTTCTGTTGCATTTGTTTTGCCATCTTTTAAATCAACTCCAACATTTGCTATATGATATGTTAAATTTCTTATTGTTTTATATGAATCTTGCTTTTCATAAAATATAGAAATATCCATATTTATGTTTGTATCAATTATTTTTTTTAGTATTAATTCTGTATTTTCTCTATTATAATTAACTATAATTATTCCAGAATTATATATATTATCTATTTCTATATATTTCGGATTTTTTGTATTTATATATGCTGGAGATATTTCATCTTTTTTTGTAAATATTCCTTCTATTTTTTTTATATTTTTCTTCATATTATATTTAATTCTTTTCTTGAATTTAAAAAAGAATTTATTATTTTTTCCACCTCCTGTTTAGTTTCATACTGAATTACTAAATTTCCACATCGTGATAAGCTTTCTTTTATTTTAAAATATTTTTCATTTAATTTATCACAATTAATTTTTTCTATTTCTTCATTTATTTTTTGTTTTTTATTTTCTGGAATTTCTTTTATTAGAATATAAAAGTTTTTAGATGATGATTTTCGTTTTTGATTTATTTCTTGAATAAATTGAATATATTTTTTAGAAATATTTTGTATATTTTCTTTTTGATTTAAACAATTATTTTCTATTTTTAAAATATGTCTTGATAAATCTTCTTTATTACTTTGAATTAAAATTTGAATATCAAAATTACAAGTTTTTAAAAATACTTTATACGAATTTAATATAGTTTCTTTTTCTAAATTTGATTTTAAATTAAAATTAATTGGAGAAATTTTTAAAATTTTTACATAAGAATTATTTTTTAATTTTATAGTTCCATTTTCCAGGATTTTTTCAAATGGAAGCCAATTTTGAACTGTTTTATATTTTTTTATCAATTTTTACTCCTTTCTTTAAATAAGATAAATTTTTTTATGCTATTAAATAAATATGAAAATAATAACATTTCACACTACATCAATATTAATTTTTTTTATTTTTGAAATATTTAAAACATTTTTAAAATATAATTAAGCGTTTTTTATTAAATAATATTTTTCTTTAACAAATTTACTAATTAAAATATTTTTTTGGATTTTCATAGAAATTAAATTTTTAGATTTAAAATTAAAAATTTAAATTTTATAATAGAGATTTATTAATTATTTATATTTATACCATACTTTTTTATATTTTGCAATACTATTTTTTTATTTTTTTAATTTCTAAAATTTACCTGTATATATTTTTTTGATTTATCCATAATAATAGCATAAGGTTTGTATTGATTGAACTAAGAGCTATATAAGGTCTCTTAAGGTTTTATATGGTTCGAGCTAAGATGTTTTATAGCTATTTTGTTGGTTATAATGTGTCGGAGCTGAAAGTTATAATATTTATGTGTAAGCTATATTTTGTTTTTTCTTTGTTTATATAGTTGAAATGTAGATATTATAGCCTAGTTAAGACTATATTAATATCTAAATTTGTTATCTACCTTAGGGATTGCTTTTATTCCCTCTGGGAGGAATGTGGTCTCTTTTGATGTTCTTGTAGTCGAGCGAATGATTAAAATAAGTGGCTGATTGTTTGCTTATATAGCAATATATATCAGATGAGAAAGTTATTTATTTTGGTTTTAGCTGAAGATTGATATGAGCTTTGTCGATAATAGCTCGGGGTAATTCCGAGCTATTAGATTTTATTATTAACTTATAATTATTTTATATATCTAAATTTTTAACAAATTTTGCATTTTTTTCTATGAAATCTCTTCTTGGACCTATTTCATCTCCCATTAAAATTGTAAATATTTCGTCTGCTTTTATAGCATCATTCATTGTTACTTGTACTAAAGTTCTAGTTTCTGGATTCATTGTTGTTTCCCAAAGTTGTTCTGGATTCATCTCTCCTAAACCTTTATATCTTTGAATTGTCATTCCCTCTCTACCTAATTCATTTAAATTTTTTTCTAATTGTTCATATGTATAGCAATATACATCTTTCATACCTTTTCTTGCAAGCTTATATAATGGTGGTTGTGCTAAATATACATTTCCATTTTCTACAAGTGGTCTCATATATCTAAAGAAAAATGTTAATAAAAGTGTTCTTATATGTGACCCATCAACATCTGCATCTGCCATTATTATTACTTTTCCATAACGTATTTTTGTTACATCAAAATCTGCTCCTATTCCAGCTCCTATAGCTAAAATTACTGGATTTAATTTATCATTTCCGTATATTTTATCAGCTCTTGCCTTTTCTACGTTTAACATTTTTCCCCATAATGGTAATATCGCTTGAAATTTTCTATCTCTTCCTTGTTTTGCACTTCCTCCTGCAGAGTCTCCCTCAACTATATAAACTTCGCATAATGATGCGTCTTTTTCACTACAATCAGCTAATTTTCCTGGTAGAGTTGATCCCTCTAAAGCATTTTTTCTTCTTACCAATTCTCTGGCCTTTCTTGCTGCTTCCCTAGCTCTTGATGCACTTATACATTTATCTAATATTGATTTTGCAACTGCTGGATTTTCCTCTAAAAATGTAGATAATTCTTCAACCATTGCTGTTTGAACTAAACCTGTTACTTCACTATTACCTAATTTTGTTTTTGTTTGTCCTTCAAATTGTGGTTCTTTTACTTTTACTGATATAACTGCTGTTATACCCTCTCTTATATCTTCCCCTAGTAAGTTAGCATCTTTTTCTTTTAATATATTATGACTTTTTGCATAATCATTAAATACTTTTGTTAATGCCCTTTTAAAACCTTCTAAATGTGTTCCACCTTCAATTGTATTTATATTATTAACAAATGACAAAATATTATCTGTATATGAAGTTGTATACTGAAGAGCTATTTCTATTGGAAATTCACCTTTTTTATCTATATATATTGGTTTTTCATGCAATTTTTCTTTATTTTTATTTAAATACTCAACAAAAGAAACTAGTCCACCTTCAAAACAAAATTCTGCCTCTTTAACAGGGTCTTCTCTTTCATCTTTTATTGTTATTTTTAATCCTTTTGTTAAAAATGCCATTTCTCTAAATCTATTTTCTAATACTTCATATTCATACTCTAAAGTTTCAAATATCGTACCATCTGCATAAAATCTTACAGTTGTTCCTGTTTCATTTGAATCACCTATTCTTGTTAGTGGTTCAACTGTTTTTCCTCTTTCAAATTTCATTTGAAAAATTCCGCCATCTCTTTTTATTGTAACTTCTGTCCATTCTGATAATGCATTTACTACTGAAGAACCAACACCATGTAATCCACCAGAAACTTTATAACCACTATCTCCTCCAAATTTTCCTCCTGCATGTAGCACCGTATATACTGTTTCTGCTGCAGATATTTTTGTTTTTGGATGTATATCTACAGGAATTCCTCTTCCATCATCTTCTACTTTTATAATATTCCCTTTTTCTATAGTTACATTTATATTTTTACAATATCCTGCTAGTGCTTCATCCACAGAGTTATCCACAATTTCATACACAAGATGATGTAATCCTCTTACTGATACACTTCCTATATACATTCCTGGTCTTTTTCTTACAGCTTCTAGACCTTCTAATACTTGTATTTGTTCTGCCTTATACTCATGTTCGAATTTTTCCATTTATTTATCAATCCTTTCTCGAATACTTTTTACTCTTTTGCTTTATATTTATTTATAATTTTTCTATTTTAGCATTATCAACTTTATACAAATTATACACCATATTGTCAAGACTTATTTTTTCTGTACATGTAATTATTACTTGATTATTTTTTATATTATTTATAAATCCATTTATTCTTTTTTTATCTAATTCAGACATAAAATCATCTAATAATATTACTGGATAATCTTCTATTTCATCATACACAACTTCTGCTTCTGCTAGTTTTAGTGAAATTATACTTGACCTTTGCTGACCTTGAGATCCATATATTCCTACATTTTTATTATTTATATAAATTTCAAAATCATCTCTATGTATTCCAACAGATGTATGACCTTTTTTTATATCTAATTCTATATTTTCTTTTAATTTTTTTAAATAATTTTCTTTATTTATATTAAATTTATATTTTATTTCAATATTTTCTTTATTTTCTGTTGTTTTTAAATGAATTTCTTTTATTTTATTATTTATTTTTTCAATAAATTCTTTCCTATATTCATATATTTTTAAGCCTAACTTTACTAACTGTTCATCCCAAATTTCTAGATTTTTTTTTGATTTATTTTCATATTTTATTTGTTTTAAATAATTATTTCTTTGTTCTAGTGTTTTATTATATTGAGACATTAAATGTATATAAATTGGTCTTAATTGACTAATCATAATATTTAAAAATTTTCTTCTTCTTATAGGTTCACTTCTTAATATTTCAATATCTTCTGGAGAAAATAAAACAACATTTATTTTTCCAACTATTTCACTTGTTTTTTTTATAGGAATTTCATTAATATAAAATAATTTTTTATTGGATAATTCTAAATTAATTTTTTCATTTCTATTATTTTTTACAAAATTAATTTCTACTTTTGAAAATTCTTTATTTTCTTTTATTAATTCATTATCTTTATTTGTTCTAAATGATTTTCCTAATGCACTTATAAATATGGCTTCTAAAATATTAGTTTTTCCTTGTGCATTATCTCCAAAAATAATATTTATTTTTTCATTTAAATTTATTTTTTCTAAATCATAATTTCTAAAGTTTTCTAATTTAATTTCTTTTATGTACATTTTTTTCCTTTATATATTAATTATTATAAATTTTAATAATTTGTTATTATTTCAATCTTACTGGTAATATCATATATATATATTCATTTTCTAATTTTTCTATTGGTTTTATTATGCAAGGAGAAATATTGCTTCCAAATTCTATATATATTTCTTCATCTTCTATTGCTTTTAATGCATCTAAAAAATATTTTGGATTTACTCCTATTTCTAAATTTTGACCTTCTGTTTCCAAATACATTTCTTCTTTTGCATCTCCTGTTTGATTTGTACAAGATAAAGTTATTTTTCCAATATCAATATTTATTTTTACAGGATATTTTTTTTCTTTTTCCATACTTGATGATGAAATTAAACTTACTCTTTCCAAACATCCTTGTAATAAATTTTTATTTACTTTTATTCTTGTTTCCCAATTGCCAGGTATTACACTTTCATAGTTTAAAAATTCTCCATCTAATAATCTTGTGACTATTTTACAATTTTCCATTTCAAAAATTCCCTGGTTTTTAGCAATTCCAATCCTTATACTTTCAAAAGAATCTGTTAATATTTTATTAACTTCATTTAAAGTTTTTCCCGGAATAACTGCTTTAAAATTATCTGTTTCTTTCAATAAAGCTTTGCTTACCCATCCCATTCTAAAACCATCAATTGCTACTATATTTAATTTGTTATTTTTTGTTTCAAATAAACATCCTGTAAATATTGGTCTATTTTCTTCATTACTTACTGCAAAAATAGTTTTCTTTATCATATTTCTTAATACAATCTGTTCTGTTTCTAAAGAATTTTCTACATCTATTTTTGGCAATTCTGGAAATTCTTCAGGATTCATTGTTGATAATTTATACAAAGAACCCTCACATTCAATAACTAATAATTTATTTTCAGTAACTGTTAATTTTATTTCAGCATCTGGTAATCTTCTTATTATTTCACTAAACATTGTAGCATTTACTACAGTGTTTCCTTCTTCTTCTATTTCTGCTTCTATTATATATTCTATTCCTAATTCTAAATCATAAGTTGTTAATTTTAGTTCATTATTATTAGTCTGCATATATATACCTTCTAATACAGGCATTGTTGTTCTTGTAGGTACTCCTCTTACTACTGCATTAATAGCTTTTAATAATTTTTCTTTTTCACATATAATTTTCATTTTATATAATGTCCTTTCTGCATAAAAATTTTTTTTCAAGGCTCTTTTGTTTTTTATATATAAATAAATATATTTAGTAATAGTATTAGTAGGTCCTGTGGATAATGTGGATAACTATGTGTATAACTTAATTCCCTAAGAATTCTTAATGTGGATATTTTTGTGGATAAAAATCTAATATATTAACAGTATTATTTTTTTTTGTGTGGATTTTAAACTTATTAACAAATTTTCCACAAGTTATTCACAAGTTCCTATGGATAACCTTTTTATTCTTTCCGTAAGTAAATAAAGAATAATTGCTAACAAAAATGTGTTTAACAAACAATTAATTGTTAAATTAACATTTTTTATTTATTTTATGCTTGTTTGTTGTTTAGAACAATTTTTTTCACACTTTCCACAATTAATTTTGTATTTGAATCTTCTTTTATATCTTTTTCTATTTTTTTAAAAGCATGCATTACTGTTGTATGATCTCTCTTACCGAAAGCCTCTCCAACCTTAGGGAAAGACTCATTTGTAAGAATTCTACAAAGATACATTCCAATTTGTCTTGGAAAAGTTATATTACTTGATCTTTGAGAACTTTTTAAGTCTTTCATAGTTATATCAAAATAACTACATATAACATCTTGTATATATTCTATAGAAATGACAGAAGAATTTTGTCTTATAATATCATTTATTGCCTTTTCAGCCATTTCAAAAGTTATTGGAGTGTGGGTTAATGAAGCTTGTGCAACAATTTTATTAAATACTCCTTCTAATTCTCTTATGTTTGAATCAATTTTTGCGGCAATGTTTTTTAATATATCATCATCTATTATAGCATGTTTTTCATCAGCTTTTTTTCTTAATATTGCTAAACGTACTTCATAATCTGCCATGGCTATATCAGCAAGTATTCCCCATTCAAAACGAGATTTTAATCTATCTTCTAAAAGTGGAATATCTCTTGGTGGTTTATCACTTGATAATACAATTTGTTTTCCATTTTCGCGTAAGGTATTAAAAGTATGAAAAAATTCTTCTTGCAAACGATCTTTGCCAGCAATAAATTGAATATCATCAATTAATAGTAAATCTATGTTTCTATACTTATTTCTGAATTTTTCCATTCCATTATCTTTTAGTGAATTAATAAATTCATTTGTAAAATTTTCTGATGTAACATAGAGAATTTTTATGTCTTTATGATTTTTCATTACCTCATTACCAATAGCATGCATTAAGTGCGTTTTTCCTAAACCTACTCCTCCATATATATATAAAGGATTATAAGCCGTAGCCAATGATTCAGCAACAGCTAAAGCTGCGGCATGTGCAAATCTATTATTATCTCCAACAACAAAAGTATCAAAGGAATAATTAGGATTCAAATAAGTTTTAGAATAATTAACATTTGAAAAATTTGAATTTTTATCTTGTGTATCATTTCCATCATTTAGAACAATTGTAATATTACATTTTTTTTGTAATATTATGCTAAATGCATTTTCAAGCAAATCTTTAAAACGTGACTCTACGGAATCTTTTTTAAAAGGATCGTCTGAAATAAGAATTACATTATTGTTTTCAATTCCTTGAATTTCTAATGGTAAAAGCCAAGTTTTATAAGATAATTCTGAAATCTCACCTTTTAGTAAATTTTTTGCTTCATTCAATATGTCATTCAAACTGCTTTCCATTGGTATGTTACCCTCCAGTATAAACTTAAGAAAAAAAGGTATTAAATTTATAAATACCTAATTTATAACATTATAATATCAAAAAACAAAAAATTAATCAATAAGAAATAAAAAAAAGATTAGAATATTTAAAAAATTTAACTAAACACTTGACAATAACCATACTTTTAATATATAATTTTAACACTTATGATTATTAGAGGAGGTTTATTACTATGAAAATGACATATCAACCAAAAAATAGACAAGAAAAGAAAGTTCATGGATTTAGAGCAAGAATGAAAACTAGAAGTGGAAGAAATGTTTTAAAAGCAAGAAAAGCTAAAGGAAGAAAAAGAATTACTGTATAAAAAATTATAAGAGATAATTAATTTATAAAATTTAAATTAAGTAAAAATTAGATATTAAATATTGAAAAGTTAAATTAAATTTTATAAGTAAAAAATTTTAAAAATTTTTCTATACAATAGAAAATGAGTGATGAAAAAATGAAAAAGACAGTAATGCTTAAAAAAAATTATGAATTTAGAGGAGTTCTAAATAAGGGAACTTGTGCTAGAGGTTTTTTATTGGATATATATATAAAAAAAAACAATAAAAAAATAAATAATTTAGGAATAGCTGTTAGTAAAAAAGCAGGAAATAGTGTAAAAAGAAATAAAATAAAACGATTAATAAGAGAAAATTATAGGCTTTTTGAAGAAAATTTAGATGTTGGAAATAGTATTATTATATTATGGAAGAAAAAAGAAGATTATAATAATTTTAATTTTTATGATGTAAAAAAAGAGATTTTTAATCTTTTTATTAAATTAAAAATATTTTTGTAAAAATAAGATTCTTTGGACTCATACATAATATTTGGACAAAACTTGTGGGTAGAGTTCTTATAGGAGATATATGAAAAAAAATTTTTTATTAAATTTAAAAGAAATAATTGTATATATAGAAAATATAATGATAAAAATTATTATTTTTTTTATAGAAATATATAAAAAATACTTTTCTCCAATATTCACACATTTTGGAATTCACTGTAAGTACTATCCAACATGTTCAGAATACGCAAAACAAGCGATTAAAAAATATGGAATAATTAAGGGAAGTGGATTAAGTTTAAGAAGATTTTTAAAATGTAATCCTTTTTCAAAAGGGGGATATGACCCTGTAAAATAGGAGGAAAAATGTTAAACTTTTTTGCAGGTATATTTGGTTATATTTTAAACTGGATATATATGTTAGTTAAAAATTATGGATTAGCAATAATAATTTTTTCAATTTTAGTAAAAATTATTATGATACCATTATCAATAAAACAACAAAAAACTTTAAAGAAAAATGAAAAGATTCAAAAAGAAATGCAAATATTACAAATAAAGCATAAAGGAAATCCAGAAAGATTAAATCAAGAAATGATGGAACTATATAAAAGAGAAAAGATTAATCCTTTTGGTGGTTGTTTTAGCGTTATTATACAAATGATATTACTTTTATCAATGTTTTACTTAGTAAGAAGTCCTCTTACATTTATGAAGCAGATAGATGAATC
This sequence comes from uncultured Clostridia bacterium, assembly GCA_947627495.1. GTDB lineage: Bacteria > Bacillota > Clostridia > TANB77 > CAG-508 > UMGS1781. The sequence continues at coordinate 39,233 of CANQWH010000004.1, forward strand.
AGTTATTACTGCTAAAATAAATGAAATAAAAAAAGAAAATGGAGAATTAAGTATAAGTAGAACATATCCTGAAATGAGCGTTATTAAGTATATTCAAGAAAAAAATTTAACTGAAGATGATATGTATATTAATATGGATTTTATTGGATTAAATTTAAGTAAGGTACCTCAAGAAGATTATTCAGATATAAAAGTTTTCATTATTCCAGTATTATATGTAATTTCTTCTATAATTTCAATAAAATTAACAACAAAAGTAACACCTAAAAAAGAAGAAGAAAGTAAAGCTTTAACAAGTAAGGAAGATAATGAAGAAATGAATCAAGAAGAAATGACTGCTCAAATGAATAAGACTATGTCTTGGATGATGCCATTCTTATCAGTATCTATTTCTTTAGTTGCACCATTAGGGTTAGCTTTATATTGGTTAGTGAATAATATTATAATGATAATTGAAAGATTAATTTTGAATAAAATTTTTTCTAAAGAAGAAGAAAAAAGTGAAGAATAATTATTATATTTTTATTATTCTTAGTACATAGAATTAAAAAATATTTAAGTTAAAGTAATTATTTTGGAAAATTTTTTGACAGTTAGAAAGGAATGTGAAAAAAATGTCTAAGTCAATAATCGTTGAAGGAAAAACTACTGCTGAAGCAATCGAAAAAGGTTTAAAAGAATTAAAAGTATCTAAAAACATGGTTGAAATAAAACAATTAGACGAAGAAAAAAAGAGAAGTTTTTATAGCATTTTAGCGCCTAGAGTTGTTAAAATTGAAATGACCGTAAAAGAAGATGTTAGACAAGAAACTAGAAGTATAACTAGAAAAAGAAAAGAAACAAATACAGATTTAAATGAAATTGAAAAGGTTTCAGTAAAAATAAAAGAATTTTTTGATTCAATTATAGGAGATGCAGAATGTAACGTTAACATTGAAAATTTTAATATTTGTGTAAAAATTAATGGAGAAAATATTAATCATTTAATAGGATATAGAGGTTCAACAATAAATGCATTACAAACTCTTGCTAGTGCTATTGCAAATAAAAATTCAACTTCAAAAATAATTGTTACAGTTGATGTAGCAAATTATAGAGAAAAAAGAGTAAAGACTTTAGAAGAATTAGCTGAAAAAATTTCAAGAACAGTTGTAAAAACAAGAAAATCTATAACATTAGAACCAATGACTGCATATGAAAGAAAGATAATTCATACAAAATTACAAGATAGTGATAAGGTAAAAACTTTTAGTAAGGGAGAGGAGCCACATAGAAGAGTGGTAATAACTTTGAAGTAAGCATATATATGAAAATGGCAGATTAATATATCTGCTATTTTTAAATATATGGCAAAATTTAAATAATAGGAAGGAATAAATATATGTCAACTATTGTAGCAATATCTACTGCACCAGCAATTGGTGGTATAGGAATAGTAAGAATGAGTGGTGAAAAGAGTTTTGAAGTATTAAATAAAATATTTCGTGCCAAAAAACCACAGAGAATAGAAGAAATAGAGGGGTATCAAATTAAATATGGAAAAATTTTAGAACCAGAGACAAATAATATAATAGATGAAGTCTTGGTATCTTATTTTAAATCACCGAAAAGCTATACAGCAGAGAATATGTGTGAAATTAATTCTCATGGAAACATGACGGTTTTGAGAAAAATTTTACAATTATGTATAGAGAATGGTGCAGTTTTAGCTGAACCAGGCGAATTTACAAAAAGGGCATTTTTAAATGGAAGAATAGATTTAACACAAGCAGAGGCTACAATAGATATTATAAATGCTCAAAGTATTAGAGAAGCACAAGAATCAGCAAATCAATTACAAGGTTTTTTATCAAAAAAAATTAATTATATAAAAAATAAAGTTATTAATATTATGGTGGATATTGAAGCAAATATTGATTATCCAGAGTATGATTTAGAAGAAGTTTCATATAAAAAATCTATTGAAAATTTAGAAGATATTGAGAATGATTTATTTAAATTATCAAAGACCTTTGAGAATGGAAAAGTTCTTAAAGAGGGTATAAAACTTGCTATAATAGGAAGTCCAAATGCAGGAAAATCTTCTTTATTAAATAAAATTTTACGTGAAGATAGGGCCATTGTAACAGATATTGCTGGTACAACAAGAGATACTATAGAAGAAAAAGTGATATTTGATGGAATACCATTTAAAATAGTTGATACAGCAGGAATAAGAAATACAGATAATAAAATAGAACAGATTGGAATAGAAAAGTCTAAAAAGGCAGCAAATGAATGTGATATTTTAATTGCAGTTTTTGATAATTCTAAAGATTTGCAACAAGATGATTTTGAAATATTAAAATTGGTAAAAACAAAAAAATCTATAATAATCTTAAATAAAATTGATTTAAAAGAATCAAATTTAGAAAATAATTCTGAAGTTATTAATTGTAATAAAAAAATAATAAAAATGTCTCTAAAAGAAGATGATGGAATAGATAAATTATTCAAAGAATTAATTAATATGATTAATATAAATGAGGTTAGTATGGATAATGAACTAATAATTACAAATATAAGACATCAAGAATTAATTAATAAATCAATTGAAAGCACTAAAATGGCTATAAATGACTTAAAATCATCTATGCCTATAGATATTGTTTCTATAAATATAAAACAGATTTTAGAAAATTTAGGAGAAATTACAGGAGATAACGTTTCTGAGGATATTATTAAGAGTATTTTTTCTAAGTTTTGCTTAGGAAAATAAAAAAGTATTAAATAAAAATAATTGAAATAATGAAATGTATATATAATTATTTTATTGTAAAATTTAATGGAAGGAAGAATTATAATGAAATATAATGCAGGAAATTATGATGTAGCAGTAATTGGAGCAGGACATGCTGGATGTGAAGCAGCACTTGCATGTGCAAGAAAAGGACATAAAACATTATTATTTTCTATAACATTAGAAAATATAGCAAATATGCCTTGTAACCCTAATATTGGAGGAACATCTAAAGGTCATTTAGTTAGAGAAATAGATGCATTAGGTGGGGAGATGGGAAAAAATATAGATAAATCCTTTATTCAATCGAAAATGTTAAATACATCAAAGGGACCAGCTGTTTATTCTTTAAGAGCACAAGCAGATAGAAAGAAATATCAACGCGAGATGAAAAGAACTTTAGAAAAACAAGAAAATTTATATGTAAAACAAGCCGAAATTGTGGATATAATTGTGGATAAAGGGGAAGTAAAAGGTGTTGAAACTAACATTGGTGCAATATATAATGTTAAAGCTGTTATATTAGCTACTGGTACATATTTAAAAGGAAAAATATTTATAGGAGAGGTAAATTTTGAGAGTGGACCAGATGGTGTTTTTCCAGCAAATCGTTTATCAGATTGTCTGAAAAAATTAGACATAGATTTAGTAAGATTTAAAACAGGGACACCAGCAAGAGTAAATAAAAGAAGTATTGATTTTTCAAAAATGGAGATACAAAATGGAGATGAAGAAATTATACCTTTTTCTTTTGATAATGAAATTTTAAAAAAAGAACAAGTACCATGTTATTTAACATATACAAATGAAAAAACACATGAAATAATTAGACAAAACTTACACCGTTCACCTTTATATTCAGGAAAAATAGAGGGAACAGGGCCAAGATATTGTCCTTCAATTGAAGATAAAGTAGTACGATTTAGTGATAAAGAGAGACATCAAATTTTTATAGAACCTATGGGCTTAGATACGGAAGAAATGTATGTTCAAGGAATGAGTTCATCATTGCCAGAAGATGTTCAAATAGCTATGTATAGAACAATTCCTGGTTTGGAAAATGTAGAATTTACAAGACCCGCATATGCAATTGAATATGATTGTATAGAACCATCGCAACTAAAATTATCATTAGAATTAAAGAAAATTAAAGGAATGTTTTTTGCAGGGCAAATAAATGGAACTTCTGGGTATGAGGAGGCTGCTGCACAAGGAATAATTGCAGGTATAAATGCAGCATTGGAGATAGAAGAAAAGGAGCCTATTATATTACATAGATCAGATGCATATATTGGTGTTTTAATAGATGATATAGTAACGAAGGGAACAAATGAACCTTATAGAATGATGACATCAAGAGCTGAATATAGATTGTTATTAAGACAAGATAACGCAGATATGAGATTAACTGAAATTGGTTATAATGTAGGACTTATTTCAGAAGAAAAATATAATAAATTTCTACAGAAAAAGAAAAATGTTGAGAATGAAATTGAAAGATTAAGAAAAACTACAATTAAACCAACACAAGCAGTTAACAAATTTTTAAGAGATCATAATTCATCAGAGATAAATAATGGAATAAAGCTTATAGATTTATTAAAAAGAACAGAAATAAGTTATAAAGATATAAAAAATATTGATGAAAATGTTCCTGAATTAACAAGAGCAGAAAAAGAGGAAGTCGAAATAGAGGTAAAGTATGAAGGATATATAAAATTGCAATTGGAACAAGTATCAAAATTTAAAAAATTAGAAAATAAAATTTTACCAGAAAAAATAGATTATTTAAATTTTCAAGGAATAAGTTTAGAAGCAAGACAAAAATTAGATAAATTTAGACCGACATCAATAGGACAAGCTTCTAGAATTTCGGGTATTTCACCAGCTGATATATCAGTTTTATTGATTTATTTGGAACAGCTAAAATGCAAATAATTTTAATAAAAATATTTAAAAATTTGATAAAATAATAAAGTAGATTATTTATAAAATAAAAAAAATAAGAAGGGAACGTTTATGAGTTTTAAAGAAAATATTCTAGATAAAATGAGTAAAATAGGAATTAAATTAAATAATGAACAAGTAGAAAAATTTTATAAATATGAAAAACTTATGTTAGAGTGGAACGAAAAAATTAATTTAACAAGTATTGTAGATGAAAATGAAATAATATTAAAGCATTTTGTAGATTCAGCAATTATAACAAAATACATAAAAAAAGAACAAAAAGTTGTCGATATAGGAACAGGAGCAGGATTTCCAGGAATACCATTAAAAATAATTAATGAAGATATTGATATTTATTTAATAGATTCTCTAAATAAAAGAATAAAATTTTTAGAAAATGTTATTCATGCATTAGAATTAAAAAAAATTTGTGCCATACATTCTAGAGCAGAAGAAATAGGACATAATAAAGAATTTAGACAGCAATTTGATGTGGTAACTTCTAGAGCTGTAGCAAAATTTAATGTTTTACTAGAATATATGTTGCCATTAACAAAGCCTGAAGGAACTTGTATTTGCTTGAAAGGTCCAAATATTGAAGAAGAAATAAAAGAATCAAAGAATGCATTAAATATATTAGGGGGTAAAATAGAAAAAATAGAAAATTTTAGATTGCCTGATTCAGATATTGAAAGAAATTTAATTTTTGTAAAATGTACAAAACAAATACAAAATAAATATCCACGAAAGGCAGGAACACCAACAACATTACCACTGTAAAAAATGTTTCACGTGAAACAAAAGCGTGAAACATTTGATATGATTAAGATTGAGCAGATAACTATAAAAAAATGATTTTTAAAATTATTTTGAAAATAAAAAAATTAATATAAAAAAGAAAAATATAA
>CANQWH010000005.1 GCA_947627495.1 uncultured Clostridia bacterium
CAGAGCTAAGAGAAAAAGCAATAAGAGATGAGAATGCAGCATTGCAATATGCAAGAAAAGATGGATATAAAAATGGAGTTGAACAGGGAAAAGACATGGGGAAAAATGAACGAAATATAGAAATAGCAAAAAATATGTTAAAAGAAAATATAGATAAAGAAGTTATAAGTAAAGTAACAGGGTTAAGAATAGAAGAAATAGAGAAGCTAATAGATAATGGTTAAAGAAATTTTCAAGTTTATTTAGTCTTTTTTGTACATTTATATTTTATGGGTCAATAATATAAGTCCTCATTGACCCAGTAATGTTACTATTTACAACTTATCATATAAAGTCCACCAAAACTCCTGCGTTTGGCTACTTTGTACATATAATCGGCTGTAAATCGTAACTTAAAATATTACAAATGTTACAAAAATATGAAATTTGTATTACAAATGAGAAAAGTAATTTACATGTAAACAAAAAAATGGTAGAATAAAAACAAATGAAAAAAATGTAGAAAAACAGATGTTGAAGGAGAAAAACAATGGAGAACGAAACAAAAAAAGAAAAGGCTGAAAGCCTTGAGGCTGTACACACACACACACACACACATTATGTTTACAAAATGGAGAAAATGAAAAGAAATTAAACAAAAGCTACAATATAAAAACAGTAGCTTATATATTGTTATGTGTAAAAAACATAACAGGCAAAATGACAAATAAGTTATATATAATATATAAACAAATAAAAGTTGATGTACTAAAAGTACGAGGGAAAATATTGCAGTTAAAATATGAAAACTGTAATAATACCTCGTAGTCTTTTAGTATGTCAACTTTTTGTTACATATAAAATTTAATATTTTTCAGATTAAGTACTATAAAGTCCGCCAAATCTCGTCGGAGTTATATATTTATTACAAATTGAACCCACGAGGGCGATTGCCTTCGATGTTTTTCGGGGGTCTTCAATTTGTTCTAAATATATAACTCCTGCGTTTGGCTACTTTTAAGCAAAAAGTAGAATTTACTTTTAAAATTAAACATTATAAAAAATTTACAAGAAACATATTGTAAAACGAAGAGTTATAATGTAAAATAAAATTATAGAACGAAGAGTGATAGAAGTACAAAAGAAAAAGCAAAATAAAAATGTAAAAAAGGGAAAGGTTACAATTCACACCCTAAGCTTATTTAATAATAATATAAATTGCAAACGAGGCCGACCCTTGAGTAGCCGTACAAATAAGTACGGCGTGCAATTAGTGTGCTAGACTTCTTATCGAAGTAGTTATTTTGAATTAAGGTGTAATATTAGTCCGGTCGGAGGCCGCAAGTTTCTATTTATATTATTATTAAATAAGCTGTGAACTGTAACAAGAAAAGATGAATAAAAGATAGGTTATAAAACCAAAAAACAAAAAATAAAGAGAGAAAGAAGGAGATAGTATGAGAGGAAAAAAAGAAAAGGGAATAACGTTAATTGCGCTTATAATAACCATCATAGTAATGTTAATATTAGTAACCGTAACAGTAACAACAGCAATAAATGGAGGCATATTTAAAAAGGCAGGAGAAGCAGTAAGTAAAACAAAAGACAGCATGAAAAATGAACAAGATGCAGTAAACCAATTATTAGCAGAAATGGAAAAATATCAGTCAGGAGAAGGTGGCACACCACCATCAGGGGTTACACCAGACCCAGATGAGCAAGAGTATGCAGACCCAGAAACAAGTTATGTAGGCTGTTTAGCAGATATAACAGGACCAAACGGAAAACCAGATGGAGTACCAGATGGAATAATCTATGCAGACTTAGCAATAGGCGGAACTGGAATTTGGAATGGCAATGGTGATAACTATGATTTTAAATATGACAAAGTAACAGAGAAACTAAAGACTTATACAGTAGGAGAAAAAGCTACAGTTATTAATAATGTGGAAAAAGAAGTAATAACAGCAGCAGAAGGAACAGACGGAGCAGATAGATTTTATGTAATGTCATTAGAAAAGCTTCCCACGAGTTGCTATTGGTATTGGGATGATGATGGGACTTCGGATAATTTGGTAGATGGTTCTACAATGGATTTTAGCGAAGATAATGGAAGAAAAAATACAGAAACAATGCTAAAAGAATATGAAGAAAAATTTTATGGAGAGCCAAATGAAAGTGTTTTATGGGGACTAGAAGAGTTAAGAGAAAAATATGAAAAAGGATGGTTTGTGCCATCATGTGCCGAATGGGATGCGTTTGGATATTGCTGCCAGAAATATCTCAATAATCCACAGTTAGACAGTTTGCTTGGGCGGACAAACATTCATATGGACATCTTCAAAATATAGTTCAAAGGATGTGTGGTGTGTTGACCCAGAAAATCTCTGTTTGGATAAAAGGGGGGTTAGAGGGAATTATCTTGCTGTTTGCTTAAGTACGACTTTTTAGCTTTATGAAGGAGTTGAAGGTAAGCGATGAATGAATGAAAAACGGAGTATGTTAATTATTGAAGTAATATAAAAGGATAATATATGAAGAAACAAAATGGAATAACAACACAGTATCAGTAATAATAGAAGTTTTAGTATTTTCATTTATTATAATAGTAGCATGGATAATAACTGCTATAAATGCTAAAATTTTACAATTTTATATTGCATTTTTTGAGCATAAATAGTATAATATATCATATTGTAATTTAATTGCGTTTTAAAAAGAAAATAGTAGTGGTTTTATAGTTACAAAAATAGAGAGGTAGTGGGCGGTGTAAACTATCAGTATATAAAACTATGAATTACATTTCTTATAGCAATTAACGTGTAGCTACGAATAAGCTATAATGAGGTATAAAGTAAAATTTATACAAATAAAGGTGGTACCACGAGTCAAATCGTCCTTTGTAGGAAGTTTTGGCTCGTTTTTGCACATATAGCTGAAAAAGCTTTGTTTTTTAAGTAGAATTTTAACGTTTGAGTAAAAAAGAAGGGAAGTGTTTTTTATGACAGTATTTGAAGATTTAAAATGGAGAGGACTTATAAAAGATATATCAAGTCCAGATTTAATAGAAAAATTAAATAAAGGTGGAATGACATTTTATATAGGAACAGACCCTACAGCAGATAGCTTACATGTAGGACATTTGTCTAGTTTTTTAATTTCTAAAAGATTAAAAGATGCAGGGCACACACCAATTTTATTAATAGGTGGTGGAACAGGTATGATAGGAGACCCACGACCTACAACAGAAAGAGCAATGATTACAAAAGAACAAGTAAATAAAAATATTGAAGGACTAAAAAAACAAGTAGAAAAAATATTTGGATTTGAAGTTGTAAATAATTATGATTGGATAAAAGATATAAATATTTTAGATTTTTTAAGAGATTATGGAAAATACTTTAACATTAACTATATGTTAGATAAAGATATAATTAGAAGAAGATTAGATACAGGAATTACTTATACAGAATTTTCATATATGATATTACAAGCACTAGACTTTAAGTATTTACATGAACATAAAAATGTTAATTTACAATGTGCAGGTTCAGATCAATGGGGAAATATTACAGCAGGAATAGATTTAATTAGAAAATCAACAGGTGATGAAGTATATGGCTTTACAATGCCACTTGTAACAGACTCCCAAGGAAAAAAATTTGGTAAGAGCGAAGGAAATGCATTATGGTTAGATAAAGAAAAAACCTCAAGTTATGAATTATATCAATTCTTTTTAAATGTAGAAGATTCAATGGTAATTGATTATTTAAAAATTTATACTTTCCTTTCAAAAGAAGAAATAGAAGAGTTAGAAATGAAAAATAAAGAACATCCAGAGCTTAGAGAAGCACATAAAGCTTTAGCAAGAGAAATAATTACATTTCTACATGGAAAAGAAGAATATGAGAAAGCAATTAGTTTAGCTGAACATTTATTTAATAATAAATTCCAAGATTTATCAAAAAAGGATATTGAAAGTCTTTTTAAAAATCAAGATGTAAAAGAAGTACAAACAGATATAAATATTGTAGATCTAATACTAAATTTAGAAATTGCAAAGAGCAAAAGAGAAGCAAGAGAATTTGTACAAAATGGTGCCATATCTATAAATGGAGACAAAGTTTCAGATATTAATACTATAATAGATGATAGTATGTTTATTGAAAATACATACATTATAGCAAGAAGAGGCAAGAAAAATTATTATATAGGTAGAAAAAAAGAATAACTGTAGTTTAAATTTTTTGTTCTATATTTATTTTGGGGAAATATATAGAAGGGAATGAGTTATTATATGAAAGAAAAATTAAAAAATTATGAAAAAATTTTTTGGATTTTTATGTTGGGCTGTGTTTTAGGATATATTTATGAAACAATTATTGTATTATTTCAAAAAGGATATATAGAATCTAGACAAGGATTAATTTATGGACCACTATCACCAGTATATGGTATAGGTGGAATAATTTATTATAAATTTTTTCAAAATGTTAAAACAAGAAATAAATTAACAATATTCTTTATGGCAATGATACTTGGTGGAACAACTGAGTATATATGTTCACTATTACAAGAAGAAATATTTGGAACAATATCTTGGGATTATTCATACTTACCATTCAATCTTAATGGAAGAACAAGCTTATTACATTGCACATATTGGGGAATTGCAGGAATTATATATATAAGTTGCATAGAACCAATAATAGTTAAGATGAATAAAATTTTAGATAAAAAGTGGATGCATGTAATAACAATATGTTTATTAATATTTATGATATTTAATGTATTTATATCAGCTGTAGCATCAATTAGGCAAAAAAACAGAGTGTATAATATTCCTGCACAAAATGCATTTGATGAATTTTTAGATAAATATTATCCAGATGAATATTTAAACAAAATCTATGCAAATAAGAAGAATGTAGAATAATATGGTATTTTATGCAATTCTATTTACAAAATTGCAAAAATATGATAAAACTTACATAAAGAATATATTAAAGGGGCGAAGTGGTGTGAAAATTAAAAATATAGAAGAACTACAAACTTATGCAAATAAAATTAGAAAAGATATTATTGAAGCTGTTTATAGCGCAGGTTCTGGTCATCCGGGTGGTTCATTATCAATAGCAGAAATACTTGCAGTACTTTATTTTAATCAAATGAATATTGATGAAAAAAATCCAAAGGCAAAAGAAAGGGATAGATTAGTTCTTTCAAAAGGACATACATCACCAGCTTTATATAGTGCATTAGCATTAAGAGGCTTTTTTGAAGAAGAAAAACTAAAAACATTTAGAAATATAGAAAGTATTTTACAAGGACATCCAGATATGGTGAAAGTTCCAGGAGTAGACTGCTCAACAGGTTCATTAGGACAAGGTTTATCTATTGCTAATGGAATGGCTATTGCTTCAAAATTAGATAATGAAGGAATAAGAGTTTATTGCATTTGTGGAGATGGAGAAATTGAAGAAGGACAAATTTGGGAAGCAGCAATGACTTCAGCTCATTATAAATTAGATAATTTATGTGTAATAGTAGATAATAATAATCTACAAATAGATGGAAAAGTTACAGATGTTATGAGTGTTTATCCAATAGATGAAAAATTTAAAAGTTTTGGATTTGAAGTTATAAATGTAGATGGACATAACATAGCAGAGCTTATACAAGCATTTGAACAAGCAAAAAAAGTAAAAGGAAAACCAACAGCAATTATTGCAAATACTATAAAAGGAAAAGGCGTGTCTTTTATGGAAAATCAGGCAGAATGGCATGGAAAAGCACCAAATGAGGAACAGTATAAACAGGCAATGCAAGAATTAGAAAATATAAAATAATTATGCTATTTAAAACTATTACTAAAAGTTGTTAAAACAAAAATGGATAAGAAAGGAATAAATGTGTAATGAATGAAAATAAGAAAATAGCTACACGTCAAAGTTATGGAGAAAAACTAGCAGAATTAGGAGAAAAAAATGAAAACATAATAGTATTTGATAGCGACTTATCAGAAGCAACGAAAACTTCTATATTTGCTAAAAAGTTCCCTAATAGATTTTTCGATATGGGAATTGCAGAACAAGATATGATAAGTACTGCAGCAGGTGTTTCAACATTTGGTAAAATTGCATTTGCAAGTACATTTGCAATGTTTGCAACAGGAAGAGCATATGACCAAATAAGAAATAGCGTATGTTATCCAAATTTAAATGTAAAAATATGTGCATCACATAGTGGAGTAACAGTAGGAGAAGATGGTGCAACTCACCAAATGCTAGAGGATATTGGATTAATGAGAGGCCTTCCAAATATGAAAGTTATGTGTACATCAGATGATATACAAACAAAATGGGCTGTAGAGGAAATTACAAAAATTAACGGTCCTGTATACTTAAGATTGTGCAGATTGGCTACTCCAGTTATTTATGATGAGAAACAAAAATTTGAATTTGGAAAAGGTCTTCAAATTGGTGATGGAACAGATGCTACAATATTTGCTACAGGAGTTGTTGTTTCTGAAGCAATAAAAGCAAAAGAAGAATTAGAAAAAGTAGGAATAAATGTTAGAGTTGTAGATATGCATACTATAAAACCAATAGATAAAGAAATAATTATAAAATGTGCAAAAGAAACAAAAAAATTGATTTCTATAGAAGACCACAGTATAATAGGTGGACTTGGAACAGCAATTTCAGAGGTATTAGTAGAAGAATATCCAACAAAGTTAATTAGAATGGGTATAAATGATGTATTTGGAAAATCTGGAAAAGCAACAGAACTTTTAGAATTTTACAAATTAACAGCAAAGGGAATTATAGAAAAAGTAATGGATGAATAGGTTAGAAAATAACAATATATTTATATTATGTAAAAATACTTATGAAAAAAAATATGAAAGGATTGCGAATGTAAATGGAAAGAAAACAAGAAAATGGAGTTACATTAGTGGCAATTGTAATAACAATTATACTTTTATTGATAATTGCAACAGTTTCAATAAAAACAATTGTAGATACTAGAGTGTTCGATTATACAAGAAATTCTGTAAATAATGCTCAAAATCAATTGGATACTCAAAAAGATATGGTACAAGAAGTAAGAAATTTATACAAATAAATAAAAAAATATTACAATTATATTACATTTTTACAAAAATTATATTTTTTATTGCTTTTTTTGCAATTTATTATTATAATAAAAAGGTAAAATATCATAAAAAATGAGGTAAGAAGATGATTGAATTTAAAAACGTTTCAAAAACTTACAGTACTGGAACAGAAGCTGTACATGAAGCAAGTTTTAAAATAGATAAAGGTGATTTTGCATTTTTAGTAGGACAATCAGGCTCTGGAAAATCAACACTTATTAAACTTATACTAAAAGAAGAAGAACCTACAGAGGGAACAATTATAATAAATGGTAGAGATACAACATTTTTAAAGCCAAGAAGAGTACCATATTTAAGAAGAAGTATGGGAGTGGTTTTCCAAGATTTTAGACTTTTATCAGATAAAACAGTTTACGATAATGTAGCATTTGCAATGAATATAGTAAAAGCTACACCCAAACATATAAGAAGACAAGTTCCTATGGTATTATCACTAGTAGGATTAAGCGGGAAAGCAAAAGTTTATCCAGATGAACTTTCAGGAGGAGAACAACAAAGGGTAGCACTTGCAAGAGCATTAGTAAATAACCCATCTATGATAATTGCAGATGAGCCTACAGGTAACTTAGATCCAGATACGGCATGGGATATAATGACGCTTTTAAATGAAATAAATTTAAGAGGAACAACTGTAGTTATAGCAACACATGCTAAAGATATAGTAGACAGAATGAAAAAAAGGGTTATAGAAATAGAAAAAGGTATTATCGTAAGAGATGATAGAAAAGGTGGTTATAACAAGTGAAATATAATGTAATAGGATATTTCCTAAGTGAAGGATTTAGAAATGTATTTAAAAATAAAAAATCAACAATATCATGTTTGGGAATAATGTGTGTTACAATGCTTATGTTTGGACTATTCTTTGCAATTGGAAGAAATATTACTCATATGATGAATAATCTAGAAGATACACAAGCAATACAAGTAAATGCAGAGCTTGGAATAACACGGAGAAGAAGTTGAAAAATTACGAGAAGATATTTTAAAGATTAATGGAGTTGCAGATGCTAAATTGGTAACCCCAGAAGAAGCATATAATATAATGAAAGAAGAAGTGGGAGAACAGGTTTTACTGGGATATGAACCAGATATTTTCCCTTATGCATATATGGTTACATTAACAGATTTAGAACTTAGCGATTCTGTAAGAGAACAAATAGCTAAAATAGATAACGTTGATGATATGACTGAATCAAAAACAATAAATACACTCGCAAGTATAGGTAGAGGTGTTCGAACAGTTACGGGAATAATATTAATAATACTTGTGTTAATATCAATATTTATAATTTCAAATACAATAAAATTAACAGTACATGCAAGAAGAAAAGAAATTTCAATTATGAAATATGTTGGTGCAACAAATAGTTTTATAAGAACCCCATTTATGATAGAGGGAATTATAATAGGAATAATATCAAGTGTTATTTCATTAGGTTTAATAGGGGTAATATACAATTGGTGTGTGATTAAAGTTGCACAAAGTGAAACTATGCAACAAATAAATGGTTTTAGTATGTTACAATTTGACCAATTATTCTCAAACCTTATTATAGTATTTATTCTACTAGGAGTTGGTCTAGGAATAATAGGAAGTGCAGTTTCTATGAAAAAATACTTAGATGTTTAAAATTAAGAAAGGAAAAAATGTGAAAAAGTTATGCATTATTATAATTACAGCTTTTTTATTATTATTAATATTCTATAATGCTGTATATGCTGTTACAAAGGCAGAATTAGAACAACAAAGAATAGAGTTACAAATAAAAATAGATGAAGCTGGAAAAAATCTAGAAAATGTACAAGTACAACTAACAGAAAATTTAGAAGCAATAAATGCATTAAATGAACAGATTTATAATTATGAAACACAAATTGAACAAATATCAAAAAACATATCACAAATTGAGAAACAATTAGATGAAACAGAAACTATTCTATCTCAATTACAAAAAAAGTATGAATATTACAGAGGTTTACTTGAGAAAAGATTAGTTAGTACATATAAATCAGGACAAACAAGATATCTTGATGTACTATTAAGTGCAGATAATATTGCAGATTTTATATCAAAATATTATTACATAGGTAAAATAATAGAATATGATGAAAATTTAATAGACAATGTATTGAAACAAAAAAAGCAGATCGAGCAAATAAAAGAACAGTTACTAAAAACAAGTTCAAATTTAAAAAATAACTCAACAGAACAAAAGAAGGTAGCTATATCATTGGAAAATGCTAAAGTAATAAAAAATAGCTATCAAAATAAATTAACAAACGAAGAATTAAAATTGCAAGAAGATTTAGAAGTCTATGAAGACGAACTTAAATTAGTAGAATTGAACATTTTACTTGCAACAATGGAAGAAAATGGTTCGCAGTATGTAGGAGGCACATTTGCTTGGCCAGCACCAGGATATTATACAATTACTTCACCATATGGTATGAGAAATCATCCAGTTATACATGTATATAGCAATCACTCAGGAATAGATATAGGTGCTCCAATGGGAAGTTATGCAATAGCTGCAAATGATGGTATAGTTACAACAGCTACGTATTCAAATTCATATGGTAATATGGTTATTATAAACCATGGTGGAGGAATCTCTACATTGTATGGACATGCATCTGAATTATTAGTACAAGTTGGAGATGTAGTAAAAAGAGGAGACCCAATTTTAAAAGTTGGTTCTACGGGTTGGTCAACAGGACCACATCTACATTTTGAAATAAGGATAAATGGTTCTACAATAAATCCATATCCTTATGTAACTTCAAAAATTTTAGAAGATGAAACAGATGAACAGCAACAAGAATTAAATAATGTAACAAATGAAGAAAGTACAATTCAGGAATAATAAAAATAAAAGGAAGGTAAACTTATGTTAAAAAAATTTTTAAAAAGTATAGTAATAGTTGCAATAATTTCGATATTTATTTTATCAGGGAATATTATGATAACACTTGCAGTTAGTCAATCAGATTTAGACGATATTAATGGAAAAATAAATGATACTGAAGATAAGATAGATGATGTAGAGAAAAAATTATCAAGTACGATGGAGCAGATACGTTCATTAAATGCAGAAATTGCAGAGTATGAAAATGATATTGAAGATTTAGATGGGCAAATAGATGAAGTTAATACAAAAATAGCAACAGCTGAAAATGATTTAAAGCAAGCAGAAGAAGATTATAATGAACAAGAGAATATGCTAAGAAGTAGATTAGTTGCAATGTATAAATCTGGAAATACTACATATTTAGATGTACTATTATCATCAAAGAATATAGTAGATTTTATTAATAGATATTATTATGTTGCCGAAATTGCAGAATGTGATCAAAGTTTAATGCAACAGATAGAAACAAATAGGCTACAAATAGAAGAAACAAAGAAATTATTAGAAACAAGCAAAGAACAAATAGAATTTTTAAGAAAAAGCAAAGAAGATACTGCAAATTCATTAAAAAATTCACAAACAGTAAAACAATCTTATGTAGACCAATTAAACGATGAAGAAAAAGCATTACAAGAAGAATTAGATCAATTTGAAAGAGATAAAAAGGAAATTCAAGAAGAATTAGAAAGAATAGCAAGACAAAATAATTCAGGAGTAGTAGCAGGTAAGCCAAGTGAAGCTGGATACATATTCCCAGTACAGGGGTTAAATATTTACAACATAAATGTAAGAAGTTATCCTTCATATCCAGGACATACTGGTGTAGATATAAATATAAATGTAAAAGGAAGGAATGTACTTGCAGTTAAAGATGGAACGGTTATAACATCAACTGCACTTAGAAATTCAAATGGAACTTATAGAAGTTATGGAGAGTATGTTGTAATAGATCATCATGATGGAACAATGACACTTTATGCTCACATGTCTCCAGGTACAAGAACTGTTTCTGTAGGAGATGAGGTAGTACAAGGACAAATATTAGGAATAGTGGGAACAACAGGTAATTCAACAGGTTTACATTTACATTTTGAGGTAAGAATAAATGGTAAATGTGTAAATCCAATACCATATTTGCAATAATATTATTTAATGAACTGAATATAATATTAATATAAAACTAACATTTAGGCGAGCAAGGCTCGCCTAAATTGTAGAGTTAGTATATTGTGTATGCTATTTTAGAAAGGAATGGTTAAATATGGAACATAGCAAAAAGGATAAAATCTATAGTGTAATAATGTTAGTTGCTATAACTGCAATGATTACCTTTATGATTACATCAATAGGAATGTATAACTATCTTACAAAAACGCCAAGAGGAGTAGAAATTTTATTAGATAAAATAGAAATATCCGAAAATACTAAAGATTTAAATAAAAATTTCGAAATTGTAAAAGAAATTTTGGAAGAATATTATATAGGAGATATAAATCCTAAAAATATGTCAGAGATGGCATTAAAGGGGTATGTAGCTGGTTTAGGAGATGAATATACAGAATACTTAATGCAGGGTGAATATGAAGAACTACTAACAAGTGTAACAGGTGATTATATAGGAATAGGCATATATATAACTAGTGATGTAGATGGAAATATTATTGTTTTAATGCCAATTGAAGGTTCACCAGCAGAAGAGGCAGGATTACTTCCAGGAGACATAATAACTTCAATAGATGGTGAAAGTTGTGCAAACATGGATACAGAGACAGCATCAACAAAAATAAAAGGAAAAGAAGGAACTACAGTTCAAATTGAAATTTTAAGAGATGAAGAAATAATTACTAAAACTGTTGAAAGGAAAAAAGTAGAAATAAAAGATAGCACGTCGGAAATATTGGACGGAAATATTGGATATATACAGTTAACTACATTTGATGAGGGAGCAGCCGAAAATGTAAGAAATTATTTAACAGAATTCCAAAATAATGGAATAAATTCAGTAATTATAGATTTAAGAGATAATACAGGAGGAGTAGTTTCAGAAGCAATAAATTTTTCAGAATTGTTCATTGAAAAAGATAAAATAATAATGCGCACATATGATAAGATACAAAAGGAATCTGTTATAAAATCTAATAGTACAAACCCAATTAAGATGAATGTTGTAATATTAGTTAACGAATATTCAGCAAGTGCTACAGAAATAGTAACAGCAGCAATAAAAGATAATGGTGCTGCTAAAATTGTTGGAACGAAAACTTATGGAAAAGGAGTAATGCAAGAACTAGTTCCACTTTCTGAAGGAGAGGGTGCTTTAAAGATAACTGTAGAGGAATTTAAGACTCCAAAAGGAGAAAAAATAAATAAGGTAGGCATAGAACCTGATGTAATGGTAGAAGATAATGAAGAAACAGAAGAAGATGAACAATTACAGAAGGCAATTGAAATATTAAGCCAAAATTAAAGTTTTTTGAAAGGAATATTAATAAAAATGAATAAAGAAAAATTGGATTCTGTACGTTTTCATACTATGGCTATAATTTTAATAATAATATTTGCTGCTTCATTAACTCCAGTTACATTTCAAAATGATACTTATTATACTATAAAAATAGGTGAATATGTTATGGAAAATGGGATTACAATGCAAGACCCATTTTCTTGGCATGAAAATTTAAGTTATACATTTCCTCATTGGGGTTATGATGTTTTTATATATTTAATGTATCATATTGGTGGACTAGCAGGTGTGTATATATCAACAGTAATATTATCAGCAGTTTTAGGCTTATTACTTTATTTTGTAAATGTTAAATTAGTAAAAAATAAAATAATTTCATTTATATTAACATTGCTAACACTTTATTTGCTAGGTGGAGCAATGTGTGCTAGGGCGCAGCTTGTAACCTTTATTCTTTTTGTATTAACAGTATATTTTATAGAACAATTTTTAGATACTAGAAAATTAAGATATGCCATAGGTTTAATAATAATACCAATAATAATAGCGAATGTACATGTTGCAGTATTTCCATTCTATTTCATATTGTATTTACCATATTTAGTAGAATATATGGTATATATTTTGGTATATGTTAATGTAATAATAAGTGAAGCTATATTAGATAGTATTAATAAAAAGATAGCTAAAAAGGGTGAAACAGAACAATTACTTCAAAAATTACAAAGAGAGCAAGAAAGACATAATAGATTAAAAGAAAAACAAGATTATAGAATTGAAAATCCATATAAAGTAAGAATAAGGTATAATGAGAATATAAAATTGTTAATAATTATATTTATAATATGCATATTTACAGGATTGTTAACACCATTAGGTACAACACCATATACTTATTTAATAAAAACAATGCAAGGTATTAGCCCTAAGCATATTAGTGAACATCTGCCAGTAGTATTGGTGCAAAATATAAAATTATTACTAGATTTGTCTGCATATATTATAACTTTAATGCTTACTAGAGTAAAGGTAAGGTTATCAGATTTATTTATGCTAGCAGGTTTAGGATTTTTATCTTTATATAGTAGAAGACATGATTCTTTATTGTATATAATTGGAGTAATAATATTAAATAGATTTTTAACTCAAATTTTAAATTTGTATAATAAAAATACAATAAAAAAACTTGAATATTATGCTTCTAGAATATTAGGAGTGATTATAATATCAGTAATTGTTGTAGTAATATCAGTATTTCAATATAAACCAAAAATGGATGACAAATTTGTAGATGAAAATTCATATCCAGTAAAGGCTGCTCAATGGATAAAAGAAAACTTAAACTTAGATGAAATAAAATTATATAATGAGTATAATTATGGAAGTTATTTATTATATCAAGATATACCAGTATTTATAGATTCAAGATGTGATTTGTATATGCCAGAATTTAATGATAACACATATGTATTTAGAGACTTTTTGAATTTGAATAATTGGGGATTCGAAAACATGGAGAAAGAAATAGAACGCTATGGATTTACTCATTTTATAGTAATAAATAGCACTAATTTAAATAGATATTTAAAAAGTAAACCAGAAGAATATGTAAAGATATATCCTACAGGAGATATAGAAGACAATCGTTTTACAATTTATGAAAGGGTAAAAAATGAATGAAAAAGAATATTAGTGTAGTAGTATTAATAGTAGTAATAGATCAACTAATAAAGTTTGCAGTATTAAATACAATTTCTAAAGGAAGTGTAGTTTTAATACCTAATATATTATCACTTACTTATACTCAAAATGTAGGTGTAGCTTTTGGAATTTTTTTAGAAAGAATATTTTTAATATGCTTAAACATTATGATAATATATTTTGTAATAAAGTTAATGATAAGTAAAAAATATAACTTTGGAAAAATTGCACAATTAGGAATGACTTTAATTGTATCTGGAGGAATAGGTAATTTAATAGATAGAATATTTAGAGGTTATGTAATAGATTATATAGATATAACACAGGTTTTTAACTATCCAATATTTAATTTTGCAGATATTTGTATAGTTATAGGAGTTATAATATTAATGATAATTATAATAATAAATACAATAGAGAATCAAGAAAAGAGTAAATAAAGGAAGATAATTTTGAATGAAGGAATATAATGTTGAAGAAATAGATAGGTTGGATAAAGTTGTAAATAAATTAGAAAAGAAGCTATCAAGAGAAGCAATTCAAAGAATGATAAAAAATGGGACAATCTTGGTAAACAATAAAAAACAAAAGGCATCATATAAAACTTCAATTGGAGATGTTATAACTGTAGAAGAAGAATCAGTTCAAGAAATAGATTTAAAGCCACAAGAGATGCCGTTAGATGTAATTTTTGAAGATAATGATATATTAATAATCAACAAAGAAAAAGGAATTGTGGTTCATCCTGGTAATGGAAATCCAGATGGAACTTTAGCAAATGCTGTAATGGCAAAATGTAAAGATAGTTTATCTGGAATAGGTGGTAAGATAAGACCAGGAATAGTTCATAGAATAGATAAAGATACATCAGGGTTAATAATAATTGCCAAGAATGATAATGCGCATATAAATTTAAGTGAGCAAATACAAAAAAGAAATGTAAAAAAAACATATATTGCATTGGTAAGAGGAGTTGTAAAA
Organism: uncultured Clostridia bacterium; assembly: GCA_947627495.1. Lineage (GTDB taxonomy): Bacteria > Bacillota > Clostridia > TANB77 > CAG-508 > UMGS1781. The sequence continues at coordinate 15,218 of CANQWH010000005.1, forward strand.
GAAAATGAAGCAACAATAAATATGCCTATAGGTAGAAGTTCTAAAGATAGAAAGAAAATGGCTGTAACTAAAAATGGAAAAGAGGCAATAACACATTTTAAAGTATTAAAAAGATATAAAGAATATACATTATTAGAAGTTAAGATTGAAACAGGAAGAACACATCAAATAAGAGTACATTTATCAGAAATAGGTTATCCAGTAGTAGGTGATGAGGTGTATTCAAATGGAAAAAATCCATTTGGTGTAAAAGGGCAAATGTTACATGCTGCTAAATTAACATTTAAACATCCAACTACAAAAGAAGAAGTAACTTTTGAAGCACCATTACCTAAGTATTTTGAAGAAGTACTTCAGAGACTAGAGGATGGAAAGGAAATGAAAAATTAGATGGAAGAAAGATTGCAAAAATTTCTTGCAGAAGCAGGAATTGCATCAAGAAGAAAAAGTGAAGAACTAATTCTTGAAGGCAAAGTAAAGGTAAATGGAAAGATAGTTACAGGATTAGGTACAAAAATAAATCCAGAAATAGATAAAGTAGAATATAATGGAGAGTTAGTAGAAAAGAAAAATGAACCATATACATATATACTATTAAATAAGCCAATAGATTATGTAACAACTGCAAAAGATCAATTTAATAGAAATACAGTATTAGATTTAGTAAAAACAAATAAGAGATTAGTTCCTGTAGGAAGATTAGATATGTATACATCAGGAGCATTAATACTAACAGATGATGGCGATTTTGTATACAAAATAACACATCCAAAACATGAAATAACAAAAACATATACAGTAACTTTAAAAGGATTAGTAACAAATGAAGATGTAAAAAAGTTAGAAAAGGGCGTAGATATAGGAAATTTTGTAACTAACAAGGCAAAAGTAAAGATATTAAAGACAGATGAGGTACAAAATAAATCTAGATTAGAAATTACAATACATGAGGGTAAGAATAGGCAAATAAGAAGAATGTGTGAAGCAATAGGGAAAAAAGTGTTAGCACTTCATAGAAGCAAAATAGGAGATATAGGTGTAAAAGACCTAAAAATAGGAACATGGAGATGTTTAAGTAAGCAAGAGGTTGACGAATTGTTAAAAAACTGTTATACTAAGGAATAGAAAAAATGTGTATTTTAACTAAAATTTCAATTGATTTTTAGAAAGGAATGAATTATTTATGGTAGAGGATGAAGAAATAAAAACAAAAATATCTCCATTTGCAATGAGAGAGGGAGAAATAAAAGTATTTGATGGAAAAGATGGATATGTTTCTATAAATCAAATAATTAATAAAATAAATTTAGGACATATAACAGAATTACATTTTAAAATATTAGAATTAGTAAATGAATTTGAATTTATAACCTCAAGACAAATTTTTCAAATATTAGAAGCAAGAGGAGAAGATATAAAATCTCAAGATAAATTAAATACTAAATTAGAGCAATTAATAAAAACAAAGATACTTACCAGATATTATTTCCAAGCAGAAGATAAAAGTGGAATTTATAGAATATACAGTTTGGAAAAAATGGGGAAATATTTATTAAATTCAAGAGGAATAGAATGTAAGTGGCAACCAACAGATAATACAAAACCTGTTAGCATGATAAAGAAGAGATTAGCAGGAAATCAAGTAATAATATCATATTTAAGAAAAGTGAAGGCTTTTGATACCTATAAAGTAAAACCAGTATTTACTGCTAAACAAACAGGAAAAGTGTTTAAAATGCATGCTGAAGTAAAATTAACCAAATCAGGAAAATCTGCAAGTTTAGTATTTGAAACAGTCAGACGAGAAGAAGACTGGGAAAAGAAACTAATTGATAGAATGAGATTAATAAAAGACTTTTATGAAAACTTTGTACAATTTGATTCTGGTTATGAAACAAAGCCACAATTAGTATTACTTTGTGAAGATGATAAACATACTGTAGAAGCTTTTAAAACAATTGTATCAAATAAATTAGAGATAGGAAATGCAAAGATATGTTTTACAACTGATTTAAGACAAAATATGCCTAATTTATCAACAACATTAACTGAATTTGTTATTGATGAAGAAACAAAAAAATATAAAATTCAAGAATTGAATTTAAAAATATTAGAGTAGAGATTAACAAAGTTAAGTTACAGAGTATATAAGATGATAAAAAAGAGAGTTTTAGCTCTCTTTTTTATTGCTGTTGAAATTAAAACTAATTGCATCTTCATTATTAAATAGGTATGAAGAATCTGTTACATCTGTTTGAACTGGTTCTATTTCATCTTCATCATCAAAGTCTATATTATCAGGATTAAATTTTTGTTTCATGCTCTTTTTTGGTTCTTCATGAGCAATACTATTATTAAATTTATCAAAGTTGAAATTCTTTATCTTATGAGGTTCTTTATATTTTGATTCTAAGAAATCAACAGTAGCAAAGTTAACAACATTTTTACCTTTTTTATCCTTAGTCTTGTAAATACAGTTCTTAAATTTCAAACCTTGAATTTTAGCAACTTTCATATGGTCTTTCCAATCCCAGTTTACTCCTCCTAAGTTATCAGAGTATGCACCATCAGATCTATTATAGTTGTTAGAAACAGTCCATTCACGTCTTTGTCCAAATTCTTTTTCCCACCATGCGTAATCTTCAGGTGTACAGTTACCAAATGAAATTTTAGTTGGGCAGTTAGATAAAAGAGTTTGCATAAATGGATTTGATGTTCCTCCTAAACTTGAAAGATTAGGAACTGCAAAGATTGTACCAACTTTAAATTTTCTATAAAGTGTAATCATATCTGAGAATAAACCAGTTGCATATTTATTAAATTCATCAACATATAAGAAGTGAGGTATTCTTGTTTTTTCATTTCCTGGACGTCCTTCAACAGAGCACATAAGCAAAGCTAAGAAGAAACGACCAAAGCCTTCATGAGGTGTACCACCAATATCTGCAGGTCTTGTACAAATTAATACAACTTCGCCATTTTTTAAAACATCATCAAAATTTATATTGTTATGTCTATTACATATTATATCACGTACACAAGCGGCTCTTAATAATTCTTCAAGTTGAGCAGTAGCAAAATGTACATATCTTCCCATATCTTTACGGCCAGGTGCATTTTTATAAAAGTGTTGTTCAAAATAAGCTATTTGAAATTCGTATTGCTTTGCTAAATCTGGTTCTGTTTTTAAATCTTCACATAATTCTTCAACTAAATCGAAGTTTGTTAAACAATGTAATAAGTCCTCTAAAGTAGGCAAATCTCCATTATGTCGTCTAGGATACATTTCTCTTAAGAATATACAGATATTTTGAAGTGCTTGATAAGCCAAATCTTTCATATATGCAAGTTCAGCAGTAGCACTAGCAGCATTGTATAATCCTTCAATTACCAAAGAGATAATTAAACCAGCAAGTGCAGGAGATGGTAAAATAAATGGATTTAAACCAGGAGAGTTAGGGTCAAGAGGGTCTACAATGTGAACTGGTATTCCAAAATTTTTAGCAACTTCTGCAATTCTATATGTTTGTTCATGGTCAGGAGTAAGAGAAGTTAACCCTAAATTTTTATAAATAATAGTTCCATCAGGCATTATACCATAAATTAATTTTTTCATATATGATTGATAAGCTTTTTCCTTACCTTCAGTAGGTGTAAGCATATCTAGTTTAAAATTAGCATTTAAATAATTTTTATCGTATGGACAATTTAGTGTAGCTAAACCAGTTTTCAAAGCATTATAACCCATTTCTTTTGAAGCTTCACGTAAAAAGAATTTTTTCTCTAAATCTCTTGCCATCAGAGGTTCCATAACAAGTGAAGACTTACCTGTACCAGAAGGTCCAACAATTAAAGTTGATTCAAATCTTTGTTTCTCTAATATTTTAACAGGTTTTCCAGTTGTTCTATCTGTACATAAATCTACTTCAAAGCTATATGGACCTGTAGACTCTGGGACACTTGAAATATCAATACCTGCAAAATCAAGAATAGATTCTTTGTATGTGCTAGGAAAGATAGGGTCATTAATAATTTTATATAGCCAAAAGAATAATTTGTATGATGTAATTAAAAGTAAATAAATTGGTGTTAATGAAAGTGCTCTTTTAGTTTCAATAGCAAAATTTGCTAGAAAATTTGAACTATTTGGTAAAGAGAATACACCAATCCAAGATAGTCTATTAAGCCATTGTATAATCATTGAAATTGCTATTATATAAAAAGCAATCCAAAATGTATAAAAGAAAGACAACTTTAATTTATCTGACTTGGCAAATTTTGAAGGGTAAGAAAATCCAAAAGCAAAAGCTGGGCATGCCAAAGCAAATGTATATTTCAGTGGTCCCCAATAATTAACAGAAACGCCAGTTGCACATAGGAAAATTAATTCCAATACTCTATCTACTAAAAAATAAGCTGTTAACAAAGTGAATATATATGTAAAAAATGTATTTCTATCTGTTTTTAAAAAACTTAAAAATTTATCCAAAAGTTTCATTAAAAAACCATTCCTTTCATAATTTGCTAAAAAATAATAAAACTTAAATTTTTATTTGCAAATTAATTATTTATATACATATATATTATCCTATAAAATAGCAAAAAAAACAAGTACTTTTAGGAATTTTATTGTAAAAAAACCATAAAATTGTATTGATTAATATTATGAATGGAGGCAAATAATTGAAGAAAAGTAAACAAGGGTTCATGCAAGGTGTAATGATATTAATGATTTCACAATTTTTAATAAAAATAGCAGGTCTTTTATACAAAATATACCTTACTAATAAAGAAGGATTTGGAGATACTGGAAATGCAATATATTCTTCTGCATTTCAAATATATACTTTATTTCTTGCAATATCGTCTATTGGTGTACCAAATGCAATATCACAGTTAATATCAAGTAAAGCAGCTATTGGGGATAATAATGGGGCATACAGAATATTTAAAGTAGCAATTACTATATTTGGAATAATTGGATTTATTGGAACTTGTATTTTATTTTTATACGCAAATACAATTGCAAATACATATTTGGGAATACCTGAAGCGGAAATGAGCATAATGGCTCTTGCTCCATCTATATTTATGGTGGCTGTTTCATCTGTTTTAAGAGGATATTTTAATGGTAGGGAGAGAATTTCAGTTACAGCAAATTCACAGTCAATAGAACAAGTATTAAAAACAATATTTACAATAATAGCTGTTGAATTATTTGATTTTTTATCTGGAAACAATACAATAGTAATGGTGGCGTCTGCAGCAATAGCTACAACATTATCAACATTTATTAGTTTTTTATACTTATACGTATTTTTTATAAGAAATAAAAAGGAAATATGGAAGGATGTTATAACATCAACCTATCATAAAAAAGAAAGTATACGAAAAATAATAGGAAGTATACTGTATTTATTTTTCCCAATAGCAATAACTGCATTATTATCGTCAGCTAATAGAACTATAGATGCTTTTACTATTATTAACATAATCAGCAAATATATGGGAACAGATGAGGCAAAATTTCAATATGGAATTTTGACAGGTAAAGTAGAAGGATTGGTAGTATTGCCATATTCTTTTAATATAGCATTTGCAACAACTTTAATACCTACAATATCTGCCTCAAAAGCAAGAGGCGAAATGGATAAAGCAGAAAAAAGAATAAGCTTTTCAATGCTTTCAACTATTTTAATAAGTCTACCATGTATGGCTGTACTAATTGTTTTTGCAGAACCTATATTAAAATTATTGTTTCCAAATGCATATTTAGGAAAAACAATGCTAAAAATATGTTCATTAAGTATAGTTTTTGTTGCTATAACTCAAACAATAGGAGGGGTGCTTCAAGGTATAAATAGAGTAAAAGAGCCAGTTATAGCAATAGGAGTAGGTGTAGTTATAAAACTAATATTAAATATAATATTATTGCCAATACAAAATTTAAACATAAATGGAGCAATAATCTCAACAATAATTAGCCATATTGTAACATTTTGCATAATTCTATATTATCTAAAAAAATATATACAAATTGAATTTAGCATTATAAAATTTATGGTAAAACCTGTATTAGCAACAATAATAATGGTTGGGAGTTCATGGAATATATATAATAATTTGTTAATATTTACTTCTAGAAATATAAGTCTAATAATTTCATTAATTATTGGAATGTTAATATATATACTTGCTATTATTTTTTTAAAAGTATTATCGAAAGAGGAAGTATATATGTTACCTTATGGAAATAAGCTATATAAAGCAATAAGGTAAAGATTAGATAATAGTATTAAATATTAAATATAAAAAGGTATAAAGTGTGAAAAACGTTCAGAATAAAAGTAAAACAAAAAACATATCAAAAAAAAAAGAAGGATTTTATCTAAATATGGCGAATTATCTAAATAGTAGAAGCTTTTCTACACTAATACAAACTTTATAGGAGGTAATTTTAAATGAACAAAGCTGAATTAATAGCAGCAATAGCTGCAAAAACAGGAGAAACAAAAAAAGGAGTAGAGGCAAACGTAAATGCATTTGTTGATGTAATAACAGAAGCATTAACAGAAGGAGACAAAGTTCAATTAGTTGGATTTGGTTCTTTCGAAGTAAGAAAAAGAGCAGCTAGAAAAGGAAGAAACCCACAGACAAAAGAAGAAATCAAAATACCTGCATCAAAAGCTCCAGTATTTAAAGCTGGTAAAGCATTAAAAGATTTAGTAAACAAAAAATAAGGTTTATATAAATTATAGAGGAGGCGACCTAAAAGGTCGCCTTTTCGGTAAACTTGAAACGAAAGGAATATATTAATAATGATAAATTCTATAGATACCAATATATATAATTCAATATTTAAACTCAATAGTGAATTAACTACTCTTATAATGGCATTTATTTCACATTTAGGTTCAGCAACAATTCTAATAATGTTATGTGTTGTTTTTGCAATATTACAAAAAACTAGAAAAATATCATTGTTAGTAACTTTAAATTTAGCAATCTCTTATACATTAAATTCAATTATAAAACTAATAGTGGCAAGACCAAGACCAAATGTATTACCATTAGTATATGAAGAAGGATATAGCTTCCCAAGTGGGCATGCAATGGTATGTACCGCATTTTATGGATTTTTAATATACATAACATATAAAAATGTAAAAAATAAATTTTTAAAGAATGCAATTATATATGGATTAAATTTATTAATATTTTTAATAGGAATAAGTAGAATATATTTGGGTGTACATTATGCTACTGATGTATTAGGAGGATTTATAATAGGAATAGTATATCTAGTTTTATTTATAATAATAATAAATAAAGTAAAATCAAAGAAAATAGAAAACAAAAAAATAGATAGTAAGCTAAAAAATAAAAACAAGGAAGTAAAAAATAAAATAGTTAAGTAGAAAAAATATTTATGGAAGGAAATAAAAGTTAAAATGAAAGAAATTTTTACAATAAGAAATATAACTATATATTTATTAATAATAAATATTATAGCTCTTCTTGCAATGTATATAGACAAAAGAAAAGCAAAAAAAGGAAAAATAAGAATTCCAGAAAAAACGTTGTTTATATTAGTAGCTTTAGGTGGTGGAATAGGCGGAATTATTGGAATGTATGTATTTAGACATAAAACAAAAAAAGTAAGATTTATAGTAGGTTTTCCATTAATATTAATATTAGAAATTTTAGTTGCAATTGCAATATGTTTATAAGAATCCCAACCACCTTTACAATAGGAGATTGTGGGCAGGGTACCAGAAAATTTTTTGTTTCAGAATAAAAAATTATAGCAAACAAAAATATCGTACACATAAAAAGTAACAATAATAGAACATATAGACAAAAAAGTAAAATTAGACAAAAAACGACAAAACTGTAATTCACTAAAATAAGTTATTAACAGAGTTATCCACAGTATCCACAAACATAATAGAAAACAAACCAAAGTAAACATAATTATAGCATCTTTAATTATATCTCAAAAAATTCATTTTATTATGCTAAAATATTTTATTATATTATTGACAAAAAGAAAAAAGTACAATATAATTCTATGCATATAAAGATATTAAAATAGCCAAAATAAAAAGAGGAAGTGGTAACCTTGACAAACCAAGAAAAGATACAAGAATTTAGAAAAATGAGTAAAGAAGAACTAAGAAAAATAGCAAGAGACAATACTAGAAGTGAAGAAGATATAATTATAGCTTCAATTGAATTAGGTGAAAAAGAAATAAAAGATGGAAATTATTTTACAACTGAGGAAGTATTAGCTAATATTTTTGGAAGAAATCGTATGGTCAACTGAAGCAAGTAATGATTTAATAGAAATTTATAATTATATCTCAAAAAATTCATTTTATTATGCTAAAAAAACAGTTTATGAAATTGTAAACAAAGTAGAAAATTTATGTTATTTTCCGTATATGGGAAGAAATTCTAAAGTATACATAGATGAAATTTATAGAGAACTTATCTATAAATCATATATAATCATCTATAGAATTGCATCTCCAAAAATTTATATTCATAGAGTATGGCATTCAGCCAGAAAATCAGATAATTTGTTCTTAAAATAAATCCAAGGTATTTTAATATCTTTATATGTTTTCTAAAAAAGCTACAAAAACTATTGCTAAAACAAAAAAAATATTATAGAATAATTACATTATTGTAAAAAGGTAATAAATGGAAAATTTATACCTAAGAAAGGGATGTTAATAAATATTATGAAAGAAAAATCAATGGACAAGATAGTTAACTTATGTAAGAATAGAGGATACATATATCCAGGTTCAGAAATATATGGAGGTTTATCAAACACATGGGACTATGGACCATTAGGAGTAGAATTTAAGAATAATATAAAAAAGGCATGGCTTAAAAAGTTTGTTCAAGAAAACAAATACAATGTAGGCTTAGATACAGCAATACTTATGAATCCGCAAGTATGGGTAGCATCAGGGCATGTAGGTGGATTTAGTGATCCACTTATAGACTGCAAATCTTGTAAAACAAGACATAGAGCAGATAAATTAATAGAAGAATGGCTAAAAGCAAATAATCAAGAAGCAGTTGTAGATGGTTGGTCAGATGAAAAAATGATTGAATTCATACATGAAAAAGGTATAGAATGTCCAAATTGTGGAGCAAAAGATTTTACAACAATAAGAAAGTTTAACCTTATGTTTAAAACATTTCAAGGTGTAACAGAAGACTCAAAATCAGAGATATTCTTAAGACCAGAAACAGCACAAGGAATATTTGTAAATTTTAAAAATGTATTAAGAACAACAAGAAGAAAATTACCAATGGGAATTGCACAAATAGGAAAATCATTTAGAAATGAAATAACACCAGGAAACTTTATATTTAGAATTCGTGAATTTGAACAAATGGAACTAGAATTTTTCTGCAAACCAGGAACAGATATGGAATGGTTTGAATACTGGAGAGCATTTTGTAAAGAATGGTTAATAAAATTAGGAATAAAAGAAGAAAATATGAGATTAAGAGACCATTCAAAAGAAGAATTATGTTTCTATAGTAAAGGAACAACAGATATAGAATTTTTATTCCCATTTGGTTGGGGAGAACTTTGGGGAATTGCAGATAGAACAGATTATGATTTAAAACAACATATGGAATATTCAAAAGAAGATTTCACATATTTAGACCAAGAAAACGGAGAAAAATTCGTACCATATTGTGTAGAACCATCACTTGGATGTGATAGAGTAGCACTTGCATTTTTATGCAATGCTTATGATGAAGAAGAAATTGCAGAAGGAGATGTAAGAACAGTATTACATCTACATCCAGCATTAGCACCATATAAAGTTGCAGTACTTCCATTATCTAAAAAACTAAGTCCAAAGGCAGAAGAAGTATTTGAAAGATTATCAAAGAAATATATGTGTGAGTATGATGAAACTGGAAGTATAGGAAAAAGATATAGAAGAGAAGATGAAATAGGAACACCATATTGTGTTACAGTAGACTTTGATACAGAAAATGATAATTCAGTAACAATAAGAGATAGAGATACAATGGAACAAGTAAGGGTAAAAATAGATGAATTAGAAAAATGGATAGATGAAAAGCTTGAATTTTAATAAAAAATGTGATAAAAGTATGTTAATTTAGTAATTGGGAGAAGATTAGAAAGGATGAAAATTATATGAGTGATAATAATTTAGAAAAGAAAAAAGCATTAGAAGCTGCATTAGGACAAATTGAAAAACAATTTGGTAAGGGTTCAGTAATGAAACTTGGAGAATATCAAGCAATGAATATAGAAGCAATTCCAACAGGAGCATTAAGTTTAGATATAGCATTAGGTATAGGAGGAATCCCAAGAGGTAGAATTATAGAAATATTTGGACCAGAATCTTCTGGTAAAACAACACTTGCACTTCATGCAATAGCAGAAGCACAAAAAGCTGGTGGGGAGGCAGCATTTATAGATGCAGAACATGCATTAGACCCAGTATATGCAAAACATTTAGGAGTAGATATAGATAATTTAATAGTATCTCAACCAGATACTGGTGAACAAGCTCTAGAAATAGCAGAAGCATTAACAAGAAGTGGAGCAATAGATATAATTGTAGTAGATTCTGTTGCAGCTTTAGTTCCAAAAGCTGAAATTGATGGAGACATGGGAGATCCACATGTAGGTTTACAAGCAAGGCTTATGTCTCAAGCATTAAGAAAATTAGCAGGAGTGCTTAATAAATCTAAAACAGCTATAATATTTATTAACCAATTAAGAGAAAAAGTAGGAATAATGTTTGGAAATCCTGAAACTACACCAGGTGGAAGAGCACTAAAATTCTATGCTTCAGTTAGATTAGATATAAGAAAAATTGAGAATATAAAAACAGATGGAGAGGTTACAGGTGCAAGAGCAAGAGTAAAAGTAATAAAAAATAAAGTAGCTCCGCCATTTAGAGAGGCTGAATTTGATATAGTATATGGTAGAGGAATTTCAAAAGAAGGAAACATATTAGATTTAGCAGTAAACTTAAATTTAGTAGAAAAATCTGGAGCATGGTTTAGCTATAAAGGAGAAAAAATAGGACAAGGAAGAGAAAATGCAAAGCTATATGTAAAAGAACATAAAGAAGTAGCAAAAGAATTAGAAGCTAAAATTAGAGAAAACTTTATGCAAGCATTTGAAAAAAGTTTAGCAGATGATGAACCAGAAAAAGAAAATACAGAAGCAGATGAAAATGAAAAACTAATTGAAGAAGAATAAAACAGTTTTATTTTATAGTTTAATAAAAATAAATAATTACTATTCGAAAAAAATTTTTTAAGTAAGTGTGAAAAACATCTTAAGCAATGGAAGTGTTTTTCACACTGCTTAATTTATCAAAGAAGGAATGAAAACAAAATGGAAGAAATAGAAGATTTAGAGCAATTTGATAAACTAAAAACTAAAGTTCTAAAATATGTTTTATATAAAAAAAGAAGTGAAGCGGAAATTAGACAAAAATATTCTCAAGATGAAGGAAAAATGCTAGATGAAGTAATAGAATTTTTAAGAGAAAATAACTATATAAATGATGATGAATATATACAAAAAGCAGTAAATGAATTTCAAAAATTAAAAAACTTATCAATTAAAGAGATAGAATATAAATTATTATCAAAAGGAATTGAAAAAGACAAAATAGAGGATTACATATATAATAATAGAGAAGAATTAATAGAATACGAATTAAATTCTGCAAAAAATATATTTGCCAAAAAGCAAGTTTCAATGAAAAAAGAAGAAATAATGCTTTATTTAAGAAAAAAGGGGTATACTAGTGAAATTATAAAGCTAATTGAGGAAAATGAAAGCTAAGACAAAAATGTTTAATTATGGAAGGAAAAGAGATATATGAAAGACATATTAACATTAGAAACAAAAAAATATAACATAAAATTAGAGAACTTTGAAGGACCATTAGATTTATTGTGTCATTTAGTAGATAAAAATAAAATGGAAATAGACAAAGTAAATATAACACAAATAACAGACCAATACATAGAGTATTTAAATAAAATGGAACAATTAAATCTAGAAATAGCTAGTGAATTTATAGTTATGTTATCAACTCTAGTGTATTTAAAATCTAAAAATCTTTTACCTAAAGAAGTAGAAAATGAAGAAGAAATTACAGAAGAGGAGCTTATAAGAAGAATTATAGAATATAAAAAATATAAAGAAATAATAAAAAGTTTAAGAGAAAACTATGATATAAATTCAAAAAAAACATTTAAATTACCAGAAAAAATAAAACTACCAACTATAAAACTAGAAAAAAAATATGAAAAAGAAGATATAGTACAAAGCTATAAATTATTAATAGAAAGAAATGAAGCTAAGAAAAATAATAATGCTATAAACATAGAAAAAATTGCAATATTAGAAACAGTAACAGTAGCAAGTAAGGTAAAAGATATATTTAGGGAACTAGTAAAAAAACATAAATTTATATTTAGTAAATTATGCATGAATAAAAAATATACAAAATTAGAAACAGTAACAGCATTTTCAGGAATGCTTGAATTAAGTAGAAGAAATAAAATTATAACAGACCAACAGGAAAACTTTGGAGACATTATAGTAGAGAAAAAGTAAAAATACTTAAGCTACGACCTTAAATAACATAAAAATACAACAGAATTATTGCTTTTTATAAAAGTTTATGTTACAATAGTAAAGTCAAATAAATGGAGGTAAATTATGAAAACAATTTTAATAATAATATATGCAATAATTGCAGTTGTTTTAACAGTATTAACATTAATTCAATCAAATGATGATGAGGGAGCATCTGGAACAATTACAGGAGGGAGTAGTTCTTTCTATGAAAAAAATAAAGGAAGAACAACAGAAGGAAAAATGAAAAAAACTACAATTATATTAGGAATAGCATTTATAATATTAGCAATAGCATTAGGAATGGTATACTAATAAAATCCATTAATAAATATTATTGCAATAGGAAGTATTAGAGATAGTACAGCAAGCACAATGGTGGCTATACCACCAAATGTATTGCTGTTTTCTTTTAATTCAAAAATACCATAACTTAGAGTTCTTATAAAAACCCAAATAGATAATAAACAAACAATAATAGCCATATTAAATCAATCCTTTCATATTTTCGTAAACAAATAACTACCTTCAATTTTTGAATCTATATTAACTTTAAAAAATGCATTTTGATAATTATTAAGCCAATCTGAATCTATCCAATTTTGCCAAGTAGAGTATTGAGGGAGAACATATTTTCCAAAATTAGATATATCAGACTTAAACTCCTTAGAAGTCTTGTATAAATATGCTGTTAAAATATCTTTAATATAAGTGTTTAAATAGGAGTTTAATATTTCCACATTTTCTTCTTTAGTTAAATCTATAGAAGAATCCATGGTCAATAAATTTCCAGTAATGTCCACACTACATTCAATAAAAGGATATCCATTTACAAAAGAAACCTCATTTTTAGTATCTTTATTTAAAGCAACATAAATAGAAAGTACACTATCAAAATTAAATGGATTTGGAATTGTTAAAGTAGCATTTTCTAAATTGTTATTAACAAGTAAATAACATAAAGTTTCTATATTATCTAATTCTCCAACTAATTTATCTCCGCACAAAGACCGCTGTTCCAATATGCTCAACATTATTTTTGCTTTTAATAGGTGTTTGTCCAGCTTTGTAATTTCCGTCTAATGAATTATTTCTATCAGAAGAAGTCTCACCATGGGTCTGTTCATTATTAATACCACATAATATCGCTGCAGATTGTGAATGTGTGCTTAGCAAGTTAGAGTAAAAATCTGATAAAAACAAGTCTGAAACATAACCAGTATATTCTGATGAATTTAGTATCAATTCATAATAGTTAGCGGGGTTAGACTCAAATATTGGAGAAGAAAACTCCAAAAAGTCAGAGGCATCACATCTACTAATAATTACATTGCAATCAGGTCGAGTTTCTATATTATTAACTAAAGAATAAATAACATCAGAAACACCTTCATATGCCAACTCTTCAGATATAATAATAGCTTTACAATGTGATAGATTAATTTTCTTACTAATGTAACTATTAACTAAACTAATTCCAGAATCTATACTAGAGCAGTCCACAGATATAACAGTAGAAGATTCACTACTAGAAGAACCTCCAGAGCCACCACCACCGCCTGATGTACTGTCGCTTCCACTTAAGATAGCAATTTGCAATGATAATTTTAAAGTGTCTTTTTCACCTTTATCTAAACCAACTGCAATAACATAAGCTTTTGTTTCAACACCTTCAGAGTCATAACAACCAGTAAGTAAAAACAGGCAAGATAATGTAATTAAAATTAACATAAATTTATTAAGCTTCATTTTAAAAATAATTCCTTCCTCAATTTGCTTCAAAGCATACATAGAAATAAAACCTTGAGCTATTATTCTAAAATTAATTATTGTTTGCTTTTATGGACTTTTTCTTCTTTTTAATATAAGCCAAAAGAAGTATTAAAAAACTTACTATAAAAACTAATATACAGTTATAATATTTATAAATATTTCTAACAATAAATTTTAAAGTGGACATATCCTTAAATGAAAGTGAAATAGTAAAAAGTATAGCAGATATTGGTAATACTAATTCTGAAGAAGCCTTTACATTAATAATCTTTTTTACAATATGCGAAATAATAAAAACATTTAAACTTAGGAAGGATAATATAGCTAATATCCAAACAAAAATAAATAATGCATCAACCCTTTGTAAGAATTTACCCAAATTTATTAATCTTGTTAAAAGGTATAGAGATAAGGTTTCATCAGTTTGTGTAATAAAAGCAAAAGACATAAGTAAAGTAACTACACTTAATAATAAATATATACCGCACATAATAACTGCTGCAATTGAAATCTTTTTATAATAGGTTTCAGTTTTTAAAAAAGGTTTTAAAAAATAAATATAAGAAACTACATTAAACACAAAAATATTAGGAGTATTTTTTAAAAATGTTTCTTTTAAACCATAACCAAAAATAGGGAATAATCTTTGCCATACAAAATCTCTTGAAGCAGCAAAAAATAGTGTAAATATAGATAAAATTGTTATTGGTATTAATATTATATTAGTTCCTGAAATCGCTTTTAATCCAGCTCTACAAGAAATTACAATAGGTATAATGAAGAGCAAAATTATAAATATTAATGGAGATGTATCAAAGTATATATTTTGCAAGTTATTAGCAAAATATCTTAAACATGCAGCAGAAAAACTCATAAAGAAAATTAAATACGCAATTGCAATTATAAATTTTAATATCTTACCACCTAAAAATTCAGAAACATCTAAAATATCAAAATTAACAAAGGGTTTAAAAAATTTACATACAAACAACATAAATATTAAACAAATGATAGTAAGATATATAACATTAAGCCAAGCACCTGTTCCTGTAAAATCGATAATAATAGTTGGAATATTAATTATAATATTATTACTAATAATTATTATAAAAAGCGCTATAACTTCTGCTTTGCCAATTTTCTCAATATTGTTCATTGTATATTAATCTTTCCTTTCTTTACTTTTTATCTTTCCAGGTTAACCATTTTCTACTAAAATGAGGTTGCTCTTTAGGTCTTTTTGTGTTTAAGAAATCACCTCTAGTTTCTCTTTTCCAAATAGGAGAAATAAAGTAGGAAATTGAAGTATTTAAGTTAGTTAGAGGTGCATATGGTGCTAAATATGAAGCACCAAAAGATCTTAAATTACATAATAAAGTAATTTGTACAAAAATTCCTATTGCAATGCCAAATAAACCAGCTATATATCCTAAGAAAATATATAAAAATTTATAAATTCTAAATGTAAAATTAAGTGAAAAATCAGGAATCGCAAATGAGCATATACCGGTTAAAGCTACAATTATAATAAGAACAGGGCTAACTATATTTGCACTTACGGCAGCTTCTCCTAATACCAATGCACCAATAATACCAATTGTTGGACCAATAGGAGTAGGAATTCTTAGTCCTGCTTCACGTATCAATTCAAAAGAAACTTCCATTAGTAATATTTCAAATATTACCGGAAATGGTACAGAATTTCTGGAAGCGGCTATGGTAAATAAGAGGGCTGTAGGCACAAGTTCTGTGTGGTAATTCATTATTGCAACATAAATTCCAGGAAGAAAAAGTGATATAAATGTTGCAATGAACCTGATGATTTTTAACAAGTTAGCGTACTGATGTTTTAAGTTTAAATCTTCTGGAGAGGATAAAAAATCAATAAAAACACCAGGAGCAATTAAGCAATATGGAGAACCATTAACAATAATTACAACTCTACCTTCAAGTAAATGATTAACAGCCTTATCAGGACGTTCTGTAGAAATTAACTGAGGAAAAGCCACTTCGCTATTATCTTGTATAAGTTGTTCTACATTACCAGAAGAAACAATATAATCCACATCTATATTATTAAGCCTATATTTAACTTCTTCAACTAAACTAGAATTTGCAATATTTTTCATATAGCAAACAGCAACACTTGTTTTGCTAACTGTACCAACAGAAGAATTTTCAATAATCAATTCAGAACTATTAATTAATCTTCTAAGAATAGAAGTATTTGTTCTAAGTTTTTCTACGAAAGCTTCTTGAGAACCTCTTACAACAATTTCATTCTTAGGAGTATCAATTCCTCTACTTTCAAAACCCTTAACGTCTATAACAAATGCAATGCTTAAACTATCAACAAAAAGGGCACAATCACCACTGTTAACAGATTTAGAAATTTCAGAAAATTTAGTGAATTTTTTTACAACATTTTGAGGCATAAGCTTATCAAAGATATAATCTTCCACATTTGTTTTCTTTATTTTCTTAAACTCAATACCATTTTTGGTATACTGTGTTTTATTAGCATTAGAATTAGTTTCCATTAATGGACGTAGCAAAAAGTTATTAACAAGCTGAGAAGAAATCATTCCATCAATTCCAAGTAATAGGGCATTATAATTTTTTCCAAATATATTAATAACAAAAGGACGGAAAATAATATCACTATTAATTAAGCTATTATATTGTACTTTTAAATAATCATAATTTTTGTCTAAACTAGAAGATATATCTCTATCTGGTAAAAAGTTAGTAGAAACATCTTTATCTGCATCGGCAGCATTATTTTCAGATAGAACAAACTCGTAATTTTGTGTGGGTTCATATAAAAATAAACCTTTTAATTTTTCTTTAAAACTATTCATGATTATAAGTATTTCCTAAAAATAGAAAAATATGTATTGAATAAATTTATAAACTGTAGTAAAATAAAAAGATATTGATAAAACATAATTTGTATTGTGCAGATAAATTTGTTTTAAAACAAATTTATAATTGTATAAGGGGAATATGCATATATACAATGTATAGGAGGTAAATATTTAATGATTAAAGAATTAGCAAAATCGGTAAGAGAGTATAAAAAACCAGCAATAATGACGCCATTATTGGTAGCATTAGAGGTTATAATGGAGGTGATAATTCCACTCTTAATGGCAGACTTAATTGATAAAGGAATATATACAGGCGAGATGAGTGAAATATTAAAACTAGGGTTAGCTTTAATTCTATCAGCAATTCTTTCATTAGTATTTGGTATACTTTCAGGAATAACAGCAACAAAAGCTTCTGCTGGATTTGCAAAAAATCTAAGACAGGATTTATATTACAAAGTACAAGATTTTTCGTTTGCAAATATTGATAAATTTGAAACATCAAGTATAATAACAAGACTTACAACAGATGTTTCAAATATACAAATGGCTTTTCAAATGCTTACAAGAATTGCAGTTAGAGCACCATTAATGCTAGTATTCTCATTAATAATGGCTTTTACAGTAAATAAAACATTAGCTTTAATATTTTTAGCTTTAATACCAATAGTTGTAATAGCTTTATATTTCATTATGGGAACAGTTCATCCTATATTTAAGAGAGTATTTAAAAAATATGATAAATTAAATAATGTAGTAGAAGAAAACGTTTCAGGAATAAGAGTTGTAAAATCATATTTGCTAGAAGAAAGAGAAAAAAGAAAATTTGGTCAAATTTCAGATGAGATATATAAAGACTTTAGTAAAGCAGAGAAGATAAACGCATTAACAATGCCAACAATGCAGTTGGCAACATATGCAGCAATACTTCTTATTTCATGGTTTGGAGCAAAAATAATAGTAAATACAAACATGACAGAACTTACAACAGGTGAAATAACAAGTTTAATTACATATGGCGTGCAAATATTAACAAGTTTGATGGTTTTAGCAATGCTTGTAATAATGAGTACAATGGCAAGAACATCAGGAGAAAGAATTGCAGAAATATTAAAAGAAGAACCAGACTTACATAATCCTAAAAAGCCTGTAACAAAAGTTAAAGACGGTTCAATAGAATTTAATAAAGTTTCATTCAGTTATGTTAACAAAAAAGATAAGGAATGTTTAAAAAATATAAATTTAAAAATAAAATCAGGAGAAACAATAGGAATAATAGGTGGAACAGGTTCAGGAAAGTCTAGTCTAGTAAATTTAATTCCAAGACTATATGATGCAACAGAAGGGGTAGTTAAAGTTGGAGGACTAGATGTGAAAAAATACGATATAGAAAAATTAAGAGACCAAGTTTCAATGGTATTACAAAAAAATGTATTGTTTTCTGGAACTATTAAAGAAAATTTACGTTGGGGAGATAAAAATGCAAGTGATGAAGAACTAATTAAAGCTAGTAAATTAGCACAAGCAGACGAATTTATACAAAGCTTTCCAGATAAATATGATACATATATAGAACAAGGCGGAACTAACGTATCAGGTGGTCAAAGACAAAGACTATGTATAGCAAGAGCATTATTAAAGAAACCAAAGATATTAATATTAGATGATTCTACAAGTGCAGTAGACACAAAAACAGATAGCTTAATTAGAAGAGCGTTTAAAGAAGAAATACCTAATACAACAAAAATAATAATTGCACAAAGAGTAGCTTCTGTACAAGATGCAGATAAAATTATAGTCTTAGATAATGGAACTTTAAACGGATTTGGAACACATGAAGAATTATTAAAAACAAATGAAATATATAGGGAAGTATATGAATCACAAGTGAAGGGAGGAAATGAGGAATAATGCAAGAGGGTAGAAATAGAGGAAGAGGAATACCACCAGGAGTAAAGATAAATAAACATGTTATAAAAAGACTAATAAAACGTATAACAGGCAAATATAAAAAACATCTTATATTTGTAGTAATATGTATTATACTAAGTTCGGTAGCAAATGTTGCAGGTTCTCTTTTCCTAAGAACATTAATAGATGATTATATTGCTCCATTATTAGAGCAAACAAATCCAGTATATACAGGACTTCTAAAAGCAATAGCAACAATGGGATTAATATATTTAGTTGGAGTAATTTCAACATATTTATATGCAAGAACAATGGCAGTTGTAAGTCAAGGAGTATTAAAGAATATTAGAGATGAGATGTTTAATAAAATGCAAACATTCCCAATAAAATATTTTGATACACATACACATGGAGATATAATGAGCCATTACACAAACGATACAGATACATTAAGTCAAATGTTATCACAAAGTTTTCCTCAACTTATATCTGCTATTGTAACATTAACTGCCGTATTTATCGCTATGCTAAGTATTAGTATACCACTTACAATATTTATAATAGTATTTGTATTTGGAATGATAAATATATCAGGAAGAATAGCAAAAATAAGTGGAAAATACTTTGCAAATCAGCAGAAAACCTTAGGACAAATGAATGGCTATATAGAAGAAATGATAAATGGTCAAAAAGTTGTAAAAGTATTTACATATGAAGATGAAGCAAAAAATAAATTTGATGAAATAAATGCAAGATTATGTGATAATTCAAGAAAAGCTAACAAGTATGCAGCAATACTTATGCCAATATTAAATAACCTAGGTAACTTAGAATATGCACTTGTTGCAATTTTAGGAGGAACAATTTCAATATATGGTAATGGAATGCTTTCAATAGGAGCAATAGCATCATTCTTGCAATTAACAAAAAGTTTCAATCAACCAATAAATCAAATATCAAATCAATTAAACTCAATAATTATGGCATTAGCAGGAGCAGAAAGAATATTTGAACTTATAGATAACGAGCCAGAGCAAGATAATGGATATGTTACATTAGTTAATGCAAAGAAAGTTAATGGAAAAATAGAAGAAACAGAAGAACATACAGGAATGTGGGCTTGGAAACATCCTCATCATGATGGAACACTAACATACGAAGAACTAAAAGGATACATTGAATTAAAAGATGTAGACTTTGGATATGAACCAGATAAAATGGTTTTACATGACGTTTCTTTATATGCAAAGCCAGGTCAAAAGATAGCATTTGTAGGGGCAACAGGTGCAGGAAAAACAACAATAACAAACTTAATAAATAGATTCTATGATATTGAAGATGGAAAGATAAGATATGATGGAATAAATATAAATAAAATAAAGAAACCAGATTTAAGAAGATCATTAGGAGTAGTACTACAAGATACAAACTTATTTACTGGAACAATAAAAGAGAATATAAAATACGGAAAAGAAGATGCAACTGATGAAGAAGTAATAAACGCCGCAAAATTGGCAAATGCTCATGACTTTATAATGAGACTTCCACAGGGATATGATACATTATTAACATCAAATGGAGCAAACTTATCACAAGGACAGAGACAATTATTATCAATAGCAAGAGCAGCAATAAATGACCCACCAGTAATGATACTAGATGAAGCTACAAGTTCAATAGATACAAGAACAGAAAAAATAGTGCAAGAAGGAATGGATAAACTAATGGATGGAAGAACTGTATTTGTAATAGCACATAGACTATCGACAGTAAGAAACTCAAAGGCTATAATAGTATTAGACCATGGTAGAATAATTGAAAGAGGAGAACATGATGAATTAATCGCTCAAAAAGGTAAGTATTATCAATTATATACAGGAGCATTTGAATTGGAATAAGTTCAATATTATTTACATTTTTCTTTAGTTATAGTATAATACAAAAAGAAATGAATTTGTTAAACTCAAAGTAATTTCATATCTATGTGTGCGTTGCCAGCAAATACAGAAAGGAATGAATTTTAATATGAAAAATATATTTAGAAGTATAATATTGTTAATTGTAGTATATTTAGTAGTTCAGATATTTGTATATTTTCTAACGAAGACGTACTATAGAGATATGAACAATTATGAAATTTTAGTACAAAGTCCGGAAATTAAAATAACAGAAAGTAAAGTTGCAAAAAATAAAGGCTATATACAGGGAACTGCAACAAATAAAACAGGTGCAATTATTAGCAGTTTAAAAATAAGATTTGATTTTTATGATGAGAATGAAAGATATATAGGTTCTGAATATTATAAAATAGAACCATTTAACGCAAATGAAAAATCTAAATTTGATGTAAAATATGAGTATGATGATGTATCTTCAATAAAGATAAGTATTGTTAATGAGTAAAAAAATTGTCCTAAATAAAAAATATTGTTAAGACTTAAGAAAGGAAAAGAAAAAAATGGAAGATGATAATCTACTAATTCCAAATTTACAAAATAATGAAGAAGAGACAAATGAATATTCATTAAGGCCAAAAACATTAAATGAATACATAGGGCAAACAAAAGTAAAAGAGAATATGAAAATATATATAGAAGCAGCTAAAAAAAGAGGTGAGCCATTAGATCACGTTTTACTATATGGCCCCCCAGGACTTGGAAAAACAACACTTGCCAATATTATTGCAACAGAGATGAATTCAAACATAAGAATAACATCAGGCCCAGCAATAGAAAAACCAGGAGATTTAGCTGCATTACTCACAAACTTAGCACCAAATGATGTTTTATTTATAGATGAAATTCATAGATTAAATAGAAGTGTAGAGGAAATATTATATCCAGCGTTAGAAGATTACAATCTAGATATAATTATAGGGAAAGGACCAAGTGCAAGGTCAATAAGATTAGACTTACCTAAATTTACTTTAGTTGGAGCAACAACTAGAGCAGGTTCACTTACAACTCCATTGAGAGATAGATTTGGTATAGTTAGCAGATTAGAATTATATGAAGAAGAACAATTAAAAACTATAATAATGAGATCAGCTGAAATATTGCAAATTAAGATAGATGATGATGGTGCAATGGAAATTGCAAAACGTTCAAGAGGGACTCCAAGAATTGCAAATAGGTTATTAAAGAGAGTAAGAGATTATGCTGCTGTTTTGGGAGATGGAAATATAACAAAAAAAATAGCAGATATATCGTTACAAAAATTAGAAATAGATGGAATGGGGCTAGATAATATAGATAGAAAAATATTAGAATCTATAATAAAAATTTATGCAGGAGGTCCAGTAGGTATAGAAACTCTTGCTTCAACGATTGGTGAAGAAGTGGAAACAATAGAAGATGTATATGAACCATATTTAATGCAAAAAGGCTTTATAGGGAGAACTCCAAGAGGAAGGATAGTATTACCAAAAGCATATGAACATTTAGGATTAAATATTGCTAATTAATTATTAATAAAAAATGGAGATAAGAAATGAAAATAATAGAAAAAAACAATTTAATTGATTTATTTAAGCAATTTATAGGATTTGGAATAATAGGTTTTATAAATACAGTATTATCATATTTGATTACAAATGGATGTTATTACCTAATACATTTAAATGAACAAGTTGCAAATATAATAGCATTTGTAATAACAGTATTCATATCATTTATGTTAAATGGAAAATTTGTATTTAAGAAAAATGAAGAAAAAAGAAGTTTCTGGAAGTCACTAATAAGAGTATATGCTGCATATTCAATTACAGGTTTATTTTTAACAGCAGTATTATTATATTTAGAAGAACAAATTTTAGGTATTCCACATTATATTGCAACATTAATGAATTTAGTAGTTACTGTACCAATTAACTTTATTTTAAACAAATTTTGGGCCTACAAAAATAAAGAAAAATAAATTAACATGTATTGCACACTATTCTTTAGTGTGTAATTTTAATAAGTAATTATTTTGAACATTATTAAAATAATTTTGAAGTTTTAGAAGAAGGACGTGTAAAATATGAAATTACTATTACATACTTGTTGTGCACCATGTAGTGTATACTGTATAGATAATTTAAGAGAACAAGGAATAGAACCAACTGTATATTGGTATAATCCAAATATTCATCCATATAAAGAATACGAGGCAAGAAGAGATTGCTTAAAAGAATACACAAAAAGTATAAATGTACGGAGCTATATTTGAAGATGAATATGGATTAAGAGAATTTTGCAAAAATACAATAAATGATTTAGAAAATAGATGCACAAACTATTGTTATATAACAAGACTAGAAAAAACAGTTCAATATGCAAAACAAAATGGATATGATACATTTACAAGTACATTATTTGTAAGCCCATATCAAAAACATGAAGAACTAAAACAAATATGTGAAGAATTATCAAGAAAATATGATATAAAATTTTTATATATAGATTTTAGAGTTGGTTTTAGAGAAGGACAAGCAAAAGCTAGAGAATTAGGCTTATATATGCAAAAATATTGTGGATGTATATTTTCAGAGCAACAAATATTTATAACCCACATAACTACAAAACCTAATTTACCAGAGGGATTCGAGTTTTTACCAGTTAAAAGAAATATTATAATCAATAAAGAAAAAAGTGATAAAAAGCAATATATAAATTTATTGCTTGAAGCAGATCCAAGTGAAAAGATGATAGAGAAATATTTAAAAGACGGAGATTTATTTGTTTTAAGATATAAAGATGATGTAGCGTGTATAGCAGTAGTAACAAAATTAGATAATGATACAGTAGAATTAAAAAATATAGTAACAAAAGAAGAATTTAGAGGAAAAGGATATGCGAAAAAAATGATAAAATATCTAGCTGATAATTATAAACAAAGATATAAAAAAATGTTAGTTGGAACAACAGAAAATAATATCCCATTCTATGTTAAACAAGATTTTGATAAATATGAAAAGACAATTAAGAATTTTTTTATAGATAATTATGAAAAAGAAATATTGGATGGAGATTTACATTGTATTGATATGTATTATTATTCAAAAGATTTAAAAAAGAAAGAAGGAATTTAATGAATAATGAAATTATAAATCAAGACAACAATAAAATATTAATTTATACTTCAGACGATGGACAAGTTAAAATAGAACTAAGACTTGAAGATGAAAATGTATGGCTAACTCAAAATGCAATGGCGAAACTTTTTAATACAACAAAACATAAGCTTACATATAAAAAATATTTTTGAAGAAAATGAATTAAATGAAACTTCAGTTGTCAAGGAAAACTTGACAACTGCCTTAGATGGAAAAAATTACAAAACAAAATTCTATAATTTAGATTTAATCATATCAGTTGGATATCGTGTAAAAATATATTAAAGATTATCTAATTGTCTCAACACTGTTGAGACAATTGAGCTAAAGTAATAAGAAAGGAGGAATTATATTGGATGAAAAGGAAATGAAAAATATAATTTTATTAGGTGAAAATGTAAATACTGAATTTAAAATTGCAACTAATTTATTACCTAAAAATTTATT
>CANQWH010000006.1 GCA_947627495.1 uncultured Clostridia bacterium
TTATTTCTTTGCCAAAAATATTACTAATTATATACATATTCTATATAATTTTAAGTCTTCATATTGCTTGGTACTTTCTTATAATACTACTTTTTTATTTACTTGTCAACACTTTTTTTAAAAATATTTTAAATATTTTCATGGCGGTAATAGTTTCATATATTCAAGTTGAATAGTTGCAGTATTTTTGAATATATTATTAATAGTTTAATATATAATTTAAGAGCAAACTATAACTTGTTTTTATAATAATTTATCTAGAAAGGGAAATGATTTTTATGAACAATAAAGGTTTAGATTTTAAACATAAAGAAGTTATTAATATCGTTGATGGAAAAAGACTAGGTTTTGTTCAAGATGTTACTGCAAATTTAGAGACTGGAATTATAACCTCTATTATTGTTCCTGGTAATAATAAACTTTTTAATGTTTTTGCATCTAATGACATAGTTATTCCATGGCAGGATATTAAATGTATTGGAGATGATGTAATTTTAGTTGAGGTAAAGTCATAGTTTTTAATTGTATTTTAACTCGATTTATGCTATAATTTGAGTTGTGAAGTACATAATATGAAAAGTATTTAATTTGTACTAGAAAGGAAGTAATATATATGTTTGAAGATATTAAAAAAAATAAAATTAAATCTGGAATAATTGTCAGTGGTTTTATTCTTATTATTACATTAATTATATATTATATTTGTATGGCATTAGACCTTGGTGGACCAATTGCTATAATTTTTGCAATGGGATTTTCAATTGCAATGAGCTTTGCTTCTTATTATAATTGTGATAAAATTATCCTATCTGTTACTAAGGCAAGACCTGCCACATTAGAAGAAGATAGAAAAATAGTTCATATATTAGATGCACTTATGATATCTTCTGGACTTTCTCATCGACCTACTTTATATGTAGTAGAAGATGCTCAGCCTAATGCTTTTGCAACAGGTCGTAATCCTGAACATTCTATTATTTGTGTAACTACCGGTCTTTTAGATAAATTAGAATATTATGAATTAGAAGGGGTTATTGCACATGAGATGGGGCATATAAGAAATTATGATATTTTGCTTACTTCTATTGTTACTGTTATGGTTGGCTTCTTAGTTATGGTTTCTGATTTATTCTCTCGTTCTTTATTCTGGGGAGGTTCAAGAGACAATGATGATGATAATAAAGGAAATGCAATTTTAATGATAATCGGTTTAATTCTCTTAATTGTTTCACCTATCTTAGGAGAAATTATGAGATTAGCACTTTCACGAAATAGAGAATACCTTGCAGATGCAACTGCTGCTGAAATTACTAGAAATCCTCAAGGTTTAATATCTGCTTTAAAGAAATTAGATAGTGATGATAATGAGTTAAAAACAGCTAATAATGCAACTGCGAATTTATTTATAGTAAGTCCTTTTAAGAGTAAAAAAAACGGAAGAAAAAAAGCAGGACTATTTGATACACATCCAAGCATTGATGATAGAATTGCGGCTCTTGAAAATATTAAATAATTTAAGATAAACTGAAAACTCACTTACAAAAATACTGTAAGTGAGTTTTATTGTAAAAGGACAAGGTTTCCAGGTACCACCAATGTTTTATTCTCCATTATATGAATTATTTACACTTAAACTTATAATTAAATCTATGTTATCATCTTTAGCAGCTTTATTCTTCCTAATTGCTCCACATTTTTTACATTTATATATTATTACATATCCTTTCTTTGGGCTTATCTCCACTCCTATTGGTTTTAATAAACCATGACATGTTTCTTGTCTGTCTCCTGGATTTACATCTACATGTTTAGAATATAAACATGTATTGCAATGATTTCTACAAGAATATCCTAGTTTTGGTACTTTATGTCCACAATTTTCACAAATAAATTCTTCATCAATTTCTGTAAATAGACTATCCATTATTCTAACTCCATTCACAATATTTTTATAATCTATTCTTTAAATATACTACCACCAATGAATTCTCTTAAGAGTGATTGTGATGGTACATCTTCATCTGGTATATCATTAAAATATGAAAGCATTGCATATAATCGTCTAGCCTCTGAATACAATGGTAATTTTTGATCTATTTCTTTTAATAATGGCATTACATATTTCTTTAAAACACTTAATTCATATACAAGTGATGAATTGAACATCACATCTGCTTCTTCTTGAAACTTAAATATATTATTTACTTCGCCCCTATTTACAGATGGCCACATTTCTAATGTATGCTCTGCACCATATCCTCTAAATTTTTTATCCCTTACAATTCTTCTAATTAACCTTGTATCTGTTGTTGATATTCTATTATAGTAGTCTATATTTAAAACTGTTAATGCACTAATATATATTTTATATTTCTGTTCTTTTGGAATAAGATATGTAAGTTCATCATTTAAACAATGTATACCTTCCATTATTAAAACTTCATCCTTTGCAAGTTTCATTTTGTTTCCCTTATATTCTTTATGACCTGTATGGAAGTTAAATATTGGTGCATCTATTTCTTCTCCATTTAAAAGTTTTATTAAATTGCTGTTTAATAATTTTGTGTCTATAGCATTTATATTTTCGAAATCGTAATTTCCCTGCTCATCTAATGGAGTGTTTTCTCTTTCTACAAAATAGTTATCTACTGATATTGTTACTGGTTTTATTCCATTTAACCTTAGTTGAATTTCTAATCTTTTAGCAAATGTTGTTTTTCCTGAAGATGATGGTCCTGCAATTGAAACTAATTTTATATTCTTATTTTGAGTAATATTATCTGCAATTGCAGCAATCTTTTTCTCATGTAAAGCCTCATCTAATAATATATATTCTTTTATTTTGCCTTCTTCTACAATTTTATTAAGTTTATATAAAGTGTTTACATTCAAAACTTTATGAACATCTTCATAATCTTCTAGTGTTGCAAATAATTTGGGAGTTTCCTTAAATTCAATTAATCTGTCTGGATTTTCACGATTTGGATATCTAATTAAAAAACCATTTTTATATTTTTGAATTTTATAATTCGTAGCAAATCCTGTTGATATAGGTAATACACCATAAAAATAGTTATAATAATCCTCACAATAATATAATGTTACAACTTCTTTTTCTTTTAAATCTATTTGCAATCTTCCTTTTAAAGTTTTCTCTCTTTCATAAAATTTCTCTGCTTCTTGTTTATCCATAATTCGTCTTTCTATGGGTAAATTCTGTTTTATAATTTCTTTTACTCTGTTATCTACATTTTGTATAACTTCATCAGTTATTTCTAAATTATCTACATTACAAAACATAGAATTATATAATTGATAATTTACTGTTATTAGTGAACCTGGATATACTTCACTAAATGCCTTACTAATTATATAAACAAGACCTCTCTTATATATTCTTATTCCATCTTTATCTTTTAGATTTATCAATTGTAATTTCCCATTTGCTTTTATTTTATAATTTAAACTTTTTACTTCATTATTAAATTTACATGCAATAGCATTATATTCTTCTCTTTCAATTTCACTCTTTAATAATTCTTTAACTGTTGTTCCCTCTTTTACATCTATTATAATATTATTATAATCAATTTGCATCTTTCATCACATCTTTCTTAGTCAAAAATTAATTTGAAAAATAACGTTTATTATAATTCTTTTTCTTTATCTCCATCTTTGCTTACCATCTTTAATATTTCTTCATAATCACCATTATAGGTTCCATATATTATCCAATCTTCAACTACATTTATGACTTCAATTTCCTCATCATCTTTTTGTATTGTTGTTTTTTCAGTTCCATTATATTTTATACTTTTTATTGAATAATCGCTATAATCAGGAGTTGTAGTATAATATATACAGTCTTCTTGCATACTAATGCTATATATATTATTATCTAATTTGCATATTTTTTCTTGTTTCGTTCCTTTTTTATTCATTTTATACAATGAATATTCATAATTATAGTCTTTATCTCTTTCAGAGACAATATAATATATCTTTCCGCCTTTTACTAATAATTTTTCAAATGACTCATTATCTTCTTCTATTTTAGCTATTTTTTCTGTTTCTTCTCCATTTGTCTTCATTTTTGCTATATATTCTGAAGAATCTGTTGCATATATGTAATAAATCCAATTACCATCTACTTGATAATAGCTAATGTTTTTATCGGAAATCTTAGTTCTTTCTGTTCCATTAGTTCTTACTCTATATAAATTACTATTTTTTGGATAGTATATCCATTTTTCTGTTACAGTAATATAATAATCATCTTCTATATCTCTTGCTAAAATTTCTTTATCCTTACCGTTTTTCTTCATTCTTACCAAATTATATTGATCATCATCTTCCTCTACACAATAAATGTAATTATCTATTATATTTAATTGGAAAAAATTTCCGTCTGCAACCTTTTCTATTTTTTTACCACTATTTTTAACTCTGCATATTCCAACAGGCTCACTATCATCTATTTCTATATAATATATCCAGTTACCATCTTGAACTGCTATACCATATGAATCACTATTGCCTATTGTATTTCCCATTTTATCTCCTTTTAAAGATGAAGCAATTACCAAAATTGCAATTACTATAATTAATGCTGCAATTATTTTTTTACATAATGATTTGTTTGAATTAAAAAATTGTTTAATAAAATTAATACATTTTAAAAATTTTTCTTTCATTTATTTCCCTCCATAAAATATTTCAATATTATTACTTTATTTAGCAGTATTATCTAGCATGTTTAACACTAGAACA
This sequence comes from uncultured Clostridia bacterium, assembly GCA_947627495.1. Classification (GTDB taxonomy): domain Bacteria; phylum Bacillota; class Clostridia; order TANB77; family CAG-508; genus UMGS1781. Next base: position 4,771 of record CANQWH010000006.1, read on the forward strand.
TATAATACAGATATTACACAACCAATAAATATAAATATAACTATATCTTTTATATGATTTATATTATATGGTCTACTACTTGGATTTGCTGTTTCAAAAATTTGTGTACTATCTAAATTATAAAATTCAACAATTTTTTCGCAAAAGACTTTTGCTGTTTCATTTGCAATATCAGCCGCATATTTTGGATTTTTATTTTTTACTGTAATATCTATCAAGTCTGAGTCCTTAACAGCTTGTACTGATATTTTACCTTTTATGCCACTAACATTTATATTAGTATTGTTAAGATTTTTTACTACTTCATCTAATATAAAATCTCTTTTTATTAATTCTTCACATGTTGCCACTAATCTTGCGTTTGATACTTCATTTGATTGTATAACATTTCCATCTGCAGTACCTGTTATAACACTTTGAATTAATATAATTGAAGCAGTTGATTTGTATTCAGGTTTTACTACTAAATACGAATATAATGCTCCTATTACTGTAAAAGCTAAAATTATTAATAATATATGTATTTTTTTATCCCAAAATTTTGCTAATAGTTCTCTTAAGTCTAATTCTTCCATTATTTTTTACATTCCCCCTAACATAAAAACAGTCTAAACTAATACATTTAGAAAAAATTACCATTTTATAAGAAATTTTAATTTTTTCTAAAAAACAATACTAAATATTGTTTTTTTCTTCTTTTTTTCGCACTTTAAATATATTATACCTTTTTATTTTGCTTTTTGCAACAAAAAATTCTATCTTTCTAAAATATCTGTATAATATATTTCACCTTCATATATTGTTCCTTTTAAATAGTAAACTTTATGAGACTTTTCATTAATTATATATATATCTTTATTGCTTAAATTTCCATATCCATAATTTAATGTAAGATTAGATAGTTTATTTTTATCAATTACATAATATACATCATCATCTCGTGCATTCTTTTGTTCTCCTATTATTGCTTGTACATTTTCCACGGTGTCACCTACTGGTATATCTCCATTTTTATTATAATATGTCATTATTTTACTTTCTAATAATTCTATATCTGCACACATATAATTATAATCTCTTATATCTGAACCTATATCTATATTAGTTATTACAATTCCAGATAATATTGCCATAATTACCAAAAGTGAGATAACTGATATAAGTGTTACACCTCTTGCATTCTTTATAATTTTCTTCATCATTTGTATTCCTCCTCAACTATCTATTACTTTTATTTTTACACTTAATTTGTAAAATGTCAAGTATTTTTCATCTATTTGTTTATTATTGTATATATTCGTTTTTTTAGAATATATTTATTATTTTCTTTAATTACAATTATCCATAAATATGCTACTATAAGTACTAAACCTATGTTATGATAAATTAGTATTAATACACTTGATAAAACTGTTATTAGTATCATTAAAATATTTGATATTTTGTTTATTATCTTCTCTGCTATTTCCCCTGTACTTTTCATCTTTATTAATGCCTTTAATATTCTTCCACCATCTAATGGGTATATTGGTAAAAGATTAAATATGGCTAAAATTATATTACAATTTATTATTATATCTTTCACATTTACATCTATGGAGCTAAAAAATAATGCAATTAGTATATTAATTAATGGACCTGCCATTGCTATAATTATTTTATTTTTTTCTGTGTTCTCAAAGCTTTCAAATATTATGCCTATTCCAAATGGTTGAATTTCTAATGTTTTAGGCTTAAGTTTTAATAAAATTCCTGTAAGCATATGTGCTAATTCATGAATTAGTGCAAATAACATTAACCAAGCGTAAATCTCTATTTGCTTCGCAATAACAAGAATGATTATTATTGCAAATATTTGAATATTTATTTTTATTCTCAATTTTCTCAACCCCTAAAATTGTAATATTAAGTCTGGATCTACGTATTGATTATTTCTTCTTATTTCAAAATGTAAATGAGGTCCTGTTACATTTCCAGTTGCTCCTACTTCTGCAATTTGTTGACCTTGAGTTATTGTATCGCCTTGATTTACATATATCTTACTGCAATGTGCATATAGTGTGCTTACTTCACCATTTGTTATTTTTACATGATTTCCATAATCGCCTTGTGAAGATACCAATTCAACTGTTCCTTCCATTGCAGCTGTTATTACTGTACCTGTAACTCTTGCTATATCAATGCCTGTATGATACTTTGGTACTGTGGCTACACTTGGATTTCTTAATCCAAACCTTGATGTTATTTCCCCTTCTAAAGGCTTCACAATAGAGTAATTAGCTTTTATGTATTCTGCATCTATTTGCATCTGGTTTACACTACTACTTTCCTCTGTTATATTTTCTTCTACTGATGTTTCGTTTGTTTGTGTATTTTCTGTAGCAGAAAGCGTTTCTTGTATTAATCCTGTATCTTGAACTTGTTCTATATTTTCTGCATTTTCTTGTACTTCCTGATTTTCATTGCTATTTATATCTGCTTCATTTTCCTTATTTTCTTCGTTTAAAATATTATTAGTATTTTTTCCCTTTGTTTCAGTTTTACTATTTATATATGCATTTATGTTTTTATATAATTCTTGAATGTTTATATCATATTCTAATACATCAGATATTTTATACATTATATCTTGAGATAATAAGTCAGGACTACTTTTTAATGCATAAAATGAAATATATAAAATTACACATATTATAAATTGCGTTATTAACTTTCTTGTTAATCTATTATTATTCCCATCTTCAACATTTACAGTTGCACTTGTTCTATTTTGTGCTTGTATTTTTCTTGCATATATCTCTTCAGCTCTTCTAATTCTTTCATCTTGACTTAGAACTCTTTCCATAAAAAACACCTCTTATTTCGTAAATACATTTTTTAAAATATATTCTTGAAATAAGAGGTTTAGAACTACTGTATAGCTATTGCAAACATATCAAATAGTTCATTTTATTTAAATTATTTGTAAGATTATATTTATTACCAAAATAACACCTAAAATTACATTTATTTTTTTCATTCTTTTATATTTGTTTTCTATTTGTTTCATAGAATGACTTTTTATTTGTTTTTCATCTTCTACTTTTGATAAATAGTTGCTTATTATCATTTCCGCTTCTTTTACTATATAATCTTTTGAATTTTGTTTTTCTGCTTTACTATTGCCCTGCTTATCTATATGCTCTAGTGACTTTATCTTCTTATTACTTTTTAGGATTACAAACGCCTCATCTACTAAATTAGATGGTAAGTCCTTAAGTACTATAATATTTTTCACTTGATTTAGATTCATATGTGCCTCCTAAAATTAATTTAATATAATTTTTTCCATTTTTTCTAGTTTTATACAAGCTTATTTAGGAGGTGCTATTATTATTTTTATTTCATTTGTTTTGCTATATTTCTTTATTATACTTTCTGAAAATCCAGCAACCTCATTTGTCATAATTATTGTTCTATAATCGTTATTTATTAACTCCTTTATTTTCTCATCTGTCTTTTCCAAATCATCTATTTTGTGTACCTCCGCTCCAAAGTTTTCCAATATTCTAAAACTCCTTGTATCATTAGAACCTTTAAGTAAAGTTATCTTCATAAAAAAATCACCTATATTTATTTTGATAATAATATAGGTAATTTATTCTAAATTATAAAAATTTATTTTACTTTTAAATTTTAACAAGTTTTGCAACTAAAATCGTCATATCATCCTTAGAAATTCCATATCCATTATCTATTGATTCTTGTAAAATAATATCTGCAATTTTTTGTACATCTTCTGTCTTCATATTTTCTAATAATTCTTTTAACCATAATTCTTTATTTTTATATTGTGTATTTGATTCTAATATTCCATCACTACACATTATAATTATATCATTTTCCTTTAAGTCTTTATCATATACAACTAAGTCTATTTTATCCAGTACCCCTGCTGGAAATGATACTGCTTTTACTATTTCAACATTATTGTTTGATTTTATAAAAGTAGGACATGCTCCATTCTTCACAAATTCTATATTTCCATTACTTAAATCTATTATAGAAATATCTATTGTAGCATATGTCTCATCATTTGAATTTAAATTTACTGCTGAATTTATTAAACCTATTGAAATATCTTTATCAAACCCACTTGTTAAAAGTCTTTTAAGCATCTGTATAACTATTGTACTACTTTTTTTGGCTTTTTCTCCAGACCCCATTCCATCACTTATTGCCATCATGTATTTTCCATCATTTAATTTTGTTCTTATATTGCTGTCGCCAGAAACCTCACTATTTTTTTTAGTAGCTTGTGCTGTTCCCATAACTAATTTATATTTTTGTTCCATTTTCTCTTCTTTTTCTTGTGATTTTATATCATCTGCTAATGATGAAATAACCTTTGAAACTCCACCTAGCTGATTTGCTAAAACTTTTTTATTATTTGCTTCTTTATGTTTCCAAATTGTATTTAATTTATTTATTCTATATGTGCTATTCAAAACTTTTACTATTTGTTCTAATGCTTCTTCGGCACTATCTTTTACTAGTTTATAATTGTTTACTGTTTCTAATATGTTAACTAATTCATCACTATTTATTTCTTCTTTTTCCTCTAAAATATTATATACATTACCTAGTATTTCATCATCATTTAATAAAATATCATCATATAATAGGTTGTCCTCTATATCTTCTAAATTATTTAAAACTTCTTCTTTAAAACTTTTTTTACTCTCATCTTCAATTTTTTCATCTAATGTATCTTTAGCTGAATCATTATAACTTCTCGCCATTTGAAGTATTGTTTCTGAAACACTATTTAATTTATTAGCAGTCTTTTTCTTTTCTTCTATTACTCCAGCTGTTGTTGGAAGACATTTAGTCTGATTTATAATTTCAGTTATATCTATATGAACCTCTTTTGGAATTACAAGTAATCCTAAAGATGCAATTAATATTTCTCTAATTGTTATTATTGGTACAGTATTGCCATTTGCAACATATGTTAAAATAGCATTTCCTGCACAGAAACCTATTATTACTCCTATTTTACCTAGCTTGTTTAATATTCCAGCAATCATTCCTGAAATTGCATAAGATGCAACTAATACAGGGCTAGTAGAATTTATTATACCAAGCACCATTCCTATTGTAATGCCAGCAGTTCCACCAACTAACATTCCATTTTTCCAACCTAAGAATAATACAATCATTATACTGAATATGTTTGTTAAGGATAAACCAAATACATGCAATTTACTAAATGCACATAAAGCAATTGAAACTATTAAACTGGCTCCCATTACTTCTTCTATTGAAAACGCTTTTTTTATCCCAAATTGTCTTATTACAATTATTGAATTTGAAAAAATTTTATAGAAAATATATGTAATTATTCCTAGCATTATACTTGATATTAAATCATACACTAAAAAAATTGTAAAAAACATTTTACTGGCTTGTACCAAAAATGCTGAAATTGCAATATAAATTCCCAATTTTTGCTGTTCATTTTTATTTGGTTCTTGTATTCTTGGTCTGAATGTTAAAACCATTGCTATGAATAAAAGAGAACTTATTAGAAATGAAAGTAATCCATTTAATCCAAATCCTATAAAAGTTCCTATTGTCACTGCAATATATAAAATTCCTACTGGGACCCTATTACTACAAACCGCTGCAAATATAGCTAGTCCAAATGGTGCTATTTCTTTATTAAAGCCAACCATTGAAACTAAAAACGATATGGCATATAAAACTATATCGTTTATCGAAAACAGATTTTTTATTTGTATTTTCCTTTTTTCTTTATTTTCTTGTTTTTCTACACTATCCTCAATAACATTTTGAAACATTTTTTTCATCCTCTCTTATATGTGTTGCTATTATTTATTATAGTACTTCTTTTATAATTTTTTTGTCAAATTTAGTATGTTATTAAAAAAAGTTTTTTACAATATTCAACAAAATGGGTGGTAAAATTTATCCCACCCATTTTTATTTTTCCTTTGTTATACATTATTTTCAGTGAAATATTCATTAATTCGTATAATTAGTTCTGTTTTTGCTTCTTCCATTGTAAGTCCCTCTAATTGAGCTCCTGCAAGAGTTATATGTCCTCCGCCTCCTAATTTTTCAAGTATTACTTGAACATTTATATCTCCAATTGAACGTCCACTTATACAAATTTTATCTCCCATATGTCCTAGAACAAATGATGCAGTTATATCACTTATTGTTAATAATTCATCTGCTGCTTTTGCACAAATTAAGTTAGCATTTTTATCCTTTTCATCATATATAGATATTCCTATTGTACCATTTACAACTTCTGCATTCTTTACTATATCTGCTATTACTGTATAGCTTTCCAAATCACTTTGAAACCATTTTTTTACTTTTATTATATCTATACCATATTTTCTTAAATATGCTGCTGCTTCAAATGTTCTTACACCTGTTTTAAATGTAAAATTCTTTGTATCCATCATGATTCCTGCATATAAGCTCTCCGCTTCTATTTGTTCCAATGTAACTTCTGTATTTGCATATTCAACTATCTCTGTAACTAATTCTGCTGCTGAAGATGCATATGCTTCATGAAATGTTAATATTGCATTTTCTATAAAATCTTCTGATTTTCTATGATGGTCTATTACAACTATTTTTTCTGTTTTTTCTAATAATTCTGGAACTTCTACATAGCTTCTTTTATGTGTATCTACTACTATTAATACCGTATTTGGTAAAATTACACTAATTGCTTGATTTTTATCTATTATAACATCATTGTATCCTTGTTGTTTTAGTGTATTAATAAAATTTTCTAATGATAAACCATATGTATTGTTTACAATATATGCATCTTTTCCCAAAGTTTTAGCTAACCTATATATTCCCAAACTTGAACCTATTGAATCTATATCTCCATTTAAATGCCCCATTACCATTACATTATCTGCTTTTTGTATCAATTCTTCTAACGCATGTGATACAACTCTTGCCTTTACTTTAGTTCTCTTTTCTACTTCCTGAGTTTTACCTCCAAAGAAACTATATTTTCCTTCTTTTCTAATTACCGCTTGGTCTCCACCTCTACCAAGTGCGATATCCATAGCTACCATTGCGGATTCATATTTTTCGTAATCAGTTTCTCCTTCATTAGAAATAGCTATACTTAATGTTATTGGCATTCCTTCATCTGTTTCTATTTCTTTCATTTCATCTAATATAGTAAATTTATTGTTTTCCATTTCTGCTAGATACTGTTGTTCAAAAACAAATACATAAGTATCCCTTTCTTTTTTTATCATTACACCACCAGATAAACTAGCCCACTCATATAATTTTTTTTCAATTTCTGCTAATATCTGTGGTTTTCTTTCTTCTGATAATCTTTGTATTATTTCTTCATAGTTATCTATCATAACTATTCCCATACAGGTAATTGCATTATTATATTTTTGCATTAATTCAATTTGTTCTGTATGATTAATAAAATATAAAATTATCATGTATTTTGCTTCTTTTTTTCTTTCTTTTTTTCTAATTTTTACATAGTCTCCTATTACATGATAAATATTATCGCCAATTGTAACTTGCTTATCTACTTTTAAATTTCCATTTTGAATTTCTAGTTTTATTTCTTTAGCTAAATCATCTATATATGCATTTATTCCAACATTTGCAAATTCTTTGTTAAACGTTGAACTCCTATATATTACATTTCCATTTGTTTCTAATATTAATAATGGGAATGGTGAATTTATTAATGTGTTTTTTGCAGCTGAATCAACAGAAAGAGTTAATTCATTTATATAACTTGAAAGTTCACCCTTTCTTTTGTTATACACCCATATAGTGTATGCTATTATGCCTATATATAGTATAATTGATGGAATTATTAATATTACATTGCTTATGCAAATTACTATAAGTAATAAAGCAATTATTACTAGATATATTTTTGTCTTGGACTCTACGTTTTCTAATGCTTTTATATTATAATTAGACATAAATTTTTTCTCTCCTTTAAACTCTTTTTATTTTACTGCAAAAAGCCAATTTTGTCAACTATTTCCAAGACTTTTACCTACTTACAGTTATAATTCACGGCCCATTATATGCACAAAGTAGCCAAACGCAGGAGTTCTATATTTTTTAAAAATTGAAGACCTCCGAAAAGCATTGAAGGCAATCGCCAGCCTTAAGTTCAATTTATAAAAATATAAAAACTCCTTTAGAGTTTGGCGGACTTTATAGTACAAGCCGTGAATAGTACCTTCAATAATTAATACTAATATAAATTAAAACTTTTTTTTCATTTTTTTCCATTTTTCTATTGAATTTATTTTGTTTTTGATATACTATATTATATAATAATGAATAATATTTACTAAGGAGGATTTTTAATGCCAAGAAAAACTAATGACTTAATAAAAGAAGAACAAATTCATAAAAAATCTACAGCAAAAAAGACAAAAATTAACGCAAAAAAAACTACGGCTCCAACCAGTTCAATAACTAATAATATTGAAACAAACGACAATTCTGTAGATTCAAATTACTCAAAAAAAGATGTTAATAAAAACGCTCTATCTAATAAAAATGCAAATTCAAAAAAATCTTCCAGTTCAAAGGATACTACTGCTAAAAATGATAGTAAGAAATCAACTAATACGAAAAAAAATACTACTAAAAGAACAACCAAAAAAACAAAAGATACAAAAAAAACTAAAAATAAAATATCAAAAACAACTAACCGTACCAAAAATGTCAATTCAAAAAATACAAAAAGCAAAACATCTAAAACAGTAGATATTATAGAGTATTATGATTTGCCATATAGATATAATCAAACTGTTGTTAAAATTTTAGCCCAAACACCTACTACTCTTTTTGTTTACTGGGATATTTCTGATAGTGATAGAGAAAAATATGTAGAGCAATATGGCAAACATTTCTTTGAAAATACTATCCCTGTGCTCATAGTTCACAATAAAACTATGAACTACTCTTTCGAAATTGAAATTAATGATTTTGCTAATAGTTGGTATTTTAATGTAAATGATGCAAAATGTGAATATGAAATTGAACTAGGAAGACGTGCAAAACCTGCCACAATTACAATACCAAATAATTATATGTATGTTGCTTCTTCTAATACAATTGAAGCACCTAACAATCATATTTTATTTGAGAAAAATCAAAAAACATTATTCTTTAGAAATATAAAAACTAATAATACATTTTCTAAAAATGTTTCTCATTTTGAATTTATAAAATATATTGGTAGAATATATAATATTTATGATGTTTATAAAAAAATATATAAGAATGAAGAATTGCAGGATTTAGAACATAATCCTACCTCAAAATTTTAACAAATGATTCTAGGGTGAAAAATAAGCTTCATCTTGCTTCTTTTTCACTCTAGATTTGTGTTAGAAAGGACTGATTTTTACAATGGATAATCCAAAGGGATATGTAAGTTTTATCTTACATGCACATCTACCTTTTATACATCACCCTGAAAGTGAAGATTATTTGGAAGAAGAATGGCTATTTGAAGCCATTTCTGAAACATACATTCCATTACTTACTAACTTTCAAAAATTAGAGGAAGAAAAAATAGATTTTAGGATAACAATGACTCTTACCCCTCCTTTATTAAACATGTTAGATAACAAATTATTACAAAATAGGTACATAAAATATTTGAAAAAACATATTGAACTTTCAAAAAAAGAGGTTAAAAGGACAGCATATGATGCTAGATTAAATGAACTTTCTAAATACTATTTAAAACGCTATTCTAATGATTTGCACCTTTTTAAAGATGTATATAATTGCAATTTAATTGCTCAGTTTAAACATTTCCAAGATATAGGTGTATTAGAAATTATAACTTGTGGAGCAACACATGGTTACTTTCCTATTTTATATGTTAATGAGAAAACAATTAGGGCACAAATTGCCGTTGGAGTTGAAACTTATAAAAAATATTTTGGAAAACCTCCAAGAGGAATTTGGCTTCCTGAATGTGGTTATGTTCACGAGGCGGACAAATATTTAAAGGAATTTGGAATTGAATATATTATAACTGAAAGCCATGGTATTTTGTATGCTGATCCTACTCCAGTATTTGGTACTTTTGCACCAATTGTTTCTCCTGAAGGAATTGTTGCTTTTGGAAGAGACATAGAAAGTTCTAAACAAGTATGGAGTTCTGTATGTGGATATCCTGGTGATTTTAACTACCGCGAATTTTATAGAGATATTGGTTATGATGCTGATTACGACTATATTAAACCATACATAGCAAAAAATGGAGCTAGAGTAAATACTGGTATAAAATATCATAGAATTACATCTAAAGGTGAATTTAAAGATTATTATAATTTACAATGGGCAAAAGATTCTGCTGAAAAGCAAGCAGGTCATTTTTTCGATTCAAGAGTTAAACAAATTAATGAATTATCTAATATAATGTCCCCTACCAAACCAATAATTGTTTGCCCTTATGATGCTGAACTTTATGGACATTGGTGGTATGAAGGACCTTATTGGCTATACATTCTATTTAAGAAAATTTATTATGATAAATGTAACTTTAAACTAATAACACCTAGTGAATATATAGATAAATTTCCTGAAATGCAAGTTTGCTCTCCTTGTATATCAAGTTGGGGTGCAAATGGTTATAGTGAAGTATGGCTTAATAGTTCAAATGATTATGTTCATAGGCACTTACATGTTGCAGGAGATAGGATGGTTGAACTTGCTCATCTATATCCTAATGAGCAGGACAAGCTAAAAAAACAGGCTCTAAACCAATGTGCTAGAGAATTATTGCTTGCACAAAGCAGTGACTGGCTATTTATAATAACACATGGAACAATGGTTGATTACGCTAAAAAACGTATAAAAGAACATATTGGTCGATTTACTAAACTATATGAACAACTTAAAAATAATGAAGTTGATGAAAACTTCTTAAATAGCATATACAAGCAAGATTGTATCTTTCCAGAAATTGATTATATGATTTATTATTAAGTAACACTTTTCCCTCCCATTCATAAAATATGTATATCTAACTTTTTTTAGTAGATACTATTTATGTATGGAGGGAATTTTTTTGTTTAAAAGTATTTGTATTAAAACTAATAACAAAGATATATCTGAATATATACTAAAAGAAGTTGAATATTTTGAACTTGAAGACATTTATGTCTCATGTTATAACTTTAAGCATTACAATAATATTATTATACATTATACAGGTAATAATACAGAACTATTTTTAAATAAAATTTCTGTTCTTTTATCATATGTTGTTATAGACTTCTATGAACCTATTTTAATAAGAAAAATACTTAATTTAAATTATTTCTATTTTTCTAATGAAGAAAAAAAACAAATTTATAATTTATGTTTGACAAATATAGATTTTTCAAATTCAATTACAATGCTAAACATTATTTCAAACGCCTTTTACAAATATTTTTTGGATAATAAATATGTTATAATAGATGGATTTATTAGTTTTATGCTTAATGATTATATAAAAGAATTAGACTGTATTGTAGATATGTGTGTAAACAAATTTATTATAGATAAAGAATATAATGAATTTATAAGCCTACTAAAAGTATATATTCAAACAACTGAACCAAATTGTAATATTATTCATCTTATATATAGAAATCAAGAATCAATTCTTCTAGATTCTAATAAGAATGTTATAAAATTTAACAATGAAATTATAAAACAAAAATATTTATCAGATATAAGCTTTTCCTCAAATGATCTTGCTCTAAATTCACTACTAACACTACTGCCAAATAAATTATATATACACATACTAGACAGTGAAGATGATTTTATTACTACTTTAAAATTGATATTTGAAAATAGAGTTATTATATGTACTGACTGTGATTTATGTAACATATATAAATTAAATAAAATAAAACAAAAACATCCTATTGTATAATAAAAAATATTATAACATTTTAATTAAATTGACATTATCTTTCTCATATGTTATAAGTATTATATATTATAAATAGGAGATTTTTTTATGAATGCTTTTGTTTTAAAAATTATTGCTTGTATTACAATGTTTATAGACCACATTGGATATGCAATTTTTAATGACACTTCATATTTTAATTATATTGGAAGAATTGCTTTCCCTATATTTTCTTTCCAAATTTCAGAAGGATACATTCATACAAAAAACCTAAAGAAATATTTAATTAGACTATTTATGTTTGCAATTATTTCTCAAATTCCCTATATGTTATTTACTTCAATTATTAATGATAATTGGGGATTAAATGTTATTTTCACATTGTTTTTTGGACTTATTTCAATTATTGCTTATGACAGATACAACAAATTTGTTGGTATTGTAGCATGTATTTTTCTTGGTATAATATCTGAATTTTTACATTTTGATTATGGTTTTTATGGAGTAGCGGTAACACTTCTATTTTATGTGTTTAATACAAATAAAATACTTCTAATAATAAGTTTTTCTATTGCTACTATTGCTAAATATGGATATTCTATTTTATCATATTATAAATATGGACTTGCGGTTTTTAGAATTGCTTTTAGCTATTACGTGCCTTTTGTACTTTGTACTTTAGTTCCTCTTATTTTAATTTGTTTATACAATAAAAAGAAAGGGCCAAATTCTAGATATATTTTATATCTATTTTACCCTTTACATATGCTTTTAGTTTATACAATTAGTTTCATTATATAAAACTTTTCGTTACATTTTTAACTTTTTTGTATAGCAAAGTTTATTCCTCTTGCAACTACATCTTTCATATTTTCAATTAAATCATCTATTTCTTTTGGTGTTACAATTAAATTATAATCCTTTGGTACTAATGCTTCTCTTATCATCTCATATTTGTCTACATTTCTTAACTCATTTAGATAATCATTTGACTTTGCATCTTGCTGAAGCTTTTCAATGAATAAATCTATACTATCTGATGCTATTGTTGCAGCTTCTACCACCATTGGTACACCTATAGCAATTACTGGGATATTTAAAGTTTTTTCACTTATTTCATTTCTCGCATTTCCAACTCCTGCACCTGGAACTATTCCAGTATCTGCTATTTGAACAGTACTACTAATTCTTTCTATGCTCTTTGAAGATAAACTATCTATAACTATTAATAGTTTTGGATGTATATTATCAACTATCCCTTTTATAATTTCCATTGTTTCTATTCCTGTCGTTCCTAAAACTCCTGGTGCAACTGCAGTTACTGGTCTTGTATCTTTATCTATATATTCTGGTGCATATTTTAATAAATGTCTTGTTATATCTATATCTTTTACAACTTTTGGTCCTAATGAGTCTGGTGTTACATATACATTTCCTAAACCAACAACTAAGATGTCCCCTTTTTCATCTGTATGCTTCTCTATTAAAGCTTTTAACTCTGTTGTTACAATTTCTGATGCTTTTTGAATTTCATCTACACCTGCTATCTTTAATTTTTTTATATCTACTGTAATATAGTTACCTATTGGTTTTCCAATTGCTTCTGCACCTTTTTCATTTATAATTTTTACCCTTGAAATTTTTATTTTATCATTTACTTCTTGCTCTTCTGTTTCTATTCCCTCTATCTCATTTTCTATATTATTTGCTTTTCTATAAATATCATTTCTTTCAACAGCTAAGTCTGTATTAAAATTAATCATAAACTAAAACATTCCCCTCTTTTTTATATTTAGTAATAATTAATTTTATTTTTTGCTATTATATTTTTTTTATACAAAAAAATTCCTAAATGTCTTCACATCTAGGAATTTTTATTTATGTATTAACAAGATTTTTTTTATATCTACCTACATTCTCTAATTAGAATTATTGGCCTTAAGTTCTTATCCTCTAACTTTTACATTTTAAATTTTATTACTGTTCCTGCCCCAATTATTGCAACAACTGAAGTTAATATTATTGCAATATCTCCTCCTTTACCTGTATTTGGAAAATTCTGTTTACTTGTAGTATTATCTTGTTTATTATTTGAATTGCCATTATTCCCTGCATTTGATGAATTGTTATTATTGCCACCATTATTATTTTCTTCATTATTGTTGTTATTATTGCCACCATTATTGTTTTCTGCATTATTGTTGTTATTATTGCCACCATTATTGTTTTCTACATTATTGTTGTTATTATCTCCACCATTATTTGAATTTTCTTCATTCTCTTTTCTTAAGCATTCTGTACATTGCCCATCTTCAAACTTATGTTGTCCACGTGTTTCTTCAAATACCATTAAACAATTTTCACATTCCTGCCAGTGTTCTGTTTCATTTGACTTCCATACTAATTTTGCATGTTTACATTTATAATTGCATATTGTGCAAACTCCATTTTCAAATGTATGTGTTTCACGTGTTCCAGGAATTTCCATGTTACAATTTCTGCATGCTTTCCAATGTTCTTTAGATATTGCAAGCCATTTTAACTCTAAATGTTCACATGTGTATTCGCATGTTGTACATACTCCATTTTCAAATGTATGATTTCCTCTTGTTCCTTCTATTTCTTTTCCACACTTTTCACAAGCTTTCCAATGTTCCTTGTCATTTGACTTCCATACTAATTTTTCATGCTTGCACTCTGGATCTTCTACTTTTTGTTCAAAACCACATTTAGTACATTTTCCATTTTCAAATGCATGCTCTTCTTTTACAATTTTATTACATACTGGACATGTTGCTGTATGATTTTTTTCATCTAATTTTTCCCAAGTTGTTAATGTATGAGCTGTTCTTGTTCCTTCTATTTCCATTAAACATGTTTTACATTCTTGCCAATGTTCTTTGTCATCTCTTGCCCATATTCTACTAGAATGTTTACAAGCATATGAACATTTTGTACATACTCCATTTTCAAATGTATGATTTTCTCTTGTTCCTTCTATTTCTTTTCCACAATCCTTACATGTTTGCCAATGTTCTCTTTCATCTTTTTGCCATATTTTATTTGTATGACTACAACTATATGTACATTTTGTACATACTCCATTTTCAAATGTATGATTTTCTCTTGTTCCTTCTATTTCTTTTCCACAATCCTTACATGTTTGCCAATGTTCTCTTTCATCTTTTTGCCATATTTTATTTGTATGACTACAACTATATGTACATTTTGTACATACTCCATTTTCAAATGTATGATTTTCTCTTGTTCCCTCTATTTCTTTTCCACAATCCTTACATGTTTGCCAATGTTCTGTCTCATTATGATTCCATACTTTTGTTTCATGAGTACATTCTTTAGCTGCTCCGCATTTACTACATACATTATTTACATATGTATGACTTTCTTGAAGTATTGTATTACATACAGTACATGTTCCTGTATGTGTTCCATTCTGCCCATCTTTCCAAACATTTACTGTATGTGCTGTTCTACTTCCTGGGATTTCAATTAAACATATTTTACATACTTTCCAATGCTCTGTATCGTTTCCTTGCCATTCAAATTCTGAATGTTTACATTCATAATAACATTCTGTACATACTCCATTTATATATGTATGTTTTTCTTCATCAAATTCTGCACCACATGTGTTACACTCTTTCCAGTGATAATTTTTATCATTATCTACTGACCATGCTCTATGTTCACATTGTATTCCACAATCTACACATTTTCCATTTCTAAATTCACTGTGATTACATTTATAACTACATTCTGTACATACTCCATTTATATATGTGTGTCTTGCTTTATCAAATTCTTCTCCACATATTAAACATTCTTCCCAATGATAATCAGAATCATTATTCTCTGACAATTTTTTATGAGTACATTCTGTACCACAAAATACACATCTTCCATCTTTAAATGTATCGTGATGACAGTGATAATCACATTTTGTACATGTTCCATTGCTATCAAATGTATGTTTCTCTTTGGTAAATTCTTTTCTACAAGCTGAACATGTTCCCCAATGGTATTGTTGGTCAAACTCATAACTAATTGATGTATGTTGACATCCTGATGTACTTTGAACACTACCACATTTTGTACATTTTCCATTTACGTAAGTATGTGACTCAGACATCGGTTCGCCACAATATACACATCTACCTGTATGCACTGTTCCGAAATTTGACCATGCATCACAATAGTGGTCACATTCTTGTGTTGCATCTACATGACCACATTTTGTGCATTTTCCATTTAGATAAGTATGTGATTCAGATAGAGGTTCTTCACAATATACACATCTACCTGTATGCACTGTTCCGAAATCTGACCATGCATCACAATAATGGTTACATCCAGCAGCTTTTGTTTGATTATTTAATATAATTGATACACTTATTATTGATATTAATAAAATTGCAGAAACTATTGTTATTAATAATATTTTTTGATTTTTCATAACAATCCTCCTTTTTTTACACCTTTTTTATTATACAATATTTTACATAATTTTTCAATAGTTTTGTAATATTTCTGTAATGTTTTTGTAATATTTTTGTAATATTTATTGTTACATTGTTACATTATTGTCCATTATTTCATTTAAATTTTTAAACATTACAAAAAAAATCATAATAGCTATTTAATACTATTATGATTTTTTCATTTTATTCTATCTAATTTTAATAAATAATTTTTAAAATAGTTAGATATTATTATATTTTTTCATTTTTACTGCTCCAATAATTGTTAATATACTAAAAATTGATATTGTAAATACAATTGTTTTTTCACCAGTATTAGGTATTTTACCACTTTGAGCACTTTCATCTGATATACCACAGTTTTTACAATTTCCATCTACATATGAGTGTTTTCCTCTAGTTCCAGGTATTTCTGCTCCACAGTCCTTACATTCTTGCCAATGTTCATCGTCTTTTGATTTCCAAACCCTATTCTTATGTTCACATGTTGGGTCATTTGGATTAGATGGATTGCTTGGGTTACTTGGATTGCTTGGATTGCTTGGGTCACTTGGGTTACTTGGGTTGCTTGGGTTGCTTGGGTTGCTTGGGTTGCTTGGGTTGCTTGGATTGCTTGGGTTGCTTGGGTTGCTTGGATTGCTTGGGTCACTTGGATTACTTGGGTTATCTCCTCCTGTTCCTTCTTTTTTAGCACCACATTCACAGTTACCCTTTGCATCAAAATCATGTTCTTCTTTATTTTTTATGTCCCCGCAGTTTGTACATTCATCCCAATGATATGTTGAGTCTTTCTTTTTTTCATATGAATGATTACATTGGTAATCACATACTGTACATTTTCCTGATGAAAATGTATGTTTTTCTACTTTTTTATCTCCACATTTTGTACATACTCTATAATGATCTGTTTGTGTTGATAGAGATTTATCTAATTGATAATTATGTTCGCATTGCGTATTTTTTACTGAACCACATTTAGAACATGTATTACTTGCATTGTATTCACAATCTTCTGTTTGACTTTGACCACATTTAGTACATGTACCTGTATGAGTTCCATTTTTATTATCTGTCCAAGTTGTTATATTATGTCCTGTTGCTGGAATTGTAGTTTGCTCTTGTAATACTGTATTACATACTGAACAATGGCTTCCTTGAGACTTTCCTGGTGTTGTACATGTTGCTGCTACTGCTTGGTCTATTACCTCTGTATGTCCCGTTGCTGGAATTGTAGTTTGCTCTTGTAATACTGTATTACATACTGAACAATGGCTTCCTTGAGACTTTCCTGGTGTTGTACATGTTGCTGCTACCGCTTGGTCTACTACTGGAGTATGTTCTGTTTTTGGAATTGTTTGAACATTTTCTGTTGCATTACATCTTGAACATCTATTTCCACTCTCTCCTGTTGTTGTACATGTTGCAGGTATATTATATGGTTTCATATCATGTCCTAATGCTGGAACCTCTGTGTCTGTGTATGTTTCACCACACTCATCGCATGTATACTCAGTATATCCTTGTTCTGTACATGTAGGTGGAACCACCCTAGATGTGTAATTGTGTTCATGTGAACCTGTTCTAGTATAATTGCAAATTTTACATGTATCACCAACATATACATGACGTTCTCTTGCTTCTGTACCACATAGTTCACAAGTTGCATAATGGTATAAATCATCCCCTGTTCTTTTTGTCCAATCATCATCATCTATTAAACTATGTTTACATAAATGTCCACAAGTGTCACACATATAATCTCCGTTATAATTATGTGATTCAAAAGACTCATGATTACAATAATAACATATTCTGCTATGTACTTCATCATCAATAGTTATCTCTTTAGGTTCTGTACTAGAATGTGTACATTCATAATCACACAATCTACAAATACCAGAATAAGGATTATAATTATGATTTTCAAGGATTGGAGTATGGCATATACCGCATGTAAAATTGTGTTTTTGATTATTTCCTACTATCTGTGATACTGAACCGGCCATATGCTTACACTGATATTCACAACCGTTAGTTCTACATTTTCCAGTAGAATTCCAGTCATGATCTTCTGCTTCTACTATTGTTGCCTTACAAAGACTGCATACCTCTTTATGTTGTCTTTCATCTATATATTGAGCTTTAGAATAATTTTCACATTTTTCTACTCCATATTTTTGTCCACACTTATTACACTGTTTATAATGATATCCTTTTCTTTCTGGATATTGTACTGCTGTATAATCACCATCATGGTCGCATTTAATTTCACTATTATTATTATTATTATTATTATTATTATCATTCGTAGCTGCTGCTTCTATATGTATCAATTTATTTGTAAATAGCACTGTTCCTATTAATATAACTAAAATAATAACAAGCGTTATAATATTACCATTATTTAATAATTTAGTGTTTTTTGAATATTTTAGGTTTCTCCACCCCATAATATATTTCTTCCTTTCTTAATTTTAACTCTATAATATACTCTTCTTTTTATAATACACTTTTTTTTTAAAATTTTCAATATTTTTCGCATATGTAATATAAATGTAATGTCCTTGTAATATATTTGTAATAATAAAAGTTAAACTGTTACTATTCACAGCTTATATTAAAAAATCTGCCAAATCTCCTGCGTTTGGTTACTTTGTACATATAATTGGCTCTGAATTGTAACAATAAAATATATAACAATGTACCCAATGGTGAAACACTTTTTTAGTGTCTACTCCATTGGGTACATTTTAAAATATAAGCCTGTATTAATTTTTATATATCTTTATATTTTTTTAATCCTACAGCACCAACAATAACTACTATTATTAATATTAGATATAGTATTGCAGGTATTTCAGTACCTGTAAATGGTAAGTTATTATCAGAACTATCTGAATCTTTTATTCCGCAATCTTCGCATTTTCCATCTTTATATGAGTGTTTTTCTCTTGTTCCTGGTATTTCTTTTCCACAATCTGGGCATTCTTGCCAATGCTCATCATCATCATGCTCCCATTTTAGATTTGGATGTGTACAATCATATCCACAATCTGGGCAATGTCCATTTTCATCAAATTCATGTGGCTCTCTTGTATTTGGTACTTCTTGTTTACAATCTGGACATTCTTTCCAATGTTCTGTATGATTATGTTTCCATTCTGCATCTTTGTGTTTACAGCCATATCCACAGTCTGGGCAACTTCCATCTTCATCTGGTTTATGTGGTTCTCTTGTTCCTGGTATTTCTTTTCCACAATCTGGGCATTCTTGCCAATGCTCATCATCATCATGCTCCCATTTTAGATTTGGATGTGTACAATCATATCCACAATCTGGGCAATGTCCATTTTCATCAAATTCATGTGGTTCTCTTGTATTTGGTACTTCTTCTTTACAATCTGGACATTCTTTCCAGTGTTCTTTATGATTATGTTTCCATTCTGCATTTGGATGTGTGCAATCATTTCCGCTATTTCCGTTTTTGTCAGCACCGCAGTCATCACACTTATCATCATCTCCATAATTGTGACTCTTTGTTTCTTTTTCATCACAATTTGGCCTTTCACATTCTCTACTATGTGTTCCATTTCCATTATCTTCCCAATCGCCCCATTGATGTCCCAATGCTGGTGTTGTGACAGTATTTGTTTCTGTACATCCAGTACATTTATACGTTGTACTTCCCGCTTCTTTACATGTTGCTGGTTTTGTATTTATCAATTGAGTAAATGTATGAGTTCCTCTTGATAGTTCTTCTCCACATACTGTACATCTGGTCCAGTGTTCATTTGCATCTGATTTCGTTTCTATATTTGGATGATTACATGTAGTACTACTACTTTTTACATATCCGCATTCACATCTTCCTGAACTATCAAAACTATGTGTTCCCCTTGTATTTGGAACTTCTGTTACATCACAATCTGGGCATCTCTTCCAGTGATTATTCGCATCATATTCCCATCTTGCATTTGTATGTGGACATGCATAGTTACAATTTACATTTGTACATACTCCATTTTTATATGTATGGCGTTCTCTTGAACCTGGTACTTCTATTCCTCCACAGTCATCACATATTTGCCAATGGTCTCGAGAATCATGCTGCCATCTTACATTTGTATGGTCACCTGTATGACCTGTGCCACTACTTTGTTTTTTATATCCGCAATCTGTACATCTTCCTGAAGTATCAAAATTATGTGTTCCCCTTGTATTTGGAACTTCTGTTACATCACAATCTGGGCATCTCTTCCAGTGATTATTCGCATCATATTCCCATCTTGCATTTGTATGTTGGCATTTATATTTACAATTTTCATTTGTACATACGCCATCTTTAAATGTGTGTTTTTCTTTTGAATCTTGATTTACTTTTCCACATTCCACACATTCTTGCCAGTGTTCTGCATTATCATGATTCCATTTTAAATTTGTATGGTCATCTACATGACCTGGGTTGCTACTTCCGTTCCGTTGCCCCACATCTTGTGCATTCATTATTTACAAAATTATGTTCTTCTGTATCTTTATAACCACAATTTTCTCTTTGGCATGTTCTTGAACATGTTCCATTTCCATTATCTGTCCATTGTGCACCATTCCAATCATGTCCTAATGCATCGCCATTTTTTTCACTACGTGATGAGTATCCACACTCATCGCAAGTAGATGTTATAGTTCCTTCACTTGTACATGTTGCTGGTATAGTTATTTCAGTAAAGTGATGTTCTTGTTCATTTAATTTTTCGCCACAATATTTACAGGTATTATAATGACCACTACCCCTATTGGGAGTGTTTACTATCCATTCTCCAGGTTCACACAATTCTGCTCTCAATGTAGTGCCACAGTTGTTACAGATTATATAATGTGCATCACGATTTTCTAAAGATGAAGCTCCATTCGTGTGACTATAGCTTCTTCCATATGATTCGTCGTGGTTACATTTCATTTTGCATTTAGTACATTCTCCATTCACCCAATGGTGTGGTGGGCATGTTTCAGTTTCACTATTATTATTGTTGTTATTATCATCTGCTGCAAATGCATTTATATCTAATAAATACATACTTCCCACAATTGCTGTTACTAATATTAGTAAAATTATTCCCAGTACAATAAAATCTCCTTTTTTAATTTTACCCATATCTTTTTCCCCCTCTTTTGATTTTTTTATTTCACCATTATTTTCATTATTGCACTTTTTTTTTTACTTTGCAACATTTTTTTCATATGTTACAAAAATGTAATATTTTCCATAAATATTGCTTATGTTCTTTATTTTTTTCATTTTATGTTTCCGTAAGTTAATACTTTATTATTATATATATTATTTTTATATTTGTAATATTCTTGTAATAATTTTATATTTCTATTTTTTTACTAAATTTTTCTTCTATTTGTTTTTTCAGTAATACATTTTTTTCATCTTTTAAATTTTTATCTTCATTTATTATTTTTAAAGCTAAACTCTGAATATCTTTTAGAATTTCTACATCTTGAAATAAATTTGCAATTTTAAATTCTGGTATGCCATGTTGCCTTGTTCCAAAAAATTCACCTGAACCGCGTAATTCTAAATCCTTTTGAGATATTTTAAAACCATCATTTGTTTCTACCATTATTTTCATTCTTTCTCTTGTTTGTTCACTATTTCCCTTATATTTTAATATACAATATGATTTATATTTCCCTCTTCCTACTCTTCCTCTTAATTGATGCAATGTTGCAAGCCCAAAGCGTTCCGCATTTTCTATTACCATTATTGTACTATTTGGAACATCCACACCAACTTCTATTACTGTTGTAGATATTAATATATCTGTGTTTCCGTTTTTAAATTCTTCCATTATTCTGTCTTTTTCTTTTTTGTTTAGTTTTCCATGTATATATTCTACTTTATATTCTTTAAATGTTTCATTCTTGTATTTTTCTGCAATTTCTATTACAGATCTTGCATTTATTTCCTCATTTTCTTCTACTAGTGGGCACACTATGTATGCTTGTCTTCCTTCATTTATTTGAGCTTTTATGAAATTATTCACTCGCTCTTCTTTTGATGGTGTTACCGCAAATGTATCTATTTTTTGCCTATTAGGAGGTAGTTCATCTATTATTGATATATCCAAATCTCCATATAAAATTAATGCTAGGGTTCTAGGTATAGGTGTTGCAGACATAACTAATACATCTGGATTTTCTCCTTTACTATTTATAATTCCTCTTTGTCTTACTCCAAATCTATGCTGTTCATCTGTAACTACTAATCCCAATTTATTAAATTCTACATTTTCTTGCAATAATGCATGTGTCCCTATTATTACATCTATGTTTCCTATTTTTAAATTTTCTAAAATCTCTTCTTTTTTCTTTTTTGGTGTTCCACTAACTAGAAGTTCACATCTTATATTAAATTTTTCTAATATATTTTTAAAATTTTCATAGTGTTGCTTTGCAAGTATTGCAGTTGGCACCATAACTGCTACTTGATAACTACTTTTTACGGCTTTATATGTTGCTACCATTGCTACTGCTGTTTTTCCGCTTCCTACATCTCCTTGTAGAAGTCTATTCATACTTTTTTTACTTTCCATGTCTCTATCAATTTCTTCTAATACTTTATTCTGAGCATTTGTTAACTTAAACGGCAATTCATTTATTATTTCATACATTCTTGCATCTTTACTAAATTCAATACCTTTTGTTTCTCTACTATAATTACTTTTCAAATTTAATAATGCAAGTTGCATAATAAGCAATTCTTCAAATACTAGTCTTTTCCTTGCTTCATTGTATTTTTTAAAACTTTCTGGAAAATGAATCTGCTCAGTAGCTGTATTTATATCCATTATTTTATATTCATCTATTAGGTATTTAGGCAAAGTTTCTGGTATATTGCCTTTTACTTCGTTTAAAGCATTCTCTATTATTTTTCTTAATGTGTTTTGTGATAAATTATATGTGCTAGAATATATTGGTATAATTTTACCTGTATTTTTGTTTGAGTTTTCATTATCAAATATTGGGTTTGACATATCAATTTGATTAATTCTTCGTTTCACTTTTCCAAAAAATTGATATGTTTCTCCTATTTTAAATCTATTTTTTAAGTAATATGCATTAAACCATGTTATAGTGCATGTTGCAGTATCATCTCTTACTATTAATTTATATATTGACATATTTTTTCTTATCTTTATCTCTGTCATTTTTGAAACACATTTAGCTTTTATTAAAACTTCTTCTCCATCTACTAAGTCTTTTATGTATTTTGGTTTTCCTCTATCTTCATAGGTCCTAGGATAGTATGTTATAACATCATTTAATGTATATATGCCTAATTTATTTAGTTGTTTTATTCTATTTGGTCCTACTCCTTTTATGTATTTTGCATCTTTTAATAAATCTACCATTTACAGTTCTCCTTTAATAATTGCTAATTTCCTAACTTTATTAATTTATCTTTTAAACCTGTATTTCTTTTTTTAGTTTCTGTATTTTGTATCATATATTCTATTACATTATTTGAACCTAATATAATTAATAACTTTCTTGCTCTTGTTATTCCTGTATATAGCAAGTTTCTTGTGAGTAACATTGGTGCTGCTGGTGGAATGCACATTATTACAACATCAAATTCGCTTCCTTGAGATTTATGTATTGTTAAACTATAACTATGTTCTATTTGTTCTAGTTCTCCATAGCCATACCATGCTGTTTTTTCATCATCAAATTCTACTTCTATTTGTTTTGTTACATCATCAATTTTTGTTACTGTTCCTAGTTCTCCATTAAATATTCCGCTTCCGCTCTCTTTTCCTTTTCTTTCCCAATATATATCGTAGTTGTTTTTTACTTGCATTACTCTATCTCCAATTAAGAATGTTCTTGTACCATTTTTTTTCTCTATTTTTGTATTATGGTTTAAAGCATTCTGAAGTTCTTTATTTAACTCTTTTGTTCCTAATACTCCTTTTTTGGTTGGAGTTAAAACTTGAATATCTTTAAAAAAATCATAGTTTCCAAATTTCTTTAGTCTTCCAGAACATAAAGAAATTACATCTCTTTGCATCTTTGCCATTGATGGTTCATTAATATAGAAAAAGTCTTGAAGTTTTTCTTTGTTTTCCTCTTTTGGAAGTGAAATAAAACTCTGACCATTATTTACCCTATGTGCATTTGTTATTATTTGGCTTTTGGCCGCTTGCCTAAATATTTCATTTAGTTCTATAGTTTCAATCATACCTGAATTTATTATATCTTTTAATATATTTCCTGGTCCTACAGAAGGTAGTTGGTTTATATCTCCTACCAAAATTAATTTTGTTCCTAAATATATTCCTTTTAATATGTAGTTCATTACAAATACATCTACCATAGACATCTCATCAATAATTATTACATCTGCATCTATTGGTTCTACTTGGTAATCTACCTTTTCTATATCAAGCCCTTCCTCCATTTTTCCTATTTCTAATAGTCTATGTATAGTGGTTGCTTCTTCTCCTGTTGCTTCACTCATTCTCTTAGCTGCTCTACCCGTAGGAGCACAGAGTGCAACTTTCTTTTTTTCTTGTTTATATAAATCCTTTATGAATTTTATAATGGTTGTCTTTCCTGTTCCTGGACCACCCGTAATAACACATACATTATTATCATTTACTAATTTTATTGCTTCTCTTTGTTTTTCTGATAATTTTATATCTATATTTTTTTCTTCTTGTTCAAATTTTTTATCAAAATCTTTTATTCTTTTTACATTTTTTGTTTTCTTCAATGCTATTAATTTCTCTGCAATGTTTTTTTCACAAATGCTAAATGTGTTTAAAAATACCCATTCAATATCTTCTATAATTTCTATATATATTTTTTCTTTAGCTTTCAAGTTTATTAAGCTATTTTCTATATCTTTTATCTCTACATCTAATAATTCATTTACATATTTTATTAAATTTTGTTTTTCTACACATGTATTACCATTATTACTTGCTAGTGCTAAACTGTATCTAATTGCACTTTCTATTCTATTTTGATTATCATTGTCTATTCCTAAATCTAATGCCATTTTATCTATCTTTTTAAAGTCTATTCCATAAGTTATATCTAATAATAAATAAGGATTTTTTTCTATTTCCTGCATTGCATTTTTCCCAAATGCATCATACACTTTCTTACTATTTCCTGCTGATATTCCAAATTTTTCTAGGAACCCTACTATCTCCCAAAGGTCCCATTTTTCTGCAAATTCTTGTGATATTTTTATTGCTTTTTCTTCAGAAATTCCTCTTACTTTTGCAAGCTTATCTGGTTCAAATCTTAGAATATGTAACGTTTCTTCTCCAAATTTTTCTGTTATTCTTTTTGCTGTGGCAGGTCCTACACCTGTTATTATTCCACCTGATAAATATCTCTCCAATGCTTCTAATGTTTCTGGCATTATTTTTTCAAATGTTTCTATTTTAAATTGTCTCCCATAGTCCTGATGATTTATGAATCTTCCCTCTAATTTTAAACTATCTCCATCATTTATAAAAGGCATATAACCTACCACTACAATTTCTTCTTTTTCTGTTCTAAAATTTGCTACCATATATCCATTTATCTCATTTTGATAGATTATATCTATTATCTGTCCTTTTATTTCCAATTTTGTTCTCCTTTTTGCACTTATATTTCTACAAATTCATGTGCACATGCACGTATTAGCCTATTCATTATTGCTAAGCCTAGACCAGTTTTCTCTACTCCCTCTATTAATATTAGTTCTGCATTATATTTATCTGCTTTTCTTAATAGTGTGAATATGTTTTGGCTTATTTCTTCTAATGTTTCTCCCATATTTAGTTTATTTTTTATATTATATTTTGCTATGTTTTGGCTTTTACTTAGAATTACTACATTTTTTTCTTGTGCTAGTTCTTTTATTTTCTCTACCATTTTTTCATTATTTTTGCTATATACTAATATGCATTTTGTGTTTGGTGCATAATGTTTATATTTTATACCTGGAGACATTACTTTTTCTCCTTCTTTGTATTCTCCAAGTATTTGTTTTTCTATATAAACTTCTATTCCTATTTTTTCTATATCTTCTTTTGTTATCTTACCTGGTCTTAATATGTGTACTACATTATCTACTACTCTTATTACTGTTGATTCTACACCTATTTCTACTTTTCCACTATCTATTATATATTCTACTTTTCCATCTAGTTCTTCTATTATATCTTCAACTAGAGTTCCACTTGGTTTTCCAGATATGTTTGCACTTGGTGCTGCTATTGGGCAGTTTGAATAATCTATTAACTTTCTTGCAATTATATTGCTTGGCATTCTTATTGCAACTGTATCTAGTCCTCCTGTAATAATGTCTGGTACTATTTTTCTTTTTTTAAAGACTATTGTAAGTGGTCCAGGCCAAAATTTTTCTATTAATTTTTTCTCTATTTCTCCTACATTTTCTACTAATTTTTCTAGCATTTCTATATTTGAAATATGTGCTATTAATGGATTATCACTTGCTCTGCCTTTTGCAACATATATTTTTTTTACTGCTGTTTCATTTAATGCATCTGCTCCTATTCCATATACAGTTTCTGTTGGGAATAGAACTAGTTTTCCTTGTTTTATGGCTTCTGCTGGAGCTTTTAATTCTTCATAATTCCTATTTTGTTTAAAATTTATGTATTTTGATTTCATATTTTCATTCCTTACTTTTCTTAAATCTATTTAAGTAACTGCAAGATTAATTTTATTCTTAAATCTTCCAGTGGAAAAAGAAACGAGTATTGCTAGGCAAATCGAAGCAAAAAAACGGAAGCGTACAAAAGTACGTTGAGCACTTTTGTTTGCGATTTAACGACGCAAGACGAAGTTTATTTTTTCACTGGTTTAATTAATCGTCTAAAAAATCCTTATAAGTCTTAGTAATTTTAACTTCAAATTTTCCTGGTCTTATATTAAAGTTCTGCTTAACTTTTACATCTACATCATACAAATCTTTTAACCTTTGTATGTTTTCTTTTTTATGTCCTATTATATTATTAATATTTTCTGGGTTTACTTCTATTTCTATTTCAGCAACTTTTGTGTTTACTTTTTTTATTGCTGTTAAAATTTTATCATACCATATACTATCCTCTACAAGTTGTCCAAATGCTTCATGATAAGGTCCTGCAACTACTTCACTATTTATGTTTGTAGGATTTGATATTATATCTGTATTTTGTAATCCCATTCTTATTACTGTTATTTTTTTGCTATCAAAAAAATAATACAATTCTTTACATCTTTCTACTGCTTGTTCTAATGTTATTGGGTGATATTCTCCTTTTGCAAATTCTGTTTCTAATTCCGTTTTTTTAATAACTAATACTGGATACAATCTTATCATTTTTGGTTTTAATTTTGCTAAGTCTTTTGCAGTATTTAGTTCATCTATCCATGTACTTTCTGGAAGCCCTATCATCATCTGATGTCCTAATGTAAAACCGTATCTCCTTATAAGTTTAGATGCATTTTTTACATCTTTAAATGTATGCCCTCTTTTTGCTCTTTTTAATATGTAATCATTAGTAGATTGAACTCCTAGTTCTATTGTTTTTACACCATATTTTTTTAATAATTTTAATTTTTCTTTATCTATATAATCTGGTCTTGTAGATATTCTTATGCCATCTACTTGTTTGTTTTTCACATACTTATATGCAACTTTTAGTAACTTTTCTTGAAGTTCAATATCTATGCCAGTAAAACTTCCTCCAAAAAATGCTATTTCTGTATATAGTTTTTCTTCTTTAAAACTTTTTAGAAATTCTTGAACAGTGTTTTCTACATCTTCTTCTGTTATTTGTTTCATTTGACCACTTATACTTTTTTGGTTACAAAATATGCAGTCATTTGGACATCCCAAATGTGGTACAAATACTGGTATAACATATTGCTTTGACATTTTTTAATTCTCCTTTTCTTTTTTATATTTTTGCAATGCGTTTCTTGCTGCCTCCATTTCTGCTTGTTTCTTTGCATTCCCCTTTCCTACTGCTAAATGTTTTCCATTACATCTTACCTCTGCTACAAAAGTTTTATCGTGGTCTGGTCCTTCTTCCTTTATTATTATATATTCTATCTTTACAGTACCATGTTTTTGCAATTCTTCTTGTAATACTGTTTTATAATCTTTTTGTCCCACATTTTTGCTTGCCTGTTCTATTGCTATTTTTAAATTTTCTATAATAAATTTTTGTGATTCATTAATTCCTGCATCTATGAATATTGCTGCAATTACGGCCTCAACACTGTCTGCTAAAATTGCTGTTTTTTTGCTTCCACCACTTAATTTTTCACTTTTTCCTAAATATAGCAATTGGTCAAAATGATATTTTAATGCTATTTCATGCAGGCTTTCTTCACATACTACTGTTGCTCTTACTTTTGTCATTTCTCCTTCTTTTAGTTTTTTATAGTTGTTATATAAATAATCACTTACTGTAAATTCTAAAATTGCATCACCTAAAAATTCTAGTTTCTCATTACTTTCTAGTTTGTTTTCATTTGCATAAGATGTGTGTGTAAATGCTGTTTTTAGTAAATTTATATCTTTAAATTTATAATTTATTTCATTTTCAAAATTTTCTAGTTTCATTTTATCACTACTTTCTATATATCTATTAAAGTTTTACAATTTACAGCTTATTTAATAATAATATAATTTGCAATTTATATTATTATTAAATAAACTGAGGCAGTGAATAGTAACATTAAAGTTAGTCCCTTGATTTTATTAATATTAATATTCCACTTTCTAGTTCTATTGTTGCTGTATCTTCAATTTGCTCATTACTTACTCCCAAGCTTGTTCCTATTTTTAATGTATAATTATCTAATTCATATTTAAAACCTTTTAATGTTAAACCTGTAACTTCAGTTGTTAATGGTATTAAAGAAATGTATTTATATTTATTATCTTTTATTACTTCTGTGTTTTTATCTATTAACTTTATCTCATTATTTTCATTTATTATTTTTATATCTATGTCATTTTTTAATGCACTTTTTAATATATGTATATTTGCTATTGTATGGTCTATTCTCGTTCCAATACCACCTATTATATTTATACTTTTGCTGCCTATCTTTTTGGCTAACTCCAATGCAGATTCAGTATCTGTAAAATCTTTCTCTGGTATTAATTTTTGTATTTCAATATTTGAATTTATATATTTTTTTAATATTTCTGAATTTATAGAATCAAAATCCCCTACTATATAAGTTGGTTTTATCCCTAATTCATCTATACTTTCTAGCCCTTTATCTACTGCTATTATTATATCATATTTATTTGTTTTTAAATGATTTTTAAAAAAATTTTTGTTAATTTTTCCGCCTGTTACAATTAAGGTTTGCATTTTTTTATCCATTCCTCTCTTATCTCTAAATATACACCAACTCTTAATAAAATTTTCTTTACTAAAAATTACAATTTAGCCTAAGTATTATATAATTTTTTATATAATACTTAGGCTCTAAAATTTCTTATTAGAAACTATTTTGTAATTGCTTCCATTGTTTCTTTTGCTATTTCTAATTCCTCGTTTGTTGGTATTACTATCATTTTTATTTTTGATTCTGGTTTGCTAATAACTCCAGAATATTGTTCATCATCATTATGTGATGAATCAAATACTATTCCTAATGGTTCTAAACCTGCTACACATTTATTTACAACATCTGGATTGTGTTCACCTATTCCACCTTCAAATATTATTGCATCTACATGTCCTAATGCTGCCATATATGCACCTATATATTTTTTAACTCTATATGCAAACATATCTATTGCAAGTTCCGCACGTTTGTTTCCTTCTGAAGCTAATACTTTTAAATCTCTTACATCTCCTGTTACTTGTGATATTCCAAGTAATCCTGATTTTTTGTTTAGAATTGTCATCATTTCACTAATTGATAAATTTTCTTTTCTCATTATAAATTCTAAAACTGCTGGGTCTAAATCTCCTGATCTTGTTCCCATTATTAATCCTTCTAATGGTGTTAGTCCCATTGATGTATCTATACATACTCCACCTTTTATTGCTGCTATACTTGAACCATTTCCTAAATGGCATGATATAATATTTATTTCTTCTTTTTTCTTTCCTAATTGTTTTGCAGCTTCTTCTGCTATGAATTTATGTGAGCTTCCATGTGCTCCATATCTTTTTATGGCATACTTTTCATAATATTCATAAGGTATTGCATAAAGTGCTGCATATTCTGGTATTGTTGTATGGAATGCTGTATCAAATACTAATACTTGTGGTGTATTTGGCATTATTTTTGTACATGCATTTATTCCTTGCAAATGTGCTGGATTGTGTAATGGTGCATATTCTATTGATGTGTTATATTCTTTCATTACTTCTTCTGTTACTACTGTTGTTTTTGTAAAGTTTGGACCACCATGTACTATTCTATGTCCTATTGCATCAATTTCACTTACATCTTTTATTACACCTTTTTCTGGGTCTAATAAATATTTCATAACTAATTCAAAAGCTACTGTATGATTTGGTAATTCTACTTCATCTCTAGTTTTCTTACCATCTTTTTTATATTCTATAAAAGGTTTATCTATTGATTTTACCCCTATTCTATCGCATCTTCCTGATGCTAACACATTATCATTCTTCATATCTATTAATTGATATTTTAATGATGAACTTCCGCAATTTATAACTAATATTTTCATTTAATCTATCTCTCCTTAATTTTAAATAGTTTTTTGTAAAAAAATTCTTATTGAGCTTGAACTGCAGTAATAGCTACAACGCCAACTATATCTTCTGCTTTGCATCCTCTTGATAAATCATTTACTGGTTTTGCCATTCCTTGGCACATTGGACCATAAGCTTCTGCCTTTGCTAATCTCTCTACTAATTTATATCCTATATTTCCAGCATTTAAATCTGGGAATATTATTGTATTTGCTCTTCCTGCTACATTGCTTCCTGGAGCCTTACTATTTCCTACGCTTGGAACTAAGGCTGCATCTAACTGCATTTCTCCATCTAATACTAATTCTGGAGCTTTTTCTTTTGCAAGCCTTGTAGCTTCTTGTACTTTTTCAACTTCATCAGCTTTTGCACTTCCATATGTTGAATAAGAAAGCATTGCAATTCTTGGTTCTTTTCCTATTATATTTTTAAAGCTTTCTGCTGTTGAAATTGCAATTTCTGATAATTCTTCACTATTTGGATTTTGATTTAGTGCACAATCTGAAAACATAAATACGCCATTTTCCCCATATTCACAATTCGGAACTACCATAACATTAAATGTTGATACTAGTTTTGTTCCTGGTTTTGTTTTTAAAATTTGAAGTGCTGGTCTTAAAGTATCTGCTGTTGAATGTGCTGCTCCTGATACTAAGCCATCTGCTTCTTCCTTTTTTACCATCATCATTCCAAAAAATACTGGGTCTAAAATTAATTGTTTTGCTTGCTCCATTGTAATTCCTTTTGCTTTTCTTAATTCATAAAAATATTCTACATATTCTTCATATTTTTCAGAAGTTGCTGGATTAACAATATTTGCTTTTGATATATCTAAATCATTTTGCTCAGCTATTTTCTTAACTTCTTCTTCATTTCCAATTAATACTATTTTTGCAAAACCTTCTTTGCAAATTGTATCTACTGCTTTTAGTGTTCTTATATCTGTTGCTTCTGGTAATACTATAGTTTTTATCTGTTTTCTTGCTCTTTCTTTGATTTCTTCAATAAAACTCATAAATTTCCTCCATTTCTAACTTTTATATTATATAACAAAATTTAGTAAATTACAATACTTTTGCCATATATTAATAAAGTAGGCGTATTAGCTCATTACTATAAAAATTATTGGCTAAAAAAAGGTACTATAATCTGTACAATTATAGTATCTCTTAACTGTATACAAATTTATTTAACTTTATACTCCAAGAACTTTTACTGGAAACTTTTTTAAATTTATATTCAATGATTTTTTACCAATGTTTTGTTTTCCTCTATTTTTTATCTTTTGCCTGTCTACATTATACACGTATTTTTTCATTTCTTTACTTTATTCTAACATTTTTTATTTTGCTGTAAATTAGTTTTGGTATTTGTAACATAAATTTAATATTTTGGTAATAATGTTGTAACATAAAAAGTTAAAATTGTTACTATTCACAGCCTATTATATGTACAAAGTAGCCAAACGCAGGAGTTTCATATTTTTTTCGAAAGAAAATAATCAAACAGCCTGCTGCTCACGGATTACCCGCGTAGCCATTTTGATTTTTTCTTAAGAAAAAAATATAAAACTCCGATGAGATTTGGCGGACTTTATAATACAATCTGTAAATAGTAACTATTTTATGTTGCAATTCACAATTTAATTAATATTAATATTTCTTTTATATTCTACTTAGCTAATTTCTCTATCTCTTCTATACTTAGTCCTGTTATCTCTGCTATATCTTCTATGTTTATATTTTTATTTAGCATATTTTTTGCAATTTCTATTTTTTCTTCATTTTTCCCCATGTCTTTTCCCTGTTCAATTCCATTTTTATACCCATCTTTTCTTGCATATTGTAATGCTGCCTTCTCATCTCTTATTGCTTTTTCTCTTAGCTCTGCTATTCTTCTTAT
>CANQWH010000007.1 GCA_947627495.1 uncultured Clostridia bacterium
AGCCATGTTGCACATAATACAATGACATCCAAACAAATTGAATCTAACAATGTGTATGGGAGCTGCATACTTACATATTCTGAATCTATATCATCCCTAAATAATAGTAAGTATGAATATAAGAATATAATAAATAATAAGCTTCCACCTATGTCAACACATACAAATGCAATACCCTGAGTAGTCCAATGTAATACGTTAGAAACTATAACGCTAACACCGAATACCCCAAACCACCATGTCAGCTTTCTTAAGACATTTAACATATTAATTGCCCTCCATTTTTAGTCTCGTGTTCGTTTATATGTTAAACTAAAAAGTGGGAGATTTTTTCCTCCACTAATCAGTGAATACAGGAATTATTGTATATATAAGTCTTATATATTACTTTACATAAAAATGCAAGTTTTCAATATAAAACACGATACTAAATTTTGACACACTTTTTGACACACCAAATGTTAAAAATGTTTAATATATTTAATACTTTTCAAGCAAATTAAAAACCGCTGTACTTACTGATACAACGGTTTTTCTTTGGTGGCTCGAAGTGGAATCGGCAAGCCGCGTCGGAAAAACAGTCCACCGGACTGTTTTTGCCTTAGTTTTGGGCTAACCCTGTTAGCCCAAAACTTGGCAACCTCCTTTTCGATTCCACACATATCTACATCTTCTAAAAAAACGATACTAATAAGTATCGTTTCTTTGTTGGTGGCTCGAAGTGGAATCGAACCACTGACACGGGGATTTTCAGTCCCCTGCTCTACCAACTGAGCTATCGAGCCAAATATATATTAAATTAAAAAATGGCGACCCGGAACGGGCTCGAACCGTCGACCTCTAGCGTGACAGGCTAGCGTTCTAACCAACTGAACTACCGGGCCATAAAAAAATGGTGGGCGCAATAGGGCTCGAACCTATGACCTCCTGCTTGTAAGGCAGATGCTCTACCAGCTGAGCTATGCGCCCGTCCGTTCAACGAATATAAGTATACTAGATTTTTTTTCATCTGTCAATACTTTTTTGAAAATTTTTCATTTTTTTGCAAACTTTTCACTTAATATTTTTCTACTAAAATACATCTATAATATAAAATACTATTTTTATCTATTGAATATTTTGTTCAGATGTTTTTTCTTCTATTATATCATCTATTACTATTTGTTCATTTTCATCTATCTTATATTTTGGAAGCTCTGGCAATTCATCTAAATTTGAAATACCAAATGTTTTTAAAAATTCTTGCGTTGTCTTGTACATTGTTGGTTTTCCAGGTAAATCGGATTTTCCTGCATCTTCTATTAGATTATATTCTAATAATTTATAAATTGTTGCATCTGAATTTACTCCACGTATTGCCTCAATTTCTGCTCTCGTTATTTTAGGATTATATGCAATTATTGCAAGTGTTTCCATTGCAGCATTTGAAATGTTGGGCTTTGCTCTATTATCAAACATTGGATATATGTAATCATAATATTCTTTTTTGCTACATAATGTATATCCATTTTCTACTTTTACTATTTCTATTCCTCTATTTTCATTCTTATATTCTTCCTGCATACTTTGAACTATTCTTATTATATCTTCTTCTGGTAATTCTAATGCTGTAATTAATTCCTTCATTTCTACTGGTCTACCACATGCAAAAAGTATTGCTTCTATTATTGATTTTGTTTTATCTATTTTCATTTAAAACTTTCCCTTTCTACATTATTTATTAATATTCTAAAATCGTACTCTAATTTTTATTTTATTTCATACCAAAAGCTAATCAATACTAATTAATATTAATTTAAAATAATTCTTTACTCCATTTGTTAGATAGAACAAGATTTCTATTTTTTAAGTTTTTTATTAACCTTTTCGTCTCTTAATTCTACAATCTTTTCCATTAATTCACTTGTTAACTTTGTTGCAACTTCCTTATCTTTTACTTCTTCTTTATATTTTAAATAGTCAATTGGCTTTCCTATATTTATTATTACTTTTGTAAATGGCTTAAAATTTCCTTGTATTCCTATTGGTATGATTGGTTTTTCAGCTGTTGCAGCAATAAGTACCGCTCCATTCTTTGCTTTTTTACCTTTTTCTAAACCATGTCTCGTTCCTTCTGGAAACATTAACAATAATTCGTCATTTTTTAGCAATTTTAATGATATTTTAATTGCTTGTAAGTCAGCTTTTCCTCTTTTTACAGGATATACTCCAAATACATCTGCCCACCAACATACAAACTTATTTATAAATAATTCTTCTTTTGCAAGTACATTTACTTTTCTTTTAAACATTGCCACTATTACTGCACTATCTAAGTTATGCACATGATTTGGGCAAAGAAGAGCTCCTGTATCTTTTGGCAAGTTTTCTTTTCCTACTATTTTTGGTCTG
Organism: uncultured Clostridia bacterium; assembly: GCA_947627495.1. GTDB lineage: Bacteria > Bacillota > Clostridia > TANB77 > CAG-508 > UMGS1781. Next base: position 2,392 of record CANQWH010000007.1, read on the forward strand.
TATAATATTATAGCAATTATTTTAAATATGAATTTTACAAATTGTCTCATTTTATTCCTCTCTTAGTTTTTATATTTTTTATTTATAATTTCTATTATCTTTTCTTCGACTTCTTCTATGGTTAAATTTGTTGTATCTATTACTATACTATCTGGAGCCAATTTTAATGCTCCTATTTCTTTTATTTTATCGTTATAATCTCTTTTCCTTATATTATCTAGAACTTCTTCATATGTTATTTGCATTCCCTTCTCTTGCATTTCTAACAATCTTCTTCTTGCCCTTTCTTCTTCTGTTGCATCTAGGTAAATTTTTACATCAGCATTTGGAAATACATATGTGCAAATATCCCTCCCTTCCATTATCACATCTTTTCCCTCTGCCATTTTTCTTTGTAAATCCACCATTTTGAATCTTACTTCTTTTATTGAAGATACTGGTGATACTACTTGTGTTACATCTTTTTCTCTTATTTTTCTAGTTACATCTTCACCATTTAAGAACACTTTATCTCCAGTTTTAGTATTTTCAATTTCTATTGATATTTTATCTAATAGTTCTATAACCTTTTTCTCATCTATAATTCCATTATTTATTGCATTTTCTCTCAATACTGCTAATGCTACACATCTATATGTACTACCTGTATCTATATTAACTAAATTTAATCTGTTTGCTATATTTTTTGTTACTGTTCCTTTTCCGCTTCCTGCTGTTCCATCTATTCCAACTATAAATCCCATTATTACGTACATTCCTTTCTATATAAAAAAACTAGCTATTTAAAGAAGTTTTATATTATTTAACCTTTTCTCCCCTTTTTAGTTGGGGTTATCATCTCTTTGAATACCTTTTGCAAGTATATCAACAGTTTCAACATTCATCGCTGTTAAGTTTTCAATTTCTTTTATACATTTTTTCTTGAATTCTTGCATTGCACTCATAATATTAAATCCATATATTAATATAACTTCTATATATATATTAACTCCTTCTGCTGTTTTATCAATTCTCGTTCTATATATCCTAGCTATTCCATCTACTTTATTTGCTAAGTGTTCTATAATATCTTTTAATACTCCATCTGATATTGTATAATTTCCTAAGTAGCTAAATGTTGGTCTTATTATTGATTTTTCTGATATATATGGTTTTTGGTTTTTTCCCTTTGATTTGAATATTTGCAATGGATCTAATATATATCCTGAGAAATCTTTTTTTATCTCAAATGTAGGAACTGGTATAACATGCATTCCTTCTACTTGCCTCATTCTCTTCGCTTCTTCCATTTCTTGTTCTGTAGCTACATCTGTTATATATATAGTTTTTACAAGTTCTGGAAGTTCTAAGTTTGTTATTATTTTTTCAATCATACTATCTGAAGTTCCTAATATAAGCAGACTTTCTGGTTTATATTTTCTAAATGCCTTTTTTATTTCTTCCGCTTTTTCTGGATTTAAAAATAGTGCACCTTTTACAGTTTCTATCTTTGTTGGTGCCTTCTTAGCAGATTCTCCTGCAATAACCTCATTATCTTTTATAAGAAGTCCATCATCTATAATATACCTAATATTATTTTCACTTGCTACCATTTGTGCTCTATAACTTTTTCCTGTTCCAGATGGTCCAACAAATGCATATACTTTAATTTTTGATTCTAATATCTTATCAATTAACATGTTTTTAACTTTACCTCTTATATAAAATTATTTATTAGTATATCACAATATTAAAATATTTGCCACTAATTTATAATAGAATTTTTGTTTTATATTATCTTATACCATGTATCTAATTTATAAAAGATATTATACCAATTACCAGAAAAGTCTCCCTTAATTTTATTATTATGAAGGATTATATAGCTATTAAAATACAAACTTATAAAAGGGAGTTCTTCGTAATATTTATATATTATTTTAGCATATTCCTCCTTTAATACATCCTTATCTTCAATTTTCTCTGTCTTTAATATTTTTTCTTTTATATTTTCATCATTAAAATATATACTTATATCTGGCATTAGTGGAACTGTTTGTTTCTTTAATATCATATCTGCATTTTTATTTAGATAATTTTGAATTATTACTTCTATACCTTTTTGCTCTAACTCTTCTTTTATTATTTCTGCAATTTTTTTACTTTCTTCATCTGAGCTTATTGATAATGTAATTCTAATCTTATCTATATTCTTTATTTCTGTATTTACGTTATTTTCTTTGTTTAAATAGCTTCCGTATGCTAATGGAAATTCTACATTTATATATCTTCTTTTGTATAAATCATATATTAATTTATCCTCATTCATATTTTTATTTACTATTTGTCTTATTTCTATATTCTCTATATTTTCACAAGATATATAGTAAAATTCTCTACCTACAATTAGTGTTTCTTCAAATCCTATGCTTCCTATATAATCTTCATAATTTACATTTTTGGTTAATATTATATCTACATTTTCTCTTGTAAAATTGTTATACAATTCTGTTATTCCTTTATATATTTTTACTACAATTTTTCTATCTTCACAAGAAAGCTCTATTACCTCTTCATTGATAGAATCTATCTTATATTCTCCAGATCCTATTGGCATAACTTCATTATATGCATTTGCTTGTACTATTGGAAAGCAAAGAAAATATTCAAAAAATTGTACTGGTTCTGTTAAATGAATTTTAAATGTATTTTCATCTATCTTTTCAATTTTCTCTATTTTCTCTACATTTTCTTTATATATTGAATCAGCTTGTTTTATAGTTTCTATAGTAAATTCTATATCTTCAATTTTTATATTTTCTCCATTTGACCATTTTTTTTCTTCATTTGTTTTTATGATATATGTTAGTTCATCTATCTTTGACCATTCCTCTGCTATTGCTGGCTTCGTATTAAAATCTATTGTAATATCTATTAATGGTTCATATAATAATTTGGTTATATATTGAATTTCTAAACTCTTTGTTAATAATGGATTTATTGTATCATATTCTGTTATTCCTATGTTTACATTCTTAGTTGTTCTTGTCTCTTTGTTTTCTTCATATGATTCTTTTGTGTTTTCTCTATCTTTTATATATATTATATATATTCCTGCAATTATTAGTATTATTATTACCATTATAAATGTGTTTTTTACATATTTTATGTTCATAATAAATACATTTTCCTTTCTGGTTACAATTCACCGCTATATATAAAAGTCCGTCAAACTCCTCAAGTTTGGCTACTTTGTTCATATTTGCCATACAATTAATGGTAGGACATTCTTTTGCCCTACCATTCTAATTTATGTTATTTTCTTGACTCTATTATAAGCTTCATTCCTGTTCGGTTTTCTCCTTCAACCTCCACTTCTGCAAATGCAGGTATACATACTAAATCTACTCCTGCTGGTGCAACAAATCCTCTCGCTATTGCTACTGCCTTTACTGCTTGGTTTAGTGCTCCCGCACCTATTGCTTGCATCTCCGCTTTGTTATTCTCCTTTACTAGTCCTGCGATTGCTCCTGCTACTGAATTTGGGTTTGATTTTGATGAAATTTTTAAAATCTCCATATTTTTCCTCCTAAAAATATTATTTGTAACGTTGTTTTTTATTTCATTTGTTACTATATATTTATATTATATTTTTTGTATTTTGTCTATATGTTTCTGGAAATTTTTGGAAATTTTCATCGCAATATGTATACTTTTTCGACTTTTTTCTACATTCTAACTCTGCTGATTTTTTGTATTCGACTGTTTTCATCATTAATTTCTAATATACAACCTGTTAAAACTACTTCTTTATCTTCACTTACTTTATATCTTTCTGGAAGTGTTGTTGTAAATCTTTTTACAGATGCTGCAATTTCCATACCTATAACAGATTTTCTTGGTCCTGTCATTCCTATATCTGTAATATATCCTGTACCTTTTTCTAATATAGTTTCATCTGCTGTTTGAACATGTGTATGTGTTCCAAAAACAGTTGTTACTCTTCCATCTAAATAATATCCCATTGCAATTTTCTCGGCAGTTGCTTCTGCATGAAAATCTACTATTATTATATTCGCTTTATTTTGTATTTCTGCTAATATTTCATCCATTTTTAAAAATGGATTTTCTGATAATATTCCAACATCTACTCTTCCTATTAAATTTACTACTGCAATTTTTTTGTCATTTACTTCTCTTATTGTATATCCTTTCCCAGGAACTCCTTCTGGATAATTTGCAGGTCGTACTATTTGCTCATCTTCTATAAAATTAAAAATTTCTTTTTTGCCCCAAGTATGGTTACCCATTGTTACAACATCTACTCCGGCTTTTTTCAAGTCCTCATATATTTTTAAAGTTATTCCCATACCATCTGCTGAATTTTCTCCATTTGCTATTATAAAATCTATGTTCTTTTGATTTTTATATTGTGGTATTAGCTCTTTTACTTTTTTTACTCCACTGTTTCCAACTATATCGCCTATTAATAAAATTTTCATTTGTATTAAAATCCCCTTTCTTGAATTTGGATTGTAATATTTGTATTTTCTATTTAAAACACAAATATTATTAATCACATATTTTTATCAAATCGAAGTTTGTATAATCTGAACTTGCCATTATGTAGTTTATGCCATCAATTTTCCCTTGAATAGCATCTTTACCAGCTTCTCCATGTATATGACCATATATACATGTTTTTACATTGTATTTTTTCATTGTTTTTATAAAATTTAATTCTAACTTTTCATAATTATTAAATGGTGGATAATGCATACATACTATTATTTCTTTATCTCCTCCAAATTTTTGCACTCCATCTTTTAAAGATAATTCTAATCTTAAATTTTCTCTTCTAATAATCTTCTCTGCTTTATCTTCTTGCTCTGACCATCCTCTTGTTCCAACTATTATTTTATTCTCCCAAATATAACTATTGTTATATATAAATTCTATGTTTTTAAAGTTATTTTCTTGCAAAAAATTTTTCATTTTGGTAAGTGTTTCCCACCAATAATCATGATTTCCTTTTAATAAAAGTTTTGTTCCTGGAAGTTCATTTAAATATTCAAAATCTTTTTTTGCTTCTTCTAAGTACATTGCCCATGAAAAGTCTCCTGGAAGTATTACAAGGTCTTCTTCTTTTACTTTTTTTAACCAATTATCTTTTACTTTTTCTTCATGATTTTCCCAATTATCTCCGAAAATGTTCATTGGTTTTCCTACTCCTAGAGATAAATGCAAATCTGATATTGTATAAATTGCCATGCTATCCTCCTAATTTTAAATTTGGTATTGCATTTAAATTTAGTTCAGATTTTTTTCCAGTTATGTAATTATAGTAACCTGCTGCTGCTATCATTGCTGCATTATCTGTGCATAATTTTAATTCTGGATAATAAATTTTTATACCATTTGTTTCTCCTAAAATTTTAAATTCATTCCTTATATATGAATTTGCAGATACTCCACCTGCTAATACTATCTTTTTTATTCCTGTTTTTTCTACTGATTTTTTTACATTTTCTACTAGCATTTCTGTTGTTGTTTTTTCAAAACTTGCACATAGGTCTGCTTTATTTAAATTTGGATTTTTATGGTTTAAGTTTATTACTGCTGTTTTTATTCCACTAAAGCTAAAGTTTAAATCTTCTATTTTTGATTTTGGTAAGTCAATATTTGCTGTTCCTTCATGTGCCATTTTATCTACTTTTGGACCTCCTGGATATCCGAAGGCCTATTACTCTTGCTACTTTATCATATGCTTCACCTATTGCATCATCTTTTGTTCTACCTAATATTTCAAATTCTGTATAGTCATTTATTTTTACTAAATGAGTATGACCTCCAGATATTATTAAGCATATAAATGGTGGCTCTAACTCTGGATATGTTATATAATTTGCTGCAATGTGTCCTTCTATATGGTTTACTCCAACTAGCGGTTTTTCTAATGTATATGCTAGCCCTTTTGCATAAGATACCCCTACTAATAATGCTCCAACTAATCCTGGTCCATATGTTGGACATACAACATCTATATCTTCTGCTTTTATATTTGCTTGCTTTATTGCTTCTTTTACTACTTGATTTATAACTTCAACGTGGCATCTTGAAGCTATTTCTGGCACTACTCCTCCATATAATGTATGTATATCTATTTGTGAGTTTATAACATTTGATAATACTTTTCTACCATTTACAACTACTGCTGCAGATGTTTCATCACAACTTGATTCAATTCCTAATACTACTATATCTTTCATATAAACTCCCTATCTTTTTTATTTAACAATATGTGAATACTTAAGATTATTTCCATATTTTTTCCATATATTTATTGTATTTTATCAATATATTTGGTGTTTGTCAACTGTTACAATTCGCAGATTGTACTATACACAATTCACATTTTATACAAAAAAATCCGCCAAATCTCGTCGGAGTTCTATATTTTTTCTAAATTGAACCCACGTCGGCGATTGCCTTCGATGCTTTTCGGGGGTCTTCAATTTTTAAAAAATATAGAACTCCTGCGTTTGGCTACTTTGTACATAATTGACTTAAATTTTATAATTTGTATTCCTTTTCCAGTTTTTCTGTTAAATATACTTTTGATATTATTTTTAATTCTTCTATTGATTCTTGTGGCACATTAAAAGAATATATTTTTTTTGCATCTGCTAATATTATATATCTTATTGCATCTTTTGTTGTTTCATTCATATTTATTGCACCTTTATCTAGTTTTCCACAATTGCTACATTTAAATCCATTATCTTTTATACTAAATATGCTTAAGTTGTCTTTTTGTTTGCAAATTTTACATTCTTGTATTTCTGGTCTATATCCTATTATTGATAATAGTCTAAGTCTAAATATTGATGTAATTAATTCTAAATCTTTATCTGTATTTGATATTACATAAAGAGTATTTAAAAATAATTGCAATACTTTATAATTATTTTGATTTTCTGTTGTTACATCATTTATTATTTTAGTTATATATGACGCATATCTTAACTTATCTAAGTCTATTCTTATATTGTAGAATAACTCTATTGTTTCACATGAATTCATGCTGTAATTTTCAGAACCTTTATATAATAAGTAGTCTCCAAAGCACAAAAATTGAGTGCCTGCCATTAAAAGGCTCTTTGGTCTTCTAGCGCCTTTTGCTACACACTCAATCTTTCCCATATTTGGTGTTAATATTGTAAGCATTTTGTCAAAATCAGACATAACTTTTTCAGCAATTATTATTCCCTTTGTTTTGACAGTTCCCATATTCTTTCACCTTTATATTATTTTCTATATTTTGTACTTCTTTTTGTACCTCTCTGAATTCTAAAAATGTATCTATATTTCCTGTGTTTTTAAATGTATTCCACGCAATTTGTGTAATCATGCTTTCATCTCCTGTTTTCCAATTTAAAAATATTTTTTGTAGATTTACTTTTTTTATACTTGTATTCCTCTGCCAATATTTTCAAATTATTTTAATTTAAATTTACTTACTATTGAACTATTGTCTTGCCAGTTTTCTTTAACTTTTACCCATATTTTTAAATTTACTTTTGTTTGTAATATTTTTTCTATATCTTGTCTTGCATACATTCCTATTTTTTTTAGCATACTTCCATTTTTTCCTATTATAATGCCTTTATGTGATTCTCTTATTGTATATATTGTTGCTTCTACATCATATATATCTTCTTGTTTTGAAGTTTTTCTTAAATTCATTTTCTGCGTTTCTACATATATCCCGTGTGGAATTTCTTCATCTAATAATTTTAATGCTTTTTCTCTAATGATTTCTTCTATAATCTGCCTTTCTGTTTGGTCTGTATATTCTTCTACATCGTAATATGCAGGTCCTTCTGGAAGTAACTTTTCTATTTCTGTTACAATATCTTCTGTATTTTTATTTTCTAATGCGCTTACTGGTATTATTGCTTTAAAATCGTACTCATCTTTATACATATCTATAAGTTTTAATAATTTTTCTTTCTGAATAAGGTCTATTTTATTCAGAACAAGTATTGTTTTTGGTTTTAACTCTTTTATTTTATCAAGTATTATTCTGTCTCCTGTTCCAATTTTTCCGTGAAGTTGCGTCTATTAAAAATATTACCACATCACAATTTGGAATAGTTGTCCATGCTGTTTCTAGCATTGTATTTCCTAATTTTGTTTTTGGTTTGTGTATTCCAGGTGTGTCTACAAATATTATTTGAGCATTTTCTCTGTTTATTATTGCTCTAATTGCTGTTCTTGTTGTTTGACATTTATTTGCCGTTATTGCAACTTTTTCACCTACCAAACTATTTATCAATGTTGATTTTCCCACATTGGTTCTTCCTATTATTGATACAAAACCTGATTTAAATTTTTCCATTACAAATTCCCATTCCGCCAATCTAAAATTATTATGTATCCTAATCTAAATCCATTTTAACTTCTATACCTATAAAGATAAATGATTTATTTTTAATACAAATAATAAATCGGCTACTTATCTAAACTTATAATTTTAAGTAATATCCTTTTTAAAAATTCATATTACTCAATTGTAATTTCTGCATTCATTGGACAAATTTGTATAAATGTATTTCCATCATTTACTTGTATTTCTTCACCATTTTCATAAGTATATACTGTTTGTCCACTATGTGAAGATTTTTCCCAATGAATTGGAACTGAATATCCACCTGTTACTAAATAACCTGAACCGCTTCCAATATTTTCTAGTTCTTGTCTTCCCTTATCTTCACCATCATTTATTGTATAGTTTCTTACTTTATATATTATTATATTTTTTGCTGTATATTGCTCTCCAGTTTCTAAATCCACATTTGGTGTACCACTCATACTTCTTTTATATACCTTATTTTCTGAGTCATATTCATAACTTGTTGAGTGATAATATGAATATTCTATATCTACAGATGTTGCATCCTCTGCTCCTTCTAATTCTGCCATGTTTATTTCATCTACACTATATTTTAATAATAAATCTACATCAGTATCTCTTGTATATCCTTGACTTTGAGCATATTTTTTTACGTTTTCCATACTTGTAAATCCTGTATGTTCATAATCTCTATTTAAAGTTCTGTCTCTAAAAAATACTGTACCTTCTAATGCTATACCATCTATACTAGCTATTGAACTTAATCTATTATAAGCTTGTGGACTTCCTCCCCAATGTACAAATATTGCATCATTTTCTTGCGCATAATCTATAAAATAATGTCTTGCACTTCTTATTGAACCAATTTTTGCTGTATCTTGGTCTTTATATAATGCCATCATTCTTGTAATTCCACCTTCTGCTATTATTTCATAAACTATATAAGCATCTTTTAAACCACATTGTGGCCACGCTGCATGGTTATTATTTATCATAACTGCATATGGTCTAGATTTTGAATCTTCATCTACTATTTTCAACTTTTTTATTTCTTGTTCTGGCTGTACTGTCTCAATTTCAGCTTGTTTTCCTTCTTCTGCAACTTGTGTTTTTTCCTTTGATCCCTTTATTTTCATTGCTAATATTATAGCTGCTACAACTATTATTGCTAAAATGATTATTAAAAATATCATTGTACCCTTATTTTCTTTTTCCTTCATTTTTTATATCATTCCTTTCCAATGTGTAAACTATTACTTTGTCTTATCTTATACTCTTTGTATATTTAATTTATTTAGTATATTTTCTTCTTTTTTTCTCATTTCTATTTTATCTTCTTCATTTATGTGGTCATATCCTATTAAATGATAAAATGAATGTACTACCATATAAGCAAGTTCTCTTTCAAAACTATGTCCATATTCTTTTGCTTGGCTTTGTACTTTTTCTATTGATATTACCATGTCTCCTAGTATATCTTCTTTTTCTAATTTTATGTCTTTTATTTCCTCTTTTTCATACATAGGAAAAGATAATACATCTGTTTCTTTATCCATATTTCTGTATTCTTTATTAATCTTTTTTATATTATTTGAATCTGTTAGCACTACATTTACATATAAATTTTTACCATTCAAATTTTCTTCTTTAAAGCATTCTTGTATAACTTTACTTATTAAATTTTTATATTCTTTTTTTTCTTCTATGTCCAAATAATTTAATTCCAATATTTCCATTATGCTGACCTCTTATTATATATCATTTTTTTATATGTTTTTATTGATGTTGGTATGCTTTTTATTGCTCCCTTTTCTGTTAATTTTTGTTTATGTAAATTTATTATTTTTTCATATTTTTTTCTATTAATATTTAATTTTTTTATGTCTTCCTTTAAAAATAATATTTGTTTCTTTTCTGTATTTTCTTTTACCTTTTTATATTTTTCCCAGAATTTTTTATATTCTTGTTTTTCTTCTGGCTTGTCCCAATACACTTTTGTTGATAATATTTTTATATTGTAATCTTCTATTATATCAAATAATGTATCGTAAGCTTTTTCTCTTTTAACTTCAGTTTTGCTATTTACTATTAATTCTCTTACTTTTTTTAATAATTCTATATAACATTTCTCTGTAGCTGCTAATGGTAAACTATGTATGAATAATTTTCTACTTACTCCTAATAGCATTACTTTTTGCATTATTTTATCTCTTTCATCTAACTTTCCAACTGTTGTATGCAAATATTGCTCATATTCCTCTTTTACACTTTCATCTCCTTGTTCTATCTTTATAGGAAGTATTTCCAATATGTAATTTTCCAAAATATCAAAAATTTTATTATAAATATTTTCTTCGTTTTTGTGTACATTATCTGCTATTGCAATAGATTCATTTTTTAGTAATCCTTTATATAATGAATCCATTTTTTCAACATAAAAATTTTTATATTTATTAACAAATTTTGTGTTTCTCATAGAACATACTGTTTCATAATCTATTCTTAATAAATATTCTTGTTTTTTATATTTATATTCTATATAGTTTTTATTTTTTAAATTAACAATAAAATAATATCTAGCTAAAGCTTCTTTTTCAAAATTTGTTGCTGTATTGCTCTTTACCTTCTTATATAATGAATCCATTATATACTTATCTATTGATTCAAGATATAATGAATAACTATCTTCAAATTTTGTTAATTGTTCTTCCATATTTGATTCTAAATAGTTATTATATGCTTTCATTAAGCTAGTTCTTTTTATAGCAATCATTACTCCATTTAGTCCAATTCTTGTAGGTATAAATATTTTTGAAAGTGTATTACTTATTTTTGAGAAAAATGTTTTGTCAGTTTCTACTACTCTTAAACTCCTTTGTTCCATACTCTCAACCCTTTCTTTTATATATTTATCTTCTGCTCTACTCCTATATCCTCTAAAACTTCATATGTTATTTCTACTTCTAAATACCCATTATTTGAATACGTATTTATATTTTTGTTTACAATATTATTTTTATCCTTTATTTCTTTATCAAAACTTTTTTCTATTTTTTCCGTTAATATCTCAGTTAATTCTTCTTCTGTGTATGTTTTCTCTTGCATTACATATTCCTTATTTGTAGTTTTTACAAATTCTATAGGTAAATAAAAATTTGAAAATAACATTAATTTTTTTTCCTCATTAATTGTATCATATTTTTCAAATTTTGAAAGAGTTTTGAACAAATTTATTTGATTTTTTTTAAATTTTATGCTGTACTTTTTTTCTATGTTCCCTGTTTCCACTGGAATTTGTTGAACATATGAGGCTTTTTCCGTTTTTGTATACCATATTTTTGCTTGTATATTTGCTTTACTATGTACAAATCTTGTTCCTGTATATTTTCCTTCTAAATATCCATTAACTAATATTTGTCCTTCTTCTACTATATCTCCTACTTGTACTGCTGCTGTTCCATTTTGAATATTCATTTTTGTTATAATCCCTGTTTTATCTGCAATAATGTCACAATATTCATCTTCATCTATAATCTCTGGTGCTTTTTCTATTTCTTTTATTTTAACTATCGCATTTGTTCCTTTTAGTGTAATTCCTATCCAAGCAATATCATCTCTATTTAATCTTATTTTGCTTATTACAGCATTTGTGTCCATATCATTTTTTGATATTCCTATTGCTAAACCGCTTTCCTCTAAACTTTTCATAAGTTCTTCTTTGCTAATGTTTACATTTCCACTTATATCTATATTCCATACATAATTTGATGAAATTACCATGAATACTATAACTATTAAAAATAATATTGCAAAAATTTTTCTTTTTCTATATTTATGTGCAGTAAATGGTAAACCTTTTTTACTTTGAATTTTTATCTTGGACTTTGTTTTTTTTGCTATTTGTCTTAATCTTTTATAATCTTCTAATTTAACATCTGCGTACATTATTGTTGATTTTTCTCTTTTTATGTCCATAAGCAAAATTTTTTTACCTTTACACATATTCATAAATCTTTCTATGAAAAAACCTTCTACCTTTACATTTACATACCCTGTAAAGTAGTTTAATATATTTCTTACAAACAAACTTTTTCACTCCACTTCGTTTTTTTCTAACTCTATGCTTTTTATCGTCCCCTTTATCGCTATATCATCCTCTGTTATTTGTTCTAATGTTAATTTATATCCATTTATATTTACTGTACCTATTTCTGTATTTATTTTTATAAAGAATTCCTCATATTCTAATATTCCTTTATAATTTTCTATAAGAATTTCATCAAAAGAAATGATTGTTATTTTAGCTTCTTTGCTGTCTATTTCCCTTGGCATTTCTAACATTTGATTAAATTTATTTTTTCTTCTCATATAACCTCCATTTTTAATAGTACTAATTAATATTATTTTATTTTTGTGTATAATATTACTGTTTTCTGGTAAGAAACATTGTGCATGCAAAAAAAATCCTCAAGCTTGCATATTGCTAATGCTTGAGGTTTTTTATTTAATATTAACTATTCCAAACATATTACTTATAGTATATTAAAACATTGTTACTATCGCATAAACAAATATTCCTAGCAATGAAGTAAGTAAAATTTGAACTGTTGTAAAAGGTATTCCCAATTTATTTATTTCATCGTATTTTTCTATTAAACCATTTACTTCTTGCTTTGTTAATATGTTCTTACTTTCTATATATTCCTTTGCCATGTATTTAGATTTCGTCATTGCATCTATTTCTAAGTATCCTCTTACTACAAATTTAATCAATGTAATTAATGTTAATATAAAGAATTGAATTGTTGTATTTTGTACTACTTTTGTGATGGTTAGAACTGTTATAACTAACCAATATAACATACTTATATTAGAAAATATAAAATTGAATAATAATAGTCTTCTATCCTGTATAGAGTGCATACATTCATGTGCTATTGTTTGTATTCTTGCATAGTTATTCTTCATATCTGCTATTGATATTTTATTTGTAACTGCAATATACAAACTTGTTTGAGTATTTTTTGCTTCTTCTATTTTTACTTTATCATTTCCAAGCATTCTAAGTATCTCTTTTGCAACTTCAACATTTTCTGGAAATTTATCCGTAAGTTTTTCTAAGGCTTTATCTTCTTTTAATGGATCCGCTTTTTTTATATCTAACTTAAATATATATTTTAATAAAACCATGCTTACTAAAATTAGTGCTACAACAATAATTGAATCCATTTATATTTCTACAACTCCTCCCATTACATTGTTCCTTTTTAGTTCTCCTGTTGGTATATCTGTTAATACCTTTGTTCCTCCTGCTATAACAACTTTATCTCCTCGCTCTAAAAATCCTTCTTCTCTTAATTGGTCTAATCCTTTATGTAATAATATATCTATACTTGGTTGTGGTTTAAATAATTTTGGTATTATTCCCCAACATAAACCTAATTGTCTATATATAACTTCTTTTTGTGTTATTGCAAATATTGTACATCCTGCTCCGAAACTTGATACCATTCTTGCAGTATTTCCGGTATTTGTGTAAGCGATAATTGCCTTTGCATTAATATTCATGGCCGTTGTACATACTGCATAATTCATTATAAATTCACATTCTGATTCTTTTAAATCGTATTCTCTTTTTTTGAATCTTTTCCAATATTTTACAGAACTTTCTATTTTTATTGCAATTTTATTCATTGTTTTTACACATTCAACTGGATACTTTCCTGAAGCTGTTTCTCCTGATAGCATTATTCCACTGCTTCCATCATAAATAGCATTTGCTACATCACTTACTTCTGCTCTTGTTGGTCTTGGATTTGTTATCATAGATTCTAACATTTGTGTTGCTGTTATTACTGGTTTTCCTTGTTTATAACATTTTTTTATAAATTCTTTTTGGAATATAGGCACTTCTTCCATAGGAATTTCAACACCTAAATCTCCTCTTGCCACCATTATTCCATCTGATACCTCTAATATTTTATCAAAATTATTTATACCTTCTCTATTTTCTATTTTTGATATAATTTTTATATGTTCTCCATTATTTTCTTCTAATACCTTTCGAATCTCTAAAACATCTTGTGGTTTTCTTACAAATGATGCTGCAATATAATCAAATCCTGATTCTATTCCATATTTTATATCTGCAATGTCTTTTTCTGTAATACCTGGAAGTTTTACTGCAAAATCTGGTATATTTATACTTTTTCTATTTGTAAGTTTACCACCTTGTATTACTTCACATACTATATCTTTACCTCTTATTTCCTTTACCTTTAATTCTATTGTTCCATCATTTACAAGTATTGTTCTACCTATATCTATTTCACTATATAATGTTTTATATGTTATAGATACTTTTGTTTTATCTCCTAATTCTTCATCATTTAATAAAGTAAATTCCTGACCTTTATCTAAAAAAATTTCATCATTTTCAAATTTTCCAATTCTTATTTCTGGTCCTTGCGTATCTAATAATAATGGAATTGGTAATTCTAATTCATCTCTGACCTTTTTAAACATATTTATTCTATCAGCTTGGTCTTGATAATTTCCATGTGAAAAGTTTATTCTTGCTACATTCATACCTTCTAACATAAGTTCTTTTAAAATTTCTTCACTATCTGTTGCCGGTCCTAGTGTACAAACTATTTTTGTTTTCCTCATAAAAACGTCCCCTTCTTATTTTGTTATCCATTTCACTAAATTTAAGTTTGCTGAATCTAATAGCATTTCATGCTTTGGCATTACTCTAAATGTATATCCATAATTTCCACCAGTTTTCATTTCTATTTTTGTTTCATATTCATATGTTTTATTTTCTACATCTTCTGATATTCTATTCATTGGAACTATGTTTACATCTTCTACTATTCCATTATCTAAAATTTTTCCACAATAACATTCTACTTGTATATTTTCTTTATCTATATTTGGTAACATTACTTTGCATCTTACTGTTATTTTTTTACCTGCATCTATAGTGATATTATCTAAATTGTTGTCTTGTGTTATTTTTATGTCATTCCAGTTAGCATATAAATCTTGTTTAGTTTTATTATATTCAGCCACTTTTTCTAAATTGCTAAAATATATATCTGTTAAATTACATAATGGAATGTATAAATTTCTTGTATAATCTACTAACATTCTTGCTGTACTATATTTTCCTCCTGTTGACTTTATTGAATTTTTCATTAGTGTTAGCCATTCTTTTGAAATTCCATTTTCATCTTTATTGTAATAAGCTGGTATTATTTTATCTTCTAATATTTTATATATACTCTCACTATCTGCTAAATCCTGCTCTTCATAAGAATAATATTCTTCATTTGTACCTATTGCCCAGCCATTTTTTGTATTATATCCTTCTGCCCACCAACCATCTAAAATACTAAAGTTTACGACTCCATTTACTGAAGCCTTCTCTCCACTTGTTCCAGATGCTTCCATTGGTCTTCTTGGATTATTAAGCCATACATCTACTCCTGAAACCAAATATCTTGCAATATTTATATTATAATTTTCTAATAACAATATCTTTCCTTTGAACTGTGGCATCATTGAAACATCATGTATATATTTTATCAGGTCTTGACCTTCTTTGTCTGCTGGATGTGCTTTTCCTGCAAATATTATTTGCACAGGTCTATTTGCATCATTTAATATTTGAGTCATTCTCTCTAGGTCTTTAAAAATTAAAGTTGCTCTTTTGTATGTTGCAAATCTTCTTGCAAATCCAATTGTTAATGCTTCTGGATTTAAGTTTGCAACTACATCTCTTATTCTTTCATAATGAACTCCGCCATTTTTTAGCCTTGCTGTTACATTATCTTTTACCAGCTTTAATAATTTTACTTTTCTTTCTTGATGTGCCTTCCACAATTCTTCATCAGGAATTGTTTCTATTTTTGACCATGTGCTATCTTCAAATATTTTGTCTTGCCAATATGGTTCTAAATATTTATTATATAATTCTTTTAAATTTGGAGCCAACCATGAACATGTATGAATACCGTTAGTAACATACGTTATTGGAGATTCTTGTGGTGCAATTTCTGGCCACACCTCTGAGAACAATTCTCTTGATACTTCTCCATGTAATTTACTTACTCCATTTTTCTTTCCTGCAACTTTTAAAGCTAAAATTCCCATATTAAATGTTGTTTTATTTGTTTCCTTTGGTTTCATTCCTAACTCTAAAAATTCTTCTTTCGTTATGCCTAAATCTTTCCAATATTGGTCAAAGTATTTCTCAACTAATGTTGTTGGGAAAATATCATTTCCCGCTGGTACAGGGGTATGAGTTGTAAAAACTGTTTTAGCTGATACTATGTCTTTTGCAATATTGAAAGATACTTGCTTTTCTTTTATTGTATTTTTTATTGCTTCCAACACTAAGAATGATGAATGTCCCTCATTCATATGATATATAGTAGGTTTTATTCCAAGTTCATTTAATAAACTTACACCACCTATTCCTAATACCATTTCTTGTTTTATTCTCATTTCTTGGTCTCCACCATATAACCTAAGTGTTATTCCTCTATGTTCTTCTTTATTTTCTGGTATATCTGTATCTAGTAAGTACAAATCAACTCTACCTACACAAATTTTCCATACTTTTATATACACATTTTCTTTTGCCATTTTTACATTTATTATTAAATTGTCACCGTTTTCATCTTTTACAGGTCTTATTGGTAAATTTTCTAAATCGATATTATGATATTCTGTTAACTGATGTCCATTTTTATCAATTACCTGATTAAAATAACCATTTTTATACAATAATCCTATTGCTACTAATGGTATCCCTAAATCGCTTGCTGATTTTAAATGATCTCCTGAAAGTATCCCCAATCCACCAGAATAAATTGGTATTGTCTCATCTAAACCATATTCTGCTGAAAAATACGCAATTATATCATCTTTATTTTCTGAATATTGTTTATTAAACCAAGTATTTCTGCTTTTCATATAATTTTCAAAATTTTCTAGATTTGTTTTATATAATTTTAGTATATCTGGATTTTCAGCTGCTCTTTCTAATTTTTCTTGGTCAACCTCTCTTAAAAATTTTACAGGATTTTTTCCACATCTTTCCCATAAATCTATATCAATTTCTTTAAAAATTTTTAGAAATTCTGTGTTCCAAGACCACCATAAATTTTCTGTTACTTTTCCCAACTTTTCTATTGGTTTTGGTAGTTGAGGGTTTACTGTTATTTTATTAAATATGTACATTTATAAAGTACCTCCTTAGTGTTTTTTATTTTTATTTCTTATGTTGCTTTATTTTTTAGTTATTACTTGCTAACTTAACTGCTCCAATTACTGTTGCATATTCTGCTTGTTCTGAAATTATAAATTTTATTCCTTTTCCCTTATGTAAGTTCTCTACTCTTTTTAAAACCTTATTTATATATGGCATTGTTGCAACATTACCTATCACAATTATATTCTTATTATTAGTACTTTGTGCTGCAAATACTGCCATCACTCCTATTGCTTCAAATACCATGTTAGCAATTCCACGAATTATATCATTTGATGTAGCGTTATCATTTAATTTTCCAAAATTTGCTGATGTAGTATCTTTTGGCAGAGCCTCTATTTCTTTTGTTGTTATATCTCCTACTGTTAAATCTACATTTTCTAAATTACCATTTAATATTCTATTATTTATCTCATTTACTGAGTTAATGTTTCCTAACTTCTTACACAGGTTTATTAAAGTACCTCCACCAACACCAGTTCCTCCAAGATGTGTAAACTCATTTTCTTTGGCATTTACAAATGCCGTTCCTGTACCTATACTAACTACTAGAGCCTCTTTTTTATTTGATATGTATAAGCCTCCTTTTCCTATTGCTCTAAATTCATCTATTTTTGTAACAGGTATTTTATCTATATCATTTAATATTTCCTCTTCTCCTACACCAGTTAAAATAATACGAGAAATATTATTTTTATCTATATTTTCCTTATTTATAAAAATTTTCAAAGATTCCTTAATCGCTTTTTTTCCTAACATTAATTTATGTAATATTTTTCCTTGTTCATCTACATCAATTAATTTTACGAATGAAGTTCCTGAATCTATTCCTATAATACTCATTTTTTCTCCTTTTATATGATTCTAGGCTTATCTCCTATTTCAACAACATAGAATTCTGGATTATAACCTATTTTTTCTCTATATCCATTTTCTACATTTTTTATGAATTTTTCTATTTTATCTGTCTTAACAATACTTACTGCACATCCACCAAAACCGGCTCCTGTCATTCTTGCTCCTATAACACCATCTTGTTTTAATGCTTCCTCTACTAAAGTGTCTAGTTCAATTCCTGTTACCTCATAATCATCTCTCAATGAATTATGAGATTCTATCATTAATTTTCCAAATAATTCTAAATTATTATCTTTTAGTGCTTGTACCGCTTTTAAAGTTCTTTGATTCTCATATACAGCATGTTTTGCTCTTTTTTGTCTTATTTTATCTTTTATTAAGTGTTTGTTTTGTTCAAACTCTTCTTCTGTAAGTTCGCCTAGTGCTTTTATTTTCACTCCGCTTTCTTGTAATTCTTCTAAAGCTTTTTCACACTCTGCTCTTCTTATATTATATTTAGAATCTCCCAATCCTCTCTTTTTGTTTGTATTCATTATAACTATTTTTTCATTTTCTAAGTTTATTGGTGCATATTGATATTCTAGTGTTGCAGTGTCTAAAAATACTGCATTATCTTTTTTCCCATTTGCAATAACGAATTGATCCATTATGCCACAATTTACTCCAACATATTTATTTTCTGCTTTTTGACATACTAATGCTATTTTTGTATTATCTATTTCTAATTTAAACATATCTTTTAATAAAAATGCAGTTAATACTTCTAAAGATGCTGATGATGATAAACCAGCTCCATTTGGTATTGTTCCATAATATACAATATCAAAACCATGATCTATATTATAACCTTCATCTTTTAAAGCCCATATAACACCTTTTGGATAATTTATCCAATTTTCATTTTCATTATATACTAAGTTTTCAATAGAAGATGAAATTATTCCTAATTCATCAAAATTAATTGAATAAAAATTCAATATTTTATCTTCTCTTTCTCTAACTGTTGCATATGTTCCCATTGTTAATGCACATGGGAATACATGCCCTCCATTATAATCTGTATGTTCCCCTATTAAATTTACTCTTCCTGGTGCAAAGTATGTTCTATATCTTCCTTCTGTTCCAAAAATTTCTTTAAATTTTGATTCAACAATTTCTTTCATCTTACTAATCCTTCCCTTCTATAAGGACACTTTTTAGTTATAATAAAAGCTTATTTTAACTTATAAATTATGTATTTATAGTCACACCATGAACTATATTTATAATGATATTATTTTATCATAAAACATTTTTAATAATCAATACATTTTAACAAAATTTTCAAATTTTATGGTATCTTCTAAACTTCTTATTTTTATAAACTATTTTTTAAATTCATCTAAAGTTCTAAACTCATATCCTTGTTTTTTTATTTCTTTAATCATTTCATCTAATATGTTACTATTATCCTTTGAAGTAGCATGTAATAACATTATTTCACCATTATGCATATTTGATAATATTTTATCTTTTGCATAATCTTCTCTACCTTGTTTATTTTCATCCCAATCATCATATGCAAAACTCCACATAACAGTTGTATAGCCTAGAGACTTAGAAAGGGCAAGTGTTCTCTCGCTATATTCGCCTTTTGGTGGTCTTAAATATTTCATTTCATAGCCAAATTTTTCATATACTGCCGTATGAAGTTTTGTTATTTCTTCTTTTAATTTTTCATCATCTAAATCTGGCATACTAGGATGATTTACCGTATGATTTCCTACAGTATGACCCTCTTTTATCATTCTTTCTACTAATTCTGGCTGGCTATTTAAATAATGTCCTGTTATAAAAAAAGCTGCTTTTACATCATTTTCTTTTAATACATCTAATATTTTTGCAGTATAACCTGCTTCATATCCTTCATCAAATGTTAAATATACAAATTTATCTTCTTTATTTCCTATTGCCATATCTCCATTTTCATCAATTAATCTTTTATTTTCACTACCTAAATCTGGCTGTTCATGATTTGCATTTCTTTTTATCCCCCATCCAATCTTTTTATTACTTAGAGTCCCTGTACTACTGGTTTGTAATGTTATTTCACTATCTACACCTTTTATACATATAAACAATACTAATAAAACAATAAATATTATTCCTACATAAAAATATTTCTTTTTTAGATTTTCTCTCATACTCATAACACTATCATTCCTTTCCTACTTACATATATAACTTGTATAGTATAGAAATTGTTACTTTTAAATAAATTTCTTATTTAATATTATGAGTAAACTTAAAAAAAATAACTAAAGATTTATACTATTCTTTAGCTATTTTGCAAAATGATTATTTAATCTTATATATAAAAATGCCTAGGTGGCAACGTACTTAACATACGCTTAGCCTTTAGCTACCTTACCTAGGTCTTACTATAAATATTTTACCATACAAAAATTTGTATGTCAAATATTTTAAATTAGCAATAAAATTTAATTTCTTGCCCTTCAAAATAATTTTTCCATTTTGCTAAAATATAAAAATAATTATCATTTATTAGCTTTTGTATTTTCTTTAAATCATTTATAGGTATATTGCTTTTATTATTAGCAATTATACTTCCTCCAGCTTTTGTAAGCCATACTTTTGTAGAAATTCCAATTGGTTTTCCTTTTGATATGTGTATATGAATTGGTTCATTATTTTCATTAGACCAAAAGTATACACTATATCCGCATCGTTTCAAATATATTAGGCACTTTCAAGTCCTCCTTCTCTTGCAATTTCAAAAAAATGTGCTGCCCCTTGTTCTACTACCTTTTTGAATAACTCTATTTCTTCTTCTGTATACTTTCCATCTTGTTCTACAATTTTATAGCTTGGTAACTCAAATATCAATGTATCAAATCCATGTTCCGTTGGTCTTTCAAAAACAACTCTTATTACCTCGTCACCATTATCTCTAGTAATAATATCTGAAATAACCAATTCTGTTCCATCTTCATATTTGCATAATGTATGCATCATTTTTACCACTCTCCTTAACTTATGTTTTTAGTATACCATAATTTATTAAAAATTACTATACTTTTAATTTAAGGTAACAAAAATCAGTTACTATATAATGTAAATAATCGTATAAAAATTGTTACTTTTAAATAAATTTCTTATTTAATATTATGAGTAAACTAAAAAATAACTAAAGATTTTAATCTCTAGTTATTTTGAGAATTATTAATAATATTGTAAATATTAGTTATTATCTAACCTAATTAATCTCTATTGCATGAACTATTACTCTTTTTTTATTGGTAGTATCACATGTTATTAAAGTTATCATTTTGTTTTCATAATTTATTTTTTGATTAAATTTAATATTGCTTTTTGAAATTGCTCTATCAATATAATTTTTCTTTTCTTCTTCTGTAAAACTATTTTTTATAACTTCTAAGTTTGGTTCATCAATATAACAAGAAAATACTTTATAAATACTGGTTTTGTTCTCTGTATAAATTCGAATATCAATATTCGTTCCTAAATCACCATTATATATTTTATGAAGATTTGAAAACATCCTATCATTTTTCATGTTGTGACCATAAATAATTGTATTTTCATCTAAGAAATCCTTATTTGCGTTACTATATACAAATATACTTCCAGCAACACTGTATTTTTTGTATATGTCCTTTCTTAAATAATATTCATCTGTTGGACCTTGTAAGATTGGATAGTTTATATATGTATTATCTATTATAATCCATGCAAAAATATCAGGATTTATCTCTTTTAACTTGTCAAAACCAATAGATATTATTTCTTCTCCTGTTTCGGGTTCTTTTTCTTTTGTAATAACATCTACATATAGTCCTTCTTCTAATTTTTTAGTTTCTATATCACTTTTAAACCATATAAAAACATTATATCCAGAATATAAGAATACACAGATAAATATTATAAAAATTATGTTTATTAATATTTTGTTTTTCATAAATTTTTAATTTCTTTCTTTATATTTTTTAGTTTATTTATAAATTATATTTAATATAATATTCGTCGCTACATATAAAAGTCCGCCAAACTCAAAAGATGCTTTCATATTTTTTCTTATACGTTTGGCTATTTTGTGCATATAATAAGTAGTGAATCGTAACTAATTTTAAAATAAGAGATTAGTTTTATTCTAATCTCCTAAAATTTTATTATTTATTTTCTTCTTCTTCCCTTTACATTCTTCTTGCGAATAATAAATATTATTCCAATTAATGAGATGATCATAACTACTGCAAATACTTCTATTGCTATATCTGAAGTATTTGGCATACCTGAACCATTATTTCCATTGTCTGGTTGTTCTGGTGTATCAGGAACATCTGGTGTTGTTGGGTTGTCTGGTTGTTCTGGTGTGTCTGGAACATCTGGTGTTGTTGGGTTGTCTGGTTGTTCTGATGTGTCTGGAACATCTGGTGTTGTTGGAGTATCTGGTGTGTCTGGTTGATCTGGTTTACTTGGTTGATCTGTTTCTTTCTCTGCATATTTTTCGCTAAATTCTTTATATTGTTCCTCTATAGTTTTTCCATCTTCTGTTGTAAAGTCTTTAGCCACTCCAATTCTTGCAAGTAAATCTGCACTATTTCCATCATTAACAATATTTACAAATACAAGAGTATCAGTAAATTCTTCTTCATCTACATTTATAAATTCAACTTTACCTTCAACAACTCTGAAAGTATAATTTTCAATAATTTTTTCAATTAAAATATTATTTCCATCTAAATCCTTTACTGGAACATGTACTTCAGAAATTGTATATTCTCCATCTGGAAGGTCTTCAAATTTAAACATACCATAAGTTGCAACACCTTCGCTAATTAGAGTATCACCTTGCATTAATCTTAGTGTTACTCCAGGCATAAAGTTTCCATTTTGATCGACTGTATAAACAGTTAAATCACCTTTTGAAGGTACTACAGTTACATTTAAAGTTTCTGTGATTCCTGATCCATCTGTAGCAGTTGCTGTAATTGTAACTTGAGTTTTTTCTGTAACATCACTTACTTTAATTGTTACTGTATATTTTCCTTCACCATCATCAGTCACATCAAGTGTAACAACATCTGAATCTGCTTTCCATGTTAGCTCTTTATTAGTTGCTGTGCTAGGTGATACAGTAGCCGTTATAATTGTTTCTTCTCCACCTTTTACAACTAAATCTTTTTTGCTTAATTCAATATCCTCAACTGGAACACTTAGAACTTTTACTTTGCAATCTTTGTAAACAGTTGGATTACTTACTGAACTTACTCTAATAGTAGCTGTGCCTGTAGCTACTGCTACAACTTTACCATTTTCATCAACTGTAGCTATATCTTCATTTAATGATTCCCATGTTACAGTCTTATCTGTTGCATCTTCTGGTAAAACGGTTGCATATAATTGATGTTCATGTTCAGGATGAAGTTCTATACTTGTTTCGCTAAGTTTTATATCTGTTACAGGTGTTTTTTCAACAGTTACTGTTGCTTCTGCTGTATGTTTAGGGCACTCTGGATTTGCACAAGTAACTGTTACAGTAACTTTTGCTTTTCCAATATTATTTGCAACTACTACACCAGAATCATCAATTATTGCTACATCTTCACCTTCTAGATCTGTAATTGCCCATTTAATATCTGTAAAAGTTGGATTTTCTCCTTTAGCAGTATCTTCTTCTGAGGCAAAAACTTCTACGTTAAAATCAAAGTGTTCTCCTACTTTAAGTGTAACATTTTTACTATTAAGTTCTATATGGTCAACTGGAATAACTTCATCAATTACTGTAATGTGATATTCAAGTTTTACACTAGGATTTGAAACAGATGATACTGTAATAGTACATGTATTGTTTCCACTTTCTTTATATGCACCTGCAGTAATTTTTCCATTATTTCCATCAACTTTTTCAACTGTAGCAACAGTTGAATCACTTGTTTCCCATTTTAATTCGTTATCGGCATTATGTGGGTGAGCATTAGCATGAATTGTTATTGTTGAACCCGCTACCAACTCTATATCATGGTCTTCTATATCATCTGTAATATCTGTAACAGGAGGTGTGTTAACAGTTACTTTACATTCAGCTGTTTTTCCATCTGCTGCTGTTGCAACTACTGTTGCTGTTCCTTCTTTTATACCAGTAACCACACCATGTTCATCAACTGTTGCATGAGAATTATCATTATTTTTCATACTCCATGTAACATCTTTATTAGTAGCATTTTCTGGAGAAATTTCTGCTGTTAGATGTAATGTTTTTCCAACATCTACTGTTGCTTCTGCTGGGCTAATACTTACACTTTCTACTGGTACATGTTTAACATTTACTGTAATAGTATCGATTTTTTTACTTCCATCAACATCCTCAATTTCTGCTTTAATAGTTACAGGTTCTGTGCTTACTCCTACTGCCTCTAATAGTCCTGAGCTATCAACTGTTACAACATCTGGATTAATTGATGTCCAAGTAACTGTTCGACCTACATTTACTTTATTCTTTGTTTCATAACCATCATCGTATATTCTATAAATTTCTGTTTTAAGTTGATATGTATCCCCTTCTTTTAATGATAAAGTATCAATTTTATTTTCTTCGTTATCCAATATGTCAATATTCATTTCTGGATAAACATATAATTTTAATACCTCACTTATTTCAACTAGTTCTTGGCTGGAATCAGGATGCAAAACTTTCTTACCACCTTTAATTAAGGTTACCCTAAGTTGATAAGCAATACCATCACTAAGTTTAGCACTCTCTATTACCAGGTTTTTATTATTTTGACCTTCCAGCGGTTGACCCAATGGGTAAGGTCTTCCTCCATATTCTTCCCACTGATATTTAATTTCATCATAATCAATACCAGTTACTGTTACAACAGGAGCAATTTCTATTTTTTCACCAACTAAATAATCTTTTCTAATATCTTTATCAATTGCGATTGTAATTTTTGGTACTGTGTAATCACTACTATATCCTGCAACTTTTTCTGCTGTATGTATCTTAGCAGATACAAAACCAACTTCTAAAACAGAACCTGTTTCTACTTCATCATAAGATATTTCTATTGTTTCGCCACTTTTATTAGTAATATTTTTTCTTACATCATTAATCATAATGTAATCTATTTCATATCCTGCATCTGGTGTAATTGTTAATGTTGCTTTGCCATCTTTATTAAGAGTAATATCTCCTTTTCCACCTTCAAGGACTGTAGCGCCATTCTTTATAGAACCACCTTCTGTTGAAGTAACAACTAATTGTTTTTGCACAGGTACTATAGGTTCTGGATTTTCAATTGCTGCAATAGTAAATGGTGAGAATGATTTTACTAAAAGAATTAATCCTTGACGTGTTACTGTTACTGGTATTTCTTCTACTTCTCCAGTTAATACATCTGTTTCTGGATCTACTATATAGTGATATGCCTTAAATGATAGTTTACCATCTTTTGCATAATCTTCGTAACTTGTACCTTTTGGGAAACCAACAGATATACGAACACCTTCACCAGTTTGTACAATATATTTCTTACATACAGTAAATTTAATATTGTATGTATTAACTCTTTCAAGTTCTTCTGCTTCTTTTAATGCTGCTTTTTCTTGAGAACTTATTGTATTATTATCAGCATTTTGTAAAACATCTTGCATTGCTTCAGTTTCACGTTTTGTTGTTTCACTTGTAACAAGTGTTAATCTATGTGTAAGCTTTTCTAAATCATCTAATACACTTTTTTCTCCTGTTTCCATATCTTTCATTTCCCAATCAGAACCATCAATTTCTGTTGAGTCTATAAGTTGTGGCTGACCAAATATATTTTTTTGATATCCTTCAGCTGCAAATGCATGCATTGCACAAGGAAATACTGCCATGTATGATACAGGTATTGGTTTTTGTAAAGAAGCTTCTCCTACTAAACCAGTAACTTGGAAATCATAGAAACAGCTATCATCAGCAAACATATCACTTGGAGTAAAATCGAATTCTACTGTTCTATCTCCATCAAATTCAAAATTTGCAACAGTTCCAAATTTATCTCCTGTATCATTATCAAAGTATCTTTTTTCTGTTGAAAATTCGATTCCTGCTTCAGTAGCACCTTCCGCTAAAACTAATTTACAATCAAATGTAATAGTTATATGTTGCTTTTGCCCTACTGTTAATGCTCCTGCTGTTGATGGTGTGCATTTTTTTGGATATGGTGGAGCAACATAAGTACCCCATTCATTATCTATTTCATTTGTTTTTTCTTCTATCCTTGCTGTACTTCCATCAAAGAATCCAGCAGCTTCATATACCATAACATTTACAAAACGATTATACCAATCTTGGGTATAGTTATCTTTGCTATATCCATTTTTTTCATATTCGTCTTTTATCTCTTTATATTTAGGAGCAATATCTGTTACTGCAAATTGAGCTTTTCTAATTTGAGCAGCTTCTACTCTTACATAATTTCCTCCTAAATCACTATCTGGTTGCGTTGGTTCCATTCTTTCACTTGATTCAGAATCGCCAAAATATATAGCCCAAGGATCCAAATACATCCAATCTGTTGTTGTCCAAGTATCTGTACCTGGTTCATATTGAATATATCTTGCAATTAAGTACTTTCCATCTTTTGCATTTTCAGTATAATTTTTTCCATTATAGTTTACTTCATAAACACCTGCATAAACAGGATTAAAATCATCTTTTCTATCATAATCAATTATTTCCTTAACTACTTTAACTCTAAAGTTGCTATCTTGTACAGTATAATTTTCTCTTAATGCATCTTCTTCAAGATTTGGATATGTAAATTTATAGTTTGCACCAGACATTATTCCTTGTGGATAATGATGACTTACTAAGTCTCTACTTCCTACAAGCCAGTATTGTCTAGTTTCATGACCACTATTTTTTTCAGTCCAATTTGAATGTGTAGGGTCATCATGTGTTACATCAACACCATACCATTTACCACCAATTTGAACATAATTCCAAATATGTGGTTCATTTACATTTTGTTTTGGAGTATAAATTCCATAAACACAAACACATGGAATTCCTAATCTATCAAGTATTGCTTTAAAGCTTCTTGTGTATGCTTCGCACACACCTTCTCCATAGATAATTCCATCATATGCTGTTCTTGCATTACCATTTTTTACTTCATTTTCAAAATGATAAATCATGTGTTTTACAAGGTAATCATGAGCTGCACCAACTAATAGTACATCTCTATTTGAACCTGTATATGTTTCTAATACATTTCCTTCTGAATCTTTTTCTACAACTTCTCCACCCTCTAATTCTTTATTTTTGTCAACAGATTCAACAATTTGTTCAATAATTTCATCCATTTTTGCATTGTATTGTTCTACTGCACCTTCAATTCCTTCTCCAAATCCTCCATTATCTTCAGTGGTTCTTGAAGAATCCATTTCAGGTAACCAATATGTGTCTGATCTACCTGCTCCTAAAAATGCATGTAAAGTTCCATCAGAACTTTGTGTAACTCTGACTGATAATTGAGAAAAATCAACATAGAAACAGTCAGGATAATCATATTGAAATGCATCTCTTGCTGCTGCATAATCAAGTATTAATTGATTATCTCCATTAACAAATAAAGCTATAGATGCTGAACTTACTTTATCTGTTATTTCAAGGCTTTCGCCTCTCATAAACTTACCATCTTGATACATTTTAAACATTGCTTCATAGATGGCCTTTGCATTAGGTGTTAATTGTTCATAGAAGTAACGATTCCACTTAGTTCCTGTTACATCTCTAGTTTCAGCATATGATGCATTCAAGAAATTTGTAATTCCTATTTGCCCAAGAACAATAACAACAAGTAATAGCAAAACTAACAATCTTTTCTTTTTCATAAGTTTCTCCCTTCTCCTATTTTATAATGTTAATAAATAACACAATAATGATAGCATGAAAAAATTTTTAGGTCAATACATTTTCTATCAATTTTTTTAAAAATTATTCTGTAAAACTCTTGCAATTATTCAAGTATTATTATATAAGAACAATACCTAGGAGTCTTTTTTTTCACGATAAAAATTTGTCGAAATTTTAGTATTAATGTGTTTTTATGTTAAATATTTACGCGTATGTTTCATTTTTGTGTTTTTAAAGATTTTTTATTGACAAATAGTACACTTTGGGTTATATTTATTAAAGAATTTGAAATTTTTTCCAATTTTCTGTCAAATACTTGTTACAACTAATAAATATGGAGGTGTTTTTATGTTAAATTTTGCTTTATGTGATGATAATATTATAATTTTAAATAGATTAGTAAAATCATTAGAATCAATATTTATAAGAAATAATATCAATGCAGAAATTTGTTTAAAAGCATCCACCCCAAATGAAATTCTAGATTTTATACAAACCAATACTGTTGATGTATTAATATTAGATATAAATCTTAAGTCTGCAATTTCTGGTTGTGATATTGCAGACATTATCCGTAAGAAGAATAAAGGTGTTTATATTATTTTTCTTACAGGTCATTTCGAATATGCATTACTTGCATACAAATATAAAACATTTGATTATTTGTTAAAACCTATTTCTGATGAAAGATTAGAAGAAACTGTCCTTAGACTTGTTGAAGATACAAAAAATACTAATTCTCGTTTCCTTAAACTTAGTAATAACACATTAATAAATGAGGATAATATAAATTATATTTGTAAAGAAGGTATGAAATTAATATTTTGTACTAATACACGTAACTATACAACATATAGTTCTTTTTCTAAAATTGAAAATTATCTACCAGGCAACTTTATAAGATGTCATAAGTCTTTTATAGTAAATGTAAATAAAGTAGTACAATTCGATTCGAGTGATAATTTAGTGTTATTTGAAGATGGATTACATTGCTCTGTTGGAGCAAAATATAAAAGCAAATTTTTGGAGGTCTTTAAAGATGGAAATTTTACAAACAATCTTAAATGCTTTATCAAGTGAAAATGAATTAATAATGAATATAATAAGTGTTCCAATGACATTTATTGAGATAATAATAGCATTTTTATTATTCACTACTATATTAAATATAAATTATTCTAAAAAACAAGCAATAGCATATATTCTTTGTTTTTCACTTATTGCAATCATTTCACCTTATATTATTCCTGCACCATTTTATACTTTTATTAATATAGTAGCCTTGCCTGTTTTACTTTATTTCATACTAAAAACTAATGCATTAAAAGCACTTGGAGCAGAAATATTATTTTATGCTATAATATTTTGTATTGGTACACCATTGGTTATATTATATAGTACTATTTTAAATAAAAACTCTATAGTTTTCTCTGTTGTACCAATATATAAAATTCTCTACTCTTTAACTTTGTATATTGTATTGTTTATACTTTACAAAATTATTAAAAAGTTCAATTTAAAAATAACTTTACTAGATAAATTTGATTTCTGGAGTTATAACATATTAATTATTAATTTTATCATAGGAACATTAGCAATATTTATGCAAGCATATATTGAATGTTTTTACATAGATTATTTACCTATTTCTCTTATTATTACTTCTTTAGTTGTTATGATAATTTACTTTGTTATTAGCTTATACAGTCTGTTTAGAACAAATAAATTAGAAGAAACTAAACAGTTACTCTCTGCAGAAAAAATGTATAATAAAACTTTGAATACTTTGCATGATAATATTAGAGGTTTTAAACACGATTTCAATAATATTATTCAAGCAATTGGAGGATATTTATCCACAAATAATATAGACGGCTTAAAAACATATTACAAAGACTTATTAGAAGAATGTCAACTTAATAACAATCTATCTCTTTTGAATCCAGAGCTTATTAATAATCCAGCTATATATAGTTTATTAGCAGACAAACTATATAAGTGTGAAAAACAAGAAATAAAATTAAATTTAGAAGTTTTGATGGATTTAAGTAGCCTAAACATAAAAATGTATGAACTTACTAGAATTTTAGGAATTCTTTTAGATAATGCCATTGAAGCTGCTAGTAAGTGTGATAAAAAAATAGTTAATATTATTTTTAGAAAAAATAAGAAAAATAATACAGATTTAATTATTATTCAAAATACATATATGAACAAGGATGTTAATATAGATAGAATATTTGAAAAAGGTTA
Source organism: uncultured Clostridia bacterium (assembly GCA_947627495.1). Taxonomy (GTDB): domain Bacteria; phylum Bacillota; class Clostridia; order TANB77; family CAG-508; genus UMGS1781. The sequence continues at coordinate 33,103 of CANQWH010000007.1, forward strand.
CACATCTAAACAAGAAGAAGATAATAAAAGTCATGGTTTAGGTTTATGGGAAGTAAGAAAGTACTTAAGAAAAAATACAAATCTTGATTTATATACTACAAAAACAGATAAATATTTTTCACAACAATTTGAAATTTATAATTTCTAAAAGTTTTATTTTTCCACAATAAAGACTAAGGCCTAGAATATATTATACTTTCTAGGTCTTAATTTTTTCTACCAATAATTAATCTTTTTTTACTAAAGATGCTGGCATTTTAGGTTGATGCCAAACTAAAAATACAAAGCAAGCTGTGTTTGTGCTTCTAGCATATTTTTCAGCTAATTTTGCTAATAATTTTGTCATGTTATTTCCCTCCCTTTTTTTATTATTTATGTAAAATTCATAATGAACATTTTAATTTTTCTCTATTGCTTGTTTTTTCATATACTCTTCATATCCATATTTATTTCCTGCTAATTTATACATGAATCTTGTTATTGCTATTGTTTGTAATAATGTTCCAAATAACATAATATTTGAAACTACTGTATTTTTTATAAATAAAGATATTAAAAGTGTTACTGTCATAAATATATATGATAAAATTTTTTTTATTTTTCTTTCTTTTTTTCTAAGTATTGGAACATCTTCTGTATCTGCCGGAGCATACCATTTAATCATTATCATTGAAAATACCCATACTATAGCAGTAATACTATATTGAGCCATTTTACTCAACAATAAATATTTACTTAACAATGCATTCCCTATATAAAATAATGATGTTGCTACAATACAACCTATATGTGTTTTTAAATGAACTCCACCTGAAACTGTTCTATATGGTAATATCAAAATTAAAGTCAATATTGTTAATTCTAATACTCCAAGTATCCATGCTAATGCTATTATTATTAACGTTTTTGGTATTTCTCCTATTAATAACTGTAAACCATAATTTATTATCTCTGCTCTTTCATCATCTATTTCTGGCATTTTATTTTTAATTCTAAGTGTTAACTTGTTACAAATAGTTTCTACCACTTAAACTATCATTCCTTTCCTATACAAAAGCTTATCTTTACACTATCGCCTAATTGCTATTAGCTTTCGATGATGTTATTGTATATTATTTTTTTTATATATTTTCATTTTATATATGTAATATGAAAAAACCTATATGAAAATTTTTTTATTCATTTTCATATAGATTTTTGATATTTTTGCAAGATTTACATAAAGCTATTCTTCCCATCTTCCGTATATTCCACATGGAAGAATTAAGTTAGAATTTTTCATAGGCAAACCAATTTCGCCTGATGAAATTTTGCCTTTATATCTTTTTAAATTAATTTTTAAAATATTTCCTAATACCTCTGCTGAAATACCTGTAGTATATGAGTTTATTAAGAAAAATAATGGTTTATTACTTAAAACTTTAGTACAAAGCTCTACTAATTCTGAAATGTTTTCTTCAAATTGCCATACTTCACCAGATGTTCCTCTTCCATATGAAGGTGGATCCATAATTATAGCATCATAGGTGTTTCCTCTTCTTATTTCACGCGTAACAAATTTTATAACATCATCTACAATATACCTTACTGGTTTTTCATTAAGTTTTGATGATATTACATTTTCTTTTGCCCAAGCAACCATTCCCTTTGAACTATCTACGTGACAAACTGATGCTCCTACTGATAAACAAGCAACAGTTGCTCCTCCTGTATATGCAAATAAATTTAATACTTTTATTGGTCTTTTAGCATTTTTTATTTTTTCTATCATCCAATCCCAATTTACAGCTTGTTCAGGAAACAAACCAGTATGTTTAAATCCCATTGGCTTTATATTAAATATTAAATTTTTATACTTAATTTGCCAAGCTGCTGGTAATTTGTTTTTATAATTCCATGCTCCTCCTCCTGTTTTACTCCTTGTATATGTAGCATTTGCTCTTTTCCATTTTTCTGGATAAGTTTTTTCTTTCCAAATTATCTGTGGGTCAGGTCTTATTAATGTGTATTCTCCCCATCTTTCTAATTTTTCCCCATTTGCCATGTCTAATATTTCATAATCTTTCCAATTTGTTGCTATGTTCAATTTTATTCACATTCCTTCCTAAAATTATATACTATGAATCTTCACTGTACAGTCCTCTAAACTCGAAAGCAGTTATAAATTTTTATAGCATTGTTAATAAACTAAAAAATTTATAAATTAAAACCGTATTAATTACTGTACAAATTCCAAATAAAATTAACCCTATCATTATTATTTTACTTGCAAAACTTAATTTATGTTTTTCTTCTTCCTTCTCAAATTTTTCATTCCAATATTCTTCACTTGTAACATCTATCATAAATATGCTCCTTTCAAATTTTAGTTCTCATTTTAAGTATATTCATGATATTTTATAATATGATAATTTTTAATCCAAAAATTCTTTGATTTTTCTAGCTAAATTTTTATTTATCCCTTTTATTTTTGTTATTTCCTCTAAACTTGCATTTTTTATACCTTCAACACTTCCAAATTTTTTTAGCAATTCTTGTTTTTTCTTATCTCCTATTCCATCTATTTCATCTAATGCAGATTTTGTAACAGCTTGTTCTCTAAGTCTTCTATTGTATTCGATTGCAGTATTATGAACTTCATCTTGAAAATTAGTTATAAAATTCATTTGTTCATCTGTTAATTTTATTACATTTCTGTCATCATCTATTAATTCCTTGCTTCTATGTTTATCATCTTTTACCATTCCATATACAGGAATTGTTATATTGTATTTTTCTATTGCTCTTTTTATTGCTCTTATTTGAGTTATTCCTCCATCTGCAAAAATTACATCTGGCAACTCTCCAAAACCGCCTTTGGGATTTTCAATAGAATGTTTAATTCTTCTTGTTACAACCTCTTCCATACATCGTGGGTCATCTTGTGTAAATACCGTTTTTATTTTAAATCTTCTTGATAAATTCCTTTTTATAACTCCATCTATTGCAACACACATTCCGGCAACCATATAGTCTCCAGAAATATTAGATATATCATAACATTCTATTTTTCTTGGTAATTTTTCCATGTTTAATGTTTCTTTTAAACCAAGTACCATACTTTGCTTTTCTTTTACTTTATTTTCAAGTGTTATTCTTGCATTATTAATTGCCATCTCTATAAATCTTAATTTTTCGCCTTTTTGTGGTACTCTAAATTCTACCTTTTTATTAGTTCTTTCAGATAATAAATTTTCTATTAATTCCTCATCTTCTATTTTTTCTTGTATCATTATTTTATTAGGTATTTCATCTTTTTGCATGTAATACTGTTTAACAAAATCTGAAAGTATATTTGAAATTTCTTCATCTTGCATACCATTAAAAAAGTAGTGTTCTCTTCCTATCATTTTGCTTTTTCTAACAAAAAATACTTCTATACATACTGAAATTTTGTTTTTATATACACCTATTACATCTATTGCCCTTTCATTTATATTAGAAACTTTTTGTTTTTCTGAAATTCTTTCAATTGCAATTTTTTTATCTCTTAAAACAGCCGCCCTTTCATAATCTTGCTTTTCAGAACATTCATTCATTTCTGCCTCCAATTTTTTTATTACAGTATCAGTTTTGCCCTCTAATAGCATTATAATTTGGTCTATCTGCTTTCTATACTCTTCTTTTGATACATTATTGACACATGGAGCTAAACATCTTTTTATATGATAATTTAAACATGCTCTTTTATTTGATTTAAAAGTTTTACACTGTCTTATTTGAAATCTTTCCTTTATAAAATTAATCATTTCCTTGGCTGCACCCGGGTTTGCATATGGTCCAAAATATTTTGCCCCATCATTTTTTATTGTTCTAGTAAAAAATACATTTGGATAATCTGATTTTACATCTATTTTTATATAAGGGTATGTCTTATCATCTTTTAAAAGCACATTAAATTTAGGCATATTCTTTTTTATTAGGTTACACTCTAAAATTAAAGCCTCTGCCTCATTATCTGTTACTATGTATTCAAAATGGTCTATTAATGAAACCATTCTTTGTATTCTAGCTGTTTTATTAGTTTTTCTAAAATATTGAGTAACCCTATTTTTTAAAGAAATGGCTTTACCTACATATATTATATTATCATTTTTATCTCTCATAATATAAACTCCCGGTTTTGATGGGAGTTTTTTTAATTCTTCTTCTATATTAAACATTCTCAAAATAACCTATATATGGCAGATTTCTATATTTTTCATCTACATCTAATCCATATCCTACTACAAATTTATCTGGAATATCAAAGCCTACATAATCTGCTTCCATTTCACAAAGTCTTCTTTCTTTTTTATCAAGTAATGCACATATTTTTAAACTTTTTGGTCCTTTACTTTGCAAATACTGTTTTAAGTATGATAATGTTCTTCCTGTATCAACTATGTCTTCAATTACAATTACATCGTGGTCCTTTATATCTCCTTGTAAATCTACCTTCATTTCTATTATGCCTGTACTATTTTCTCCGTGATAACTTGAAACTCTAATAAATTCAAAGTTGATATTATTTGGTATTCTTTTTGCTAATTCTACTGTAAAGAATATAGAGCCTTTTAATATACAAATAAATGTAAGATTTTTATTTTTATATTCTTCACTTATTTCTTCTGCTATTTCTCTTACTCTTTTGTCTACTTCTTCTTCACTTATTAAAACTTTTAAATCCCCCATATTTTTCTCCTTCATTTAAATTATATACTTTATATTATACTATTTTTCTGTTTTTTTTGTCAATGGGTATGGACATATCTTATTATTTTACAAT